>JBCCFK010000045.1:0-18598 GCA_039029775.1 Actinomycetota bacterium | reverse complement strand
GAGCCCCCGCGCCATCCCCCCGCCACGCTCTACACGCGGATCCTGCGCGACGAGTACGGGGGCGACCGGGACTCGAAGATCGTCTGCGCGCGGACGCGTCGTGGCCCGGTTCCGAACACCCGGGCCACTCGTTCCCGCCGGATCGGTCCGCGCTCAGCGGATCGTGCTGCCAGGTCCCACCAGATCGGTCCCGGACCCACCGATGATCCGGTCGGTGCCGCCGTTGCCGTAGATCACGTCGTGTCCCGCGTTGCCCCGCAGGTCGTCGTCGCCCTTGCCGCCCCAGATCCGATCCGCGCCGGGACCGCCGCGGACGACGTCGCGGCCGCGACCGCCGAAGATGATGTCCGCGCCCTCGCCGCCACGGATCGTGTCGTGGCCTCGACGTCCGCGGAGCACGTCCTCGCCCTTGCCGCCTCGCAGGTCGTCGGCGCCGCGGCCGCCGCGGAGCTCGTCGGGGCCCGGGCCGCCTCGGAGGATGTCCGCGCCGCGCTTGCCGAGCAGTTCGTCGCGAC
Source organism: Actinomycetota bacterium (assembly GCA_039029775.1). Lineage (GTDB taxonomy): Bacteria > Actinomycetota > Acidimicrobiia > Acidimicrobiales > UBA8592 > JBCCFK01. The sequence goes on along the minus strand of JBCCFK010000045.1, from coordinate 18,083 downwards.
CGGCGCCACCGAAGATCTGGTCCCTGCCGGGTCCGCCGTGGAGCTGGTCGTCGCCGGGCCCGCCCCGGATGATGTCGTCGCCGCCCCTGCCGCGGATGGTGTCGTTGCCCGCGAGGCCGCAGATCACGTCGGGGCCGGGAGTGCCCACGAGCAGGTCGTCACCGTCGGTGCCGACGATCGTGCAGTCGTCCGGAGCGGTCTCGGCTGCCACCGGCGTCGGCGCCGCCAGCGCCAACATCGCCAGCACGAGGGCCAGGGTCGCCACGATGGGGCCGACGACACTCGTCGCCTGCGATCCACCTCGTGCCACCGGTACCTGGGCCATGAACTCTCTTCCTCATCTCGCCGAGCCGCAGTGGACCGACGGTACGAATCGTGGCGGGTCGCCGACAGAGCAGGTGCGGAACCGACGACATCCGCCCCAACGGCAGTTCACGGAGGGTGGACACGCCATCACCCACGGCGCGCAGACGGGAAGAACGACCCGTGGACCGGAACCGGCTCGACGGGCCCGCTCTCGGTACGATCGGCGACCATGGACATCGGCGAGATCGGAGATCGATTGGCGATCGAACAGGTGCTCGTCACCTACGTCGACGCAGTCGACCGCAAGGAGTGGGACCGCCTGGACGATGTCTTCACGCCCGACGCCGTCATCGACTACTCCTCGACCGGCGGGCCCGGTGCCGCCGGCAGCTACGAGCGGATGAAGCCCTGGCTCGAGTCACATCTGGCGATGTTCTCGCGCACGCAGCACCTGCTGGGTACGACGCTGATGACGATCGAGGGTGACCGGGCCGGCTGCCGGACTGCGTTCACCAACCCGATGGGATACCCGACCAACGCAGCCGGCGACTACGACGCGGCGGGCGAGACGCTGACGTTCTTCACGTGCGGCGGCTGGTACCGCGACACCTGTGTCCGCACCGAAGCCGGCTGGCGGATCGAGAAGAAGGTCATCGAGGACGCGTTCTTCCTCCGGTGAGCGCGGCCGCACTCAGGTGAGTGTCACGCCGGCTGTTCGACGGAGCGCCGCTCCGCGACAGCGGACCGCACCCTCGACCAGGCGGTCACGACCGGCTCGCGGGCGAGCAGCGCCCACGCCCCCAGCATCGGGATGATGAGGATGCCCTTCGTCGCCCGCTCGCCCACGAAGGTGAAGAACAGCCCGTAGAGGTGGCTGACCAGGCCGAGTCCGTCGGCCGTCATCACCCAGACGACCATGTAGTCGTAGTGCTGGACATAGGGCACGGCCATCATCGCCGTGGCCGCTGCGAGGGCGACACGGCGCTGCTTGTCCATCGGGAGCAGGACGGGCAGCCACAGCACGATCGCGATCGGCCCGATGTAGCTCCACAGCGACGAGTTGCCCACCGGCGGGTTGTCCGAGGCGCGCTCGAGGATGTCGCCCGGCCACCATCCCCAGTAGATGAAGCTGCCGATCACCGCCGGCACGGGCACGATGGCCATCTTCGCCAGGTCGCGAATGCGCGGCGCCGCGTTGACCACGACGAGCAGGGTCAACACCACACCCCACTGCGGCTTGGCGAGAGAAAGCAGCGTCAGGCCACCGGCGAGGACCCACTGACCCGACATGCACGACCAGTAGATGCCGGCGAGAGCCCCCAAGGCCACGCCCGTGATGGTGCCGGTGTAGAACGCCGTCAGCGCTCCGAATCCGGCGAGGACCACCGCCGGCCGCGAACCGAAGACGCGCGCGGCGAACCACGCGCCGGCCACATTCGTCGCCGACCACAACAATTGGCCGACGATCCCGAGGCTGTCGTAGGCGTCGAAGATCGGGAGCAGCCAGTAGGCGTAGTAGTAGCCCAGGCCGAACTCGCTCTCCCACTGTCCGTCGGCCGCGCCGGCGAAGATCTCCCAGTCGATCCCCGAGCCGTCATACCGCAGCGCTGCGACGAGGATGATGCCGATGCACAGGACCACGAGGGCCTCGGCCCTCGTGACGGGCGCGAAGACCCGGTCTCGGATGCGCGACGGATCGCGATCCTGTTCGGCGACCATCCAGTCGAGCAGTCCCTTCACGCCCTCACAATCGGCAGGTCGGTGCTGCCGGTTGAGGCCGATCCGTCAGTCGGCCTCGGCAGGTCGATGCTGGGCGAGCCACTCGTACATGGCGATGCCGCTGGCCACGCCGGCGTTGATCGAACGCGTGGACCCGTGCTGGGTGATCGCGCAGATCACCGCGGACGCGCGCTGCATCTCCGGGCTGAGCCCCGGACCCTCCTGGCCGAACACCAGGACACAGCGTTCGGGCAGCTCGGTCCGCTCGATCGGCACCGAGCCCTCGATGTTGTCGATCCCCACGACCGCCACGCCCTGGGCCGCGGCCCACTCGACGAACGTCGCGACGTCCGGGTGATGCCGCACGTGTTGGTACCGGTCGGTCACCATGGCCCCACGACGGTTCCACCGCCGCCGCCCGACGATGTGGACCTCGGCCGCGAGGAATGCGTTCGCGTTGCGGACCACGGTCCCGATGTTGAAGTCGTGCTCCCAGTTCTCCACCGCCACGTGGAACGGGTGTCGACGGCGGTCGAGATCCTCGACGATCGCGTCCATCCGCCAGTACCGATACCGATCGACCACGTTCCGGTCGTCGCCGACCGCGAGCAGCTCGGGGTCGAGGCGCGGATCATCCGGCCAGGGCTCGGGATGCGGTCCCACGCTCACGCGAGGGTCGCGTCGGCCATCCACTCGGCGTGGTGGTCCGCCGAACCGAACGCGGGCTCGAGGACCCACGCGCGCTTCAGGTAGAGGTGTGCGTCCACCTCCCAGGTGTACCCCATGCCGCCGTGGACCTGGACGCAGTCCTTCCCGTTGGCGCTCGAGGTGTGATCTGCGAGGATCCGCGCCACCGACAGCGCCCGGTCCGGATCCCCCACCTCGGGATCGTCGAGGGTCACGCCGGCCATGTAGACGGCAGCCCGGCAGACCTCGAGACGGCCCAGCATGTCGGCGCAGATGTGCTTGACCGCCTGGAACGAGCCGATCGGCTTTCCGAACTGCTCGCGGTCCTTGGCATACGCGACGGCGAGATCGGTCGCGCCGCCCGCGAGGCCGAGCTGAATGGCCGACGTGAGGACGGCGCCGCGACGTTGGAGGTCGAGCGACGCGGCGGCATCGCCGATCCGTTCCCCCCGTGGCAGGCCCGCGCGGACGTGACCCACCGGCGTCAGCGGGTCCAGGGGGCGAGGCGCGAGGTCTGCAGCGAGCGACGACGGGTCGACCAGCCACAGGCCCTCGTCGTCGTGGATCACGAGGTGATCGAGGTCGGCGGCGTGCTCGACCAGCGCTTCACCGGCTCGCCGCTCGACAGCGCCGACCACGACGTCACCGGATGCCGCGCCCTCGACGAGGCCCGCACACACGGCCGTGGCCACGGTGGGGCCCGGCACCAGGAACCGGCCGAGCTGCTCGAACACCAGCACGGCGTCGGCCCAGCCGAGGCCGACGCCCCCGGCCGTCTCGGGCAACGGAAGGGCGAACACGCCGGTGGCCCCGAGCTCGGCCCAGCGACTGCGGTCGAGACCGTCGTCGATCATCGCCCTGACGTCGCCGATCCCGAACCGCCCCTCCAGCAGGGAGCGGACGCCGTCGACGAGAGCCTCCTGATCCTCCGAGAGCTCGAAGTCCATCAGCGGTCTCCCTTCGGGAGACCCAGTACTCGCTCGGCGACGATGTTCTTCTGGATCTGGCTGGTCCCGGCGGCGATCGACAGCGAGAGCGTGTAGAGCCGCATCGCCACGTGGTCGTTGGAGTCCGGGCTCTCACCGGTGTCGATCACCAGCGCGTGCCGGTCGAGCATGCGGTACGCGAGGTCGCCGATCCGCTTCTTCACGTCGGCGTAGTAGACCTTGAAGATCGACCCGCCCGGTCCGGGAACGCCCGAGCGTTGGGCCTGGGAGACGTTCCGTTTGGTGAGGGCCCAGAGGGCGTCCAACTCCGCCTGCAGCAGACCGAGCTCGCGTTTGATCCCCATGTCGTCCCACGCGGTGGCCGACCCTCGCAGCGTGTGCCGGGCCACGTCGGCGAGGTCCCGCAGCTGCTCCATCGTGGCGAGGAGTTCCGAGATGAACGCGGTGCCCCGCTCGAACGAGAAGGTCACCATCGCGACCCGCCATCCGTCGTTCTCGTCGCCGACGCGGTTCTCCACCGGGATCCGGACCTCGTCGAAGAAGACCTCGCTGAACTCCGACGAGCCACCGATCGTCTCGATGCCGCGTGTCTCGATGCCATCGAGACCCATCGGGCAGATCAGCCAGGTGATGCCCCGGTGCTTGGCCGCGTCGGCGTCGGTCCTCACCAGCAGCTCGCAGTAGTCCGCGGTCTGGGCGAAGGAGGTCCAGATCTTCTGGCCGGTCACGACGTAGTGGTCACCGTCGCGGACCGCTCGGGTCGACAAGCCGGCCAGATCGGAACCCGCGCCCGGCTCCGAGAAGCCCTGGCACCAGACGTGCTCACCCTTGAGGATGCCCGGGAGATGGAAGGACTTCTGCTCGTCCGACGCCTCGGCGATGAGCGTCGGGCCCGCATGGAGCAGGCCGACGAAGTTCATGCCGACGTACGGGGCGTGCCGGCGCGCCGTCTCCTCGAGGAAGATCAGGTGCTCGGTGGGCGTCGCGCCCCGGCCTCCGTACTCGACGGGCCAGTTGATCCCTGCGTACCCCGCGTCGAAGAGCATCCGTTGCCATCGCGTGTCCCAGTCACGACGGCCCGCCCAGTCCAGGCGATCGGGGTGTGGTGGAACCTCGGGCAACACCTCGTCCAACCAGGCAGCCAGTTCCGCTCGGAACGCCTGCTCCTCGTCGGTGTAGCGGAGATCCATCGGCGGCAAAGGTACTCGGCCGGCGATGGAGACGATCAGTTCTCCGCGAGCGGCAACAGACCGAACGCCACGACCGAGTAGTGGAGGCCGGCGGCGATCAGGACCATCGTGTGCCAGATCTCGTGGTAGCCGAAGACCTTCGGGTCGGGATCCGGCCATCGGGCGCCCACGATGAAGGCACCCACCGTGTAGAAGCCCCCGCCGACCAGGGTGACGATCATCCATCCCGCGCCCAGGTTCCGCCAGAGCTCCGGACCGGCCAGGACGGCGACCCACCCCAACGTGATGAAGGTGGTATTCATCAATCCGTACGGCGGCTTGAACGGCAGGAAGCGCATCGTGATGCCGGCGGCGGCGCCGACCCACCCGCCGATCAGCAGGAGGTTCTGCTGCCACCCGTCGGCCGCCAACATCCCGAAGGGCGTGTAACCGCCGGCGATGCACAGGTAGATGCCCATGTGGTCGATCCGCCGGAAGCGGTGCCATGCGTGGTCGTCGAACTGCGTCCGGTGCATCAGCGTGCTCGCGCCGAACATCGAGAAGATGCCGAAGGCGAAGACGGCGGCAGCGAACCGCGATCGCCCGTCCGGCGCCATCAGCACCACGATCACACCCACCGGCACCGAGGCGACCAGGCACCAGGTGTGCAGCACCCCTCGGTACTTCGGTGGGTCGAGCGCGCTCTGGCGGGCCAGGTCGGTGGTCATCGCTCCAGCCTCACACCTTCAGGGGTCCGGGCCGTGGCGGCTCCGAGCCCGCCCGCGCCGGTCGTCCGAACCACCATGTCAGCTCCGCAACCTCGGCAGCAGGTCGTCCAACAGGCCGCTGATCTCGGCCAGGCACTCGTCGAAGACGTCCTGGTCGCCACCGGCCGGATCGACGACCTCCTCCCACGGCTCGATGGGGACCGTTGCGAGGTCGAGATGGGCGAGCCGTTCGGGGAGCGGCCGTGCGATGTCATCGGCGAGGAAGCGGAGCAGCCGGGGAACGGTGGCGGTGAAGCCGGCGGCGTCGGGGAAGTGCTTGCGCACGTAGGAGATGTGCTGGGGCTCGAACGCGACGATCACGTCCGCCCAGGCCGCGTCATCGGCGACGAGCTGGTGGCTCCTGTGCTCGCGATCGGCCAGGCCGAGCCCCCGCAACGCGTTTCGGGTCCGCTCGCTCATCGGGAGCCCCTCGATCGAGAACGTTCCCGCGCCGCGCGGTGTCAGCCACGGCGCACGGTCGCGTGCGATGACGGTGGCCATCACCGAGCGGGCGGCGTTGCCCGTGCAGAGGAAGATCACGTTGGTCACGAGGGCGGGGGCTCCGGCGGGGACGCGAGACGGATGACGACGTCGCGGCCCAGCATGTTCGCGAGCATGCGGCGCCGTTGCCCAGCCGTGTAGATCTCCAGCGAGTAGTCCAGGGCGGGGTCGACGACGACGTCGATGGTGACGGCACCCTCGTCGATGGAGACGTCGAGCCGCTCGATGCCACCCTGACGGGTCCGGTCGAGGGCGATCGCGACGCGCAGCATGCCTGCCAGCGATCGCACGATCCGTTGTCGGGCGTCGTCGAGGGCCACGAACTCGAGGTGCGTGGGCTTCGGCGCACTCTTCCGGTGGTAGCGGGCCACCTGCGCGATCAACTCGATCTCACCGTCGGTGAATCCCTGGAGCTGATCGCTGTTGCGGATCACGTAGTACGAGTGCTTGTGGTGGGCGGCGTGGCTGATGAACAGGCCGACGTTGTGCAACAACCCCGCGGCCTCGAGCAGGTCGCGATGGTCGAGCTCGAGTTGGTGGATCTCCGAGGTTGCGTCGAACAGCGCGAGCGCCAGGTCGGTCGCGCGTTGAATGTGGCCGATGTCCTCGTGGTACATCTCGGCCATCCGCAGGACGGACTGACGACGGATGTCGCTGAGGTGGTGGAAGCTCGGCGACCCCTCGGCGGCAGCCCGGTCGAGCAGGATCCCCTCGCGGAGCGCCGCCTCCGAGACCGTCATCTCCTCGATGGCGAGGCCGTCGAAGATCTGCTCGAGGAGGAGCACCCCGGCCACGATGATGTCCTGCCGGCGATCGTCCAGCCCCGGGATGCCCTTGCGGTCGTCGGCGCGGGAGAGGCCGGTGACCGTGTCGACGACCGCTCCGAGCGCGGCCCTGGTCACGACCTGGCCGTTGGTCGGAGCCGCGGGATCGCCACCCGCCGCCGCGATGGCCATCCGGGCCACGGTGTTGATCGTGCCGGAGCTGCCGACGGCGACGAACGGCCGCAGTTCGCGGACGCGTCGGATCGTCGGCACCAGGAACGATCGGACGTGCGTCCGGCAGTCGGCGACGGCGTCACCCTTGATCCGTCCGTTGGGAAAGAAACGGTCGGTCAGCCGGATCGCGCCGAGCTTCGTGCTGTGAGCCGACCGGACCTCCCGGCCGCGGCCGACCAGGAACTCCGTGCTGCCGCCTCCGATGTCGACCACCAGGATCTGTTGGTCGAACAGCGGAAGCGACTGGATGACGCCGAGATGGATGAGGCGTGCCTCCTCCACGCCGGGAACGACCTGCACGTCGATGGCCGCCTCGATGCGGGCCCGCTCGACGAACACCGAGCGGTTCGCGGCCTCGCGCAGCGCCGACGTGGCGACCGCGGTGACCTGGGCTTCCAGACTGTCCGCGATGCGACGGAAGCGCTGGAGCGCTGCGATGCCGCGGTCCATCGCGTCGTCGGTCAGCTGGGCCATGTCCCCCGACCCCGAGCCGAGACGTACGGTCTCCTTCTCCTTGGCGAGGACCTCGAACCGGCCCTCGGCGTCGAGCCGGGCCACGAGGAGGTGGAACGAGTTCGTCCCGAGGTCGATGGCGGCGTGCATGTCACCGTCGCCACGGAGCTCCGCCAGGTTGCCCGGGCGGTCCACCGTCGCCATCGTCAGCCGATCCCGCCAACGGGGCGGACGAAGAGGCCCTTCGCATCCGCGCAGAGCACCTCGCCCGCCTCACAACGACCGACGGCGGTGACCCGCCGGCCCTTGGCCCCCTCGATCCAGCCGCTGAATCGGAGCGGGGTGTCGAGCGGTGTCGGAGACCGGTAACGGATCTCGAGGCGACCGGTGAACCCGCCACCGCCTGGCGCCCGACCCTGAACCGCGCCCAGCAATTCGTCGAACAGACCGGCGATGTAGCCGCCGTGGACCGCACGCGGTGGACCGCCGTAGAGCCTTCCCAACGTCACCTCGAACCCGAGGCCGTCCCGACCCTCGGGACCCTCGACCTCGAACCACCGAATCGGTGACGAGAACGGGTGCAGGGCCCCCTGGAAGACCGAGCGGCGGCGAAACGCCAGGAGGCCGCGGTCCTCGGCGGGCACGGTGTGGCCGTCCCACCACTCGCCCAGCGGCTCGCCGTCGAGAAGCGACGCGGCCTCACGGACGAGGTTCTCCGCCGCCGCGATGCGTTCGGGGTCGTTTCGTCGGGTCATCGAGGCCGAAGCGAGGGCGTGCACCGCGGCCCGCAGACCCCGAGAAGCCGCGACGACCTCGCGCTCGACCGCTCGTTGGGCCTCGTCCACCCGTCCAGGTCTACCCTGCCCAACTCGACGCGCGGCGGATCGACAGGCCGGGGATTTTCCCTCCGGGCCCGTCTTGCGGCGAAGATGGAACCTCGATGGGGCTTCCGACGTCTAGGCGGAGTGGAGGGTGCGCTCGTCATCGTGAAATCGTCCGATGCCCAGGCCGACGAGACCGCGCGTCACGACGCGCCCCCCAAGCGCGCCCGACCGGCGGGCGCCGAGACCCGTGACGACGGCATCGAGGTCGACTTCGACGTCCCCGCCCGAGTCACGGCGGAGGCGCTGACGTTCGAGGCGTTCTACGCCGAGCATCATGCGCCGGTCGCCCGGGCGTTGGCGCTCACCCTGGGGGACACCGGGCTCGGCGTCGAGGCCGCAGACGAGGCCATGACCCGCGCCTACCAGCGCTGGAGCCAGGTGGCCGGATACGCCAATCCGGCGGGCTGGGTCTACCGGGTCGGACTGAACTGGGCTCGCTCGTTCCTGCGCCGACGTCGCCGCACCACCAGCTCGCCCTACATCGAGGAAGCGCCGGTCGAGGATCCGCAGCCAACCGACCCCTCCCTCGCTCGGGCGCTCGCCGCGCTCGACCCCAAGCACCGCTCGGTCGTGGTGCTGCGTTACCTCCTCGACTGGTCCGTGGACCAGACTGCCGAGGCTCTCGACATCGCCCCCGGCACCGTCAAGAGCCGGCTCCACCGAGCCCTCGCCCAACTGGAGACCCACATGTCAGCCGCCACACGGGAGCAATCGTGAACGTGCACGACCGCCTTCGCCGCGAGTTGGGCGACCGGGCCACGACCATCGACGTCGGCGACGCCGCGGGGGCCGACGCCGTCATCGCCGCGGGTGAGGCCCGGCTCCGCCGGGCGCGCATCCTCGGGGCGGTGGCCGCGACGGCGCTCGTCGTCGGGGTCGGCGGTGTCGCGCTCGCCCTTCGCGACGGCGACGACCCGGGCGAGCAGCAGGCGCTGATCAACGAGGACACCGCACCAGCCGACGTCGTCGAAGCCGACCCGCCCGCCGAGGAGGGCGCAGCCTCGGCCGCCTCGGAGCAGACCGCTGCCGCCGACGACGAGGAAGTGGCGACCACCGAACCCGACGTCGAGGAACCGTCGGACGCACCCGCCGGCCAGACCGACGACGCTGTCACCGACGAGGACACGCCGGCCGACGAGGAACCACAGGACGCCGAGGACGAGAGCGCGGCCGGCGACGACGGCACCGCGACCGACGACCAGCCGAGGGTGACCACCTCCGCCGGCCCGGCCGTCATCGACACCCACGCACACAACGGGGGCTTCGTCGGACTGCGAGCGGGCTCCCAACTCGTGTTCTCCACCGACGGCAAGTCCTGGAGCGCCGTCGCCGACCCGCGACCTGACGGTCGGGGCTCGATCGTCGACATGGCCTCGCACAACGGCGTGCTGTACGTCGTGGGCGTCCGCGGCCAGGGGGCGAACGCGCGCTCGTGGGTGGTCGCCTCCTCGGGACTCGACGCGTGGGAGTCGGTCGACATCGGCGAGCCGGCAGACGACGGCAGCGATCTGTCGGTCGTCGTGTACGCCCCGACCAGCGTCGCCGTGGGTGGCGCCGGTGTCGTCATCACCGGCGAGACCGTCGTCCACATCGACGTCGAGTCGCTGCTCGACGACGACGTCTACGCTGCCGGTGACTGGACGATCGGCACCTCGACCGGCGATCTCTCCAAGTTGGTCACCTACGACCCCGAGACCGGGGCCGAGGACGAGGTGATCGACCTGGTCGACGCGGGAGTGCCCACTGAGACGATCGCCCTGCTCGAGCGCCCCGAACCGTTCGTGGCCACCGGCGCCGGCCGCGCCGTCTCGGTGGTCGAACACGATCTCGCCCGAAGGACCGTGCTCACGCACGCCGCGGTCGGTGGCACCGAGTTCCTCGCTGCCGGCTTCAGCAGCGACTTCTCGAGCCGAATCCTCTGGTCCTCGGGCGACGCTCAGGCGTGGACGGCCGTCCCCGTCAGCGTGATCGGCACGAGTCGCAGCGACGCCATCGGGGTCATCGACGACCGAGTCGTCGTCTTCACCGGCGACGGCCCCCTGATGACGGTGCAGGTCCGCCAAGGCGGCGACTGGACCGAGGTCCGCCTCGACGACCTGGTGGGCGACCGCAACGACGACTTCGTGCTCGCCGATGCATCATTCGGCCCCGGCGGTGTGGCTGCTGCCGTCCTCGCCGTCGACGAGACCGGCAACGTGACCGCCCATCTGGTGAGTTCGACCGACGGCCTCGGCTGGCGTGCGACCACCGTCGCCTCCTTCGCCGGGGGCACCCCCGGGGTCGTCGACGTCGACAGCGTCGGGATGGGGTCGACCGGGATCGCGGTCGGCTTCGAGCGCAGCGACGGGACGCACGAGACGATGCTCGTGCCGATCGCTCTCGGCTGATCGACGTCAGCCGCCGTCGTCGTCGGCCAGGTTGAAACGCAGCTGGGGTGCGGTGTCGACGAGACCGAGAACCGGCGCGTTGGCGAACGGCTCGATCGACGAGACGCTCACGCACGGCACCTCGATGTAGTGGGAGGCGGGCCACCAGCTGCCGCATGCCAGCCCGTCGATGCCCGGGTACCACCAGCCGGCATTGAGGGTGGCCGCCAGGGCGTGGCCGGTCAGCGGCTCCGGTGTCGCCGCGATCGCCCGCACCATGAAGTCCGCGGCGAGGTATCCCTCGATGTAGTCGAGACCGATCTCGGCCTCGGTCAGGCCGACCGCCGCCGTCGAACCCGCCATCGCCTCCCACCCGGGCGACGACCGGTTCACGACGTCGAGGCCGGGGCTGATGACCGTCAGCGGGGCGAGGTCGACCCGAGCCGCGGCGTCCGCGACGTCGAGCGGATCGACCACCCCGACCAGGACGATCTCGCCCTCGAAGCCGGCCGCGCGAATCGCCTGGGGAAGACCCTCGGTCCGCTCGCCGTCGATGAAGATCACCGCCGGGCGCTCTGCCAGCGCGGCATCGATCACGTCGGACCAGCTGCCGGTCGGTCCGTCCGATGGCGTCGGGAGCACCCCGAGGACCACGGGCCGTTCGCGGCCGATGAGGTCGGCTTCGAAGACCCGGGATGCGCCGATGACCTCGCCGTCGGGACCTTCGGGCACCAGGTGGACGTCGTGGCCGACGGGCGGCGTTCCATCGTGACTCTCGACCCACGCGGAGAGCACGGGCTGGGTGAGCGTGACGTAGCCGCGGGCATCGAGCACAGGACAGTCGATCGCCCCGAGGGTCCCGAAACCGAACGGGGTCGATCGTCCGCAGAACCCGGGAAGGCGCTCGGCGCCGACGTAGGGCACCTGCGCCTCGGTCAGGACTTCATCGCCGAACCAGGTGTCGGAGGCGAGGGGCACCACGGCGAAGACCCCGTCTCGGACGAGGGCGTGGGTCAGGCCTTCGGAGATCAGGAGATCGCCCACGTCGTCGTAGCAGCCCTGGAAGTCGATTCGACGCGAGAGCTCGTCGTGCTGGTTGGCCTGCTCGAACCGAGCGGCCGCGCCCTCGCAGACCCCTTCACGGTGGAAGAAGCCGGCCAGCGATTCGGTGATCAGCCCGCCGATGAGGATGGTGTCGTCGGTGACACCTTGTGCCGCCTCCCCGTCGACGGCCGGCATCTCGAACGGCCTCCCGCCGGCCGAGACGATCGTCGACGACGGGTCGTCGTAGCGGGACTCCGAGGCGGAGGGCGCCACCGGGACGGGCGGCACCGGTGTGGCCGTGGCCTCGGCCTCCTCGGCCGACCCCCGATCCTCGGAATCGGGCGCCGGTTCGGGCTCGGGTGTCGGCTCCGGTTCGGGTGTGGTCTCCACGGCCGCGGTCGCCGCATCGCCCGAGGCGGCTTCACCGCTCTCGGCGCCTGGGACGTCGTCTCCAGCGAAGTCGAACGCGAGCACGGGCGGTGGCACCTGCCGGGCTTCCTCGACGCCGAGAAGCTCGGGCGGACCGGCCGTGGGCAGCGGTTCGATCGCGTCCGCGTCGACCAGCACCTCCATCGCCGCCGCGGTGTCCGAGGCGCCCCGACTGTCGGCCAGGCGCGGCTCCTGCTGGTCGCTCGCACATGCCGCGGCCGCCAGCGTGAACACCAGGAGGACGGCACCGGCTACTCGGGCGCGTGGGCGGGACGGGCGCATGGGCTCTCAATCGGCTGATTCGGAAGGCTTCTGAGGGCTCAGGTGCGTCTCCGAGACGCCGATGAGCGGTAGGTGACCCCGCCGTCCCATCTCGACGACACCCTGCTGTGCGAGCCGCTCACCCTCGGCCAGTCGCGCCTGCTCGTCGGGACCTCGCCCGTTCCGATGATGGTGGCGGATGTGAGCGGCGAGGGCTTCTCCGTGTTGGCGGTCGACCCGCTCCTCCGACGCCTCATCACGGGTGCTCGCCACCCCGCCGGCCCGATGCCCGGCGAGGTCATCGCCCCCGAAGGGTTCGGCGCGCTGGCCGGCGTCCTGCAGGACGCGGTCGCCCGTCCGGAGGATCGGCACCTGATCGAGATCCCGATCGGCGACGAGCCCCTCTGGTTCGAGGTGAACGCCGCCGGGATCGGCGACGAGTCCGGCTGCCGTCAGGTCGTCCTGCTGGCCGCCGACCGGACCGCCGACCACGACATCGAACAGCGTCAGCGTCGCTCGGCCCGCCGGTTCCAGGCGATGGTCACCCACGCGCCGGGCCTCATCCTCCTCGTCGACAGCGCGGGACGGATCCTGCGGTGCTCACCGGCGGTCGACCGACTGCTCGGTGTCCAAGCCGACGAACTCGTCGGCCGCGCCGTGTTCGAGCTGCTCCATCCCGACACGCTCGCCCGGGCGGCCTCGATCTTCAACCAGGTCCTGTCCTCGCCTGGAGAGCCGTTGGCCATCGCCGACTTCCGCATGAGCCACGGGTCGGGTGCGCCTCTGTGGTGCGAGGCCACGGTGACGAACCTGCTCCACGACGACGACGTGGCAGCCATCGTCTTCAACGCCCACGACGTCACGGACCGCCGGATCGCAGAGCAGCGACTCGAACTGGCAGCGACCAGTGACTCCCTGACCGGTCTGGCCAATCGACGACGCCTCGAGCAGCGGTTGCGAGACAGCTTCGAGGCGGCAGCCCGCGACGACGCCGGTGTCGGGCTCGTCGTCGTCGACATCGACGACTTCAAGCTCGTGAACGACGGCCTGGGCCACGACGTCGGCGACGCCGTGCTTCGTGCGCTGGCCAACCGCCTCGAAGCCCTCGTCGGGGATCGGGGTCACGCCGCTCGCATCGGCGGCGACGAGTTCGCGCTGGTGCTCGAGCGGATCGTCGATCCCGGCGACATCGACCGTCTCGCTGACGGTGTGCACGAGGTGCTCCGTTCGCCGGTGAACGCTCTCGGTCAGGACGTGTACACCCGGGGCAGCGTCGGGACCGCCACGGGCAGGCCCGAGACAGCTGACGCCGACAGCCTGCTGCGAGCGGCCGATCTCGCCCTCTACCGCGCGAAGCGCAACGGCCGGAATCAGACCGTCCGCTTCGCCGCCGAACTCCAGTTGGAGGCCGAGACCAGGCTCGAGACCATCACATCACTCCAGCGAGCGCTGCGCGACGGCCGTCTTCGCCTCGCGTATCAGCCCGTGGTCGGGCTCGAGGGAGAACTCGTCGGCGCCGAGGCCCTCCTCCGTTGGGAACACGACGGTGAGTTGTTGAGCCCGGCCCGGTTCATTCAGCTGGCCGAGGACACCGGGCTCATCCTGCCGATCGGTGCGTGGGTCCTCGAACAGGTCTGCCGCGACCTGACCGCGCTGCGGACGTCGAGCCCCGACCTGCAGTGGCTGTCGATCAACATGTCGTCGAGGCAGCTGTTGGACGAGCGGCTGCCGGATCTGGTGGCCCGGACGGTCCAGGGGCACGACATCGCGCCGGGCTCGATCGCTTTCGAGATCGACGAGTCGACGATCCGCAGCGGCGGCGAGCGCGTGCGGACAGTCCTCGGGCGACTCGACCAGGCCCGGGTGATGTTGGCGACGGACGACCTCGGTGTCGACCAGGACATCCTCGCCCTCATCGGCGAGCTGCCGATCGCGGCGGTCAAGCTCGATCGGCGTTTCGTCCAGCAACTCGACCTCGACCAGGACGGTCACCATCGAGCGATCGCAACTGCTGCGGTGCAACACGCCGCAGAGCACGGCGTGGAGGTCATCGCTGAGGGCGTCGAGAGCGAGGAGCAGCGGCGGGTCCTCGAAGACGCGGGGTGCGGCCGCTTCCAGGGGTTCCACATCAGCGAACCGCTGGACCTGGGTTCGTTCCTGACCAGGACGGGCCGCCGCTCGGGCTGAGCCCTCAGACGCCCAGTGACCGGCCGACGAGGTCGCGGTGGTGGGAGGCGGTGCCCCAGGCGGCTGCCATCGCCCAGCCGCGCTTGAGCCAGAGCTGCAGGTCGTACTCGACGGTGTAGGCGATCGCGCCGTGGCACTGGAGGCTCGAGCGACAGGCCAGATCCACAGCGTCTGACGCGAGCGCCTTTGCCATCGACGACGCCTCGGCCGCGTCGGGAGCGCCTGCCGTCAGCGACCACCCCGCTCGGTACACCATCGGCCGGGCGAACTCGATCGCCTTCCCGACATCGGCGAGGTGATGCTTGACCGCCTGGTTGACGCCCACCGGGCTGCCGAACTGCCGGCGCTCCTGCACGTACTCGACGGTGAAGTCGAGGAGCCGCTGGGCGATGCCGACACACTGGGCTGCCGCCGCAACCGCAGCGCGTCGCTCCGCTCGCTCGATCGCTGCCGCGTCGGCGTCCATGCGCGTCTCCTCGGACGGTTCCCATGCCACGGTGGCCAGGCGCCGGGTCTCGTCGACCGACGCCTGCGGAGTCAGATCGACCGCGTCGACAGGCACGAGATGCATCTCGTCGCCCGAGCGAAGGACGAGCGCATCGGCCTGCGCAGCACCGTTGACGAGGTCGGAGCCGAGCGAGCAGGAGAGGCGAGCATCGCCGGCGGCAGCCGGCGCGAGCCAACGATCGCGCTGCGCCACCGTGCCGCCCTCCGCGATCAGGGGCACGGCGACGGCCGTGTGCTCCAGGACGACCTCGGGGCACGCCGCCCAGCCCAGCTCCTCCATGATCCGGACGAGGTCGACATCACCCATCCCCAGGCCGGCCTGATCCTCGGGCGCGGTCTTGCCGACGACCCCCGTCGCCGCCAGGGTCGACCACAACCCGTCGATGGTGCCCGTGTCGTTGTCCCATGCGGTGCGTACCGCCGCCGGTGGACACTCGTTGGCGAGGATGCCGCGAACCGTCTCGGCGAAGAGCGCCTGGTCATCGCTGAATCGGAAGTCCATCCGACTACTTCCTCGGCAGCCCGAGCACACGCTCGGCGATGATGTTGCGCTGGATCTCGTTGGTCCCGGCGTAGATCGGGCCCGAGAGCGAGAAGAGATAGCCGGTCATCCACGATCCGCCGTCGGCGAGCGGCGCGTGGTGGGAGAGCTCGCCCCGTTCGCCCAGAAGCCGCAGCGCGGTGGCGTGGAGCTCCACGTCCAGCTCGGACCAGAAGACCTTCATGTAGCTGGCCTCCGAACCCATCGATCCACCGTGCATCAGCTCGCTGGCCTTGCGGTAGACCTGCCAGCGATACGCCGTGGCATCGGTGTAGGCGTCGATGACCTGCTCCCGAAGCCCGTTGTCGGGAACGGTGCCCGCATCGAGCACCGACCGGTACAGCGCGACCAGCCGCGTCGCGGCGGCGAGGAACCGGCCCGGCGCCCGGAGGTTGAGGCCGCGCTCGCTCGACGCGGTGGCCATCGCGACACCCCACCCCTGCCCCTCCTCACCGAGGAGGTTGTCGGCCGCCACTCGGCAGTCGTCGAAGAACAACTCGGCGAACGCCGGCTCGCCGTCGAGGCGCGACACCGGACGTCGCGTGAGTCCCGGCGCGTCGGCCGGGACGAGCAGGTAGCTCAGACCCCGGTGGCGTTCGCTGTCGGGATCGGTGCGAACGATGCAGAAGATCCAGTCGGCCCAGGCGCCACGGCTGCACCACGTCTTCTGCCCGTTGACCACGAAGTGGTCGCCGTCGCGGACGGCCGTGGTCTTGAGGCTGGCGAGGTCCGAGCCGGAGTCGGGTTCGGACCACCCCTGCGCCCAGATCTCCTCCCCGGAGGCCATCTTCGGGAAGAACCGATCCTGCTGCTCCTGGGTCCCGAACGAGAAGAGGGTCGGCCCGAGCAGGGTGATGCCGTTGGTGTTCACCCGCCCCGGCGCCCCACCGAGGTAGTACTCCTCCTCGTAGACCAGCCACTCGATCAGGCTGCACTCGCGGCCGCCGTACGCTGCGGGCCAGTTCGGGACGGACCAGCCGGCGTCGAAGAGTGTCCGCTCCCAGCCGCGGTGTTGCTCGAAGCCCTCCTCGGTGTCCATCGGGGCCCAGTCCTCGCCCTGCGTGTTGTCGCGGAGCCAGGTCCGGATCTCGTCGCGGAACGCCAACTCGGTCGCGGAGAACGTCAGGTCCATGCCGGAGTCTCAGTCTCCCCAGGCATGGTCGGCCCCGTCGCGGGGAGGCGCCAGCCGATCGAGGACCGATGATGCCTCGGCGATGATCCCCTCGAGGATCTCCGCGACGGGAGGCGCGCTGTCGATCACGCCCAGGCCGACCCCTGTGGGCATGATCCCGACCTCGTGGTTGCCCTCGACCATGGTGGCTCGGGTGAGCATCGGCGCGTTGGCGGCGAGCGCCAACTGGGCCCAGGTCAGGTCCTGTGCCTTGCGCATCGCCAGCCCCTCCCTAACCAGGGCGCGGAGCGACGTCCCTGTCAGCTTGCGGAATCGCAGCGCGTTCAGCGCTGCGCGCGGGAATCGGGCGAACCGCGCCGACTCGAGCTGATCGACCATCTCGGTCCGGATCACGCGCTGCGGCACGCCGTCGATCGCCGTGGTCTTCACGGTCCCGGTGACCGCCGTCTCGAAGTAGACGTTCTTCACGCCGGCGGGCACGTCGCTCTCGGCCGAGAGCAGGAATCGGGTTCCCATCGCGACGCCGTCGGCGCCCCACGCCAGCGCGGCGGCGAGCGAGCGACCGTCGGTCATCCCGCCGGCGGCGAGGACGGGGATGTCCACGGCCCTGGTGACCTGGGGTATCAGGATCGACGTGGGCACCTGACCGGTGTGGCCGCCACCTTCCTGGCCCTGGGCGATGACGGCGTCCACGCCCCACTCCTGGACCTTCTCGGCGTGGCGAGCAGCGCCGATCGTGGGGATGGTCACGATCCCGGCGTCCTTGAGCTTGGCCACCATGTCGGGCCTCGGCGCCTGGGCGAACGAGATCACCGGCACCGCCTCGTCGATGAGCCAGTCGAGGCGCCGTTCGATGTCGTCGATGTCGGTGCGAACGTTCACGCCGAACGGCTTGTCCGTGCTGTCCTTGATCCGGCCGACGGCGACCTTCATCTCGTCGAAGGTCTGGGTCGCCGACGCGAGGAAGCCGATGCCGCCCGCGGCCGAGGTGGCCGCGGTGAGCTCGGCGGTGGAGACCCAGCCCATGCCGGTCTGCACGATCGGGTACCGGATCCCGAGCAGGTCGCAGATCCGGGTGTGGAGCGCTGGGTGCATCAGCCGGGAACCTCGGCGTGCCGCAGCCCGTTCGGATCGATCACGTCCATGAGCTCGAGTTCCGCGTCGGTCGGGACTCGTGACTCGGGT
>JBCCFK010000044.1:0-18750 GCA_039029775.1 Actinomycetota bacterium | reverse complement strand
TCGAGCGCGGCGTCGAGCATGCGCGGCAGCATCCAGATCGCCGCGGCGAAGAGCGCCACCAGCAGCGCGGACGGGGCAAATCGGTCCGCACCCCCGCGGCCGCGGGGCGCGAGTAGGACGCTTGGGCGATCGCGGTGGGCGTCGTCTCCCGATCGCGCTCGGGGTGGCAATCTCCACCACGGCGCTCGCGGTCGGGGCGCTGGTGATCGACGGCCGGGTCGCGTTCCTCATCGTGGCGCTGCTCGTCTACGGCATCGGGACCGGTGTGGCGCTCCCGAGCATGCGAGCCGCCGCCCTGGACCTCGTGCCCGATCAGGCGGTCGGTCGGGCGGCCGGCGTCATGTCGATGAGCCGTTATGCCGGGTCGATCCCCGCCACGGTCCTCATCGCCCTGGCAGTGTCGGACAGCGGCGCAAACGCCGCTGCCGTGTTGTGGATCGCGGTGACGGTCAGCGTCGTGTCACTGCTCTGCGCGTCCCTGCTCCCGGGCCGCGACCCCGCTCCGGCCACCGCATGAGGCGGGTCCGCGCGTGACGGCCTGAGGCCCGGACCGCCGAACCTCGGGGCGCCTGGACTCAGGAACTCTGTCCGAGGAGCTTTCGGTTCTTGCGCTTGGCCTTGACGTAGTCGCGGTTGGTGAAGGCGATGAAGTCCAAGGGGATCTCCTTGGGGCACGCCTCGTGGCACTCGCCGTGATTGGTGCAGGAGCCGAAGTACTCCTCCATCGTCTCCACCATCTCCTCGGTGCGGCTCCAGCGCTCGGCCTGGCCCTGGGGCAGCAGGTTGAGGTGTTGGATCTTCGCCGAGGTGAACAGCTGGGCGGCGGAGTTGGGGCACGCGGCGACGCAGGCGCCGCAGCCGCTGCACGCAGCGCCGTCGAACGCGGCGTCGGCTGCGTCCTTGGGCACGGGGATCAGGTTGGCGTCGGGCGCCGAACCGGTCGGCACCGTGATGTAGCCGCCGGCTTCGATGATGCGGTCCAACGGCGAGCGGTCGACGACGAGGTCCTTGATGACCGGGAACGACTCGGCGAGCCAGGGCTCGACGATGATCGTGTCGCCGTCGGAGAACTTCCGCATGTGCAGCTGGCACGTCGCGGTCGCCTTCTCCGGACCGTGGGCACGGCCGTTGATCATGCAGCCGCAGGTGCCGCAGATGCCTTCACGGCAGTCGCTCTCGATCTCGACGGGCTCTTCGCCGCCCGTGATCAGCTGCTCGTTGAGGACGTCCATCATCTCGAGGAACGACATGTCGGTGCTGATGCCGGTGAGCTCGTAGGTCTCGAAGCGGCCGGACGCGTCGGGTCCTGCCTGGCGCCAGACCTTGAGCGTGAGGTTGAGGGTCTCTTCCATTGCCTTGTCTCCTCGGCCCTACTTGTAGCTGCGCTGGGTCAGGGGCACTTCGACGAACTCCAGTTGCTCATCGTGGCGGATGGCCGACGACGGGTCGCCGCCCCACTCCCACGCGGCGACGTGGGAGTAGTTGACGTCGTCTCGGAGCGCTTCGCCCTCTTCGGTCTGACTCTCGGTGCGGAAGTGGCCACCGCAGGACTCGTTGCGCTCGAGGGCGTCACGCGCCTTCAACTCCGCCAGTTCAAAGAAGTCGCGGACCCGGCTGGCCTTCTCCAGCGACGAGTTGAGGCCGTCAGCCGAGCCGAGGATTCGGACGTCCTTGTCGAACTCCTCGCGGAGCGCGGGAATCTCGGTCAGGGCCTTCTCGAGCCCGTTGGCGTCCCGCTCCATCCCGATGTAGTCCCAGACGAGCTTGCCCAGCTCGCGGTGGAACCAGTCGACCGATCGAGACCCGTTGATCCCCATCAGGCGCTGCGTCTCGTCGGCGGCCTCCTTGACGACGACCTCGCACGCGGGGTCGCCTTCGTCCAGCTTGTCGTCACCGAGGAGCGGAGCGAGGTAGTTGCCGATCGTGTAGGGCAGGACGAAGTAGCCGTCGGCAAGGCCCTGCATCAGCGCCGAGGCGCCGAGGCGGTTGGCGCCGTGATCGGAGAAGTTCGCCTCACCGATCACGAACAGGCCGGGCAGGTTGGACTGGAGTTCGTAGTCGACCCAGAGCCCGCCCATCGTGTAGTGCGTGGCCGGATAGATGCGCATGGGGCGCTCGTAGGGGTTCTCGCCCGTGATGCGCTCGTACATGTCGAAGAGGTTTCCGTACTTGGCCCGGATCGTGTCCTCGCCGTCGCGGGCGATCGCATCGGCGAAGTCGAGGAACACCCCGTTCTTCAGGGGGCCGACGCCCAGGCCCTGGTCGACCACGGTCTTGGCGTTGCGGGACGCCACGTCGCGGGGGACCAGGTTGCCGAACGAGGGGTACTTCTCCTCGAGGTAGTAGTACCGCTCGGCGTCCGGGATGTCCTTGGCCATGCGGCTCTCGTCGTGGCCGCGAGGCACCCAGATCCGGCCGTCGTTGCGCAGCGACTCCGACATCAGCGTCAGCTTCGACTGGAACTCGTCGGAGGCCGGGATGCACGTCGGGTGGATCTGCGTGTAGCAGGGGTTCGCGAACAAGGCGCCGCGCCGATGGGCCCGCCACCCGGCCGTGACGTTGCACATCATGGCGTTGGTCGACAGGTAGTAGACGTTGCCGTAGCCGCCGGTGGCGAGCACCACGGCGTGGGCCGTGTGGCTCCGGATGTCGCCGGTGACGAGGTCTCGGGTGACGATCCCCTTGGCGACGCCGTCGTGGACGACGAGGTCGAGCATCTCGGTTCGTGTGTGGAGCTCGACCGAGCCCGCCGAGACCTGGCGCATCAGCGCCGAGTAGGCGCCGAGGAGCAGCTGCTGGCCGGTCTGACCGCGGGCGTAGAACGTCCGTGACACCTGGGCGCCACCGAACGAACGATTGTCGAGCAGGCCGCCGTACTCGCGGGCGAAGGGCACGCCCTGGCCGACGCACTGGTCGATGATGTCGACCGAGACCTCGGCGAGCCGGTGGACGTTGGCCTCACGGCTGCGGTAGTCGCCACCCTTGACGGTGTCGTAGAAGAGACGGTGAACCGAATCGCCGTCGTTCTGGTAGTTCTTGGCGGCGTTGATCCCGCCCTGGGCCGCGATCGAGTGCGCCCGGCGCGGCGTGTCGCTGTAGGTGAACAGCTTCACCTTGTAGCCGAGCTCGCCCATCGTGGCCGCCGCCGAGGATCCCGCGAGGCCGGACCCGACCACGATCACCTCGAACTTCCGCTTGTTGGCCGGGTTGACCAACTTCATGTTGAACTTGTGGCTGGTCCACTTGTCGGCCATCGGGCCGTCGGGGACCTTGCTGTCGAGCGTGCCGATCATGGTCATTCTCCCTCGCCGTGTTCGGCTTCGGCGGCGGTCAGGCCGCACGGGGCTTCGCAGTTGTCCTGGTCGATGAGGCCGGCTTGGACGGCGATCGGGAAGCTGAGGTTCCCGATCAGGATCATGGCGGAGAGGCCGGCGGCCAGGGGCCGGCGGATGCCGTTGATCCGGGGGTTGTTGATGCCGAGGCTCTGGAAGAGCGAGTAGGTGCCGTGGAAGATGTGGATCGCCAGGGCGACGTTGGCGACGATGTAGATCGCCGCCACACCGGCGTTGCCCATCGACACGACGACGTTGTTGTAGGGGTCACCCAGCGCCCAGTCGTCCGACAGCCAGCCCCAGGTCAGGTCGGCCAGGTGGAAGAACAGGTAGGCCAGCACGATCGGCCCGGTGACCCGCATCGTGCGGCTGGCGTAGTTGGCGGCGAGGAAGTCCTGCCGACTCGCGTACTGCTTCTCGTTCGTCGCGACCTGGGACTTCGGATTGGACTTCCGGCCCATCGACGACAGCGTGTATGCGGAGTGCACGTGCACGACGAAGGCGGCGATGAGCACCAGGCGGATGCCCCAGAGGAGCCAGGTCCTGGGAATGACGTGAACGCCGAGATCGCGGAGTGTCTCGGCGTACTCGTGGACCTCGAGCGGGCCCTCGTAGAGATGGAGGTTGCCGATCATGTGGCTGACGACGAAGCCGAGCAGCACGATCCCGCTGACCGCCATCACCCACTTCCGGCCGACGGCGCTCTGATAGATGTTCAGCGGAAACGGCCATTCTTTCTTGCGTTTCCGGATGGGCTGAGGCCCTGGACGTGTCATCGTCTGCGCCATACGCGGCTCTCCTCCAGACGGGCGATTCACATTCGAACGTACCGCCGTGTCCGTGACGCAGACTAACCGTGGAGGGGTTCGTGGCCGGGGAAGCGGTCACGACCCCATGGTCAGTCCATCGAGAACGGCGGGTACCGATCGGTGAGCAGCCAGAAGTAGGCCTGAACCCGGTTCACCCAGCGTCCGGTCCCGATGAGGAAGTCGCGCAGGCCGGTGGGCATCTTCCCGGTGAACAGCACGGCGAACCAGGCGATGATGTAGACGACATAGGCGGCCACGAACACGAAGGCCAGCACGATGTAGTGGGGAATCACCATGAGGATGCGGAAGAAGGCCGTGAGCCGGTTCCGGCCCTCCGCCTGGTGGTCGTAGTCCGACCTGATCGGGTGACCGCTGCCGTCGAGCGAGGTGGTCTCGAAGTCGAACGGTGGGTACACCTCGGTCAGCAGGATGATGAAGCCGAAGGTCCGATTGCTGTAGCGGAGGTACATCGACTGGAAGTTGTGCAGGCCCGCGGGCATCTTGCCGGTGAACAAGATGACGAACCAGCTGATCAAGCCGACCACCTGCGAGGCGATGCCGAGCAGGTAGAGGATGATCATGTGGGGGATCGCCATGAAGATGTGCACGAAGATGCGCCATCGGGCGATGCGGTTGTCGTCGGAGACCGAGAGCCGCGCGGGATAGGCGCCGGCCTGGGCTGCGCCGGCGCCTGGGATGGCGGCCGCTGGTTGCTGTTGCACCGCCGCCCACTGCGCCCGATAGGCCTCGTCGGGGTGGTCGGCCGGTGGATACCAGAGCCCATCGCTGGCCTGCCAGTACCCCGGACCGCCTGACATCTCGCTCATCGCACTTCCCCCTGGACTCGGCGACTGTTGGCTCCGCCCACCACCTTGTTAGCCCAGGTCGACCCCTCGTGCCCCGGACCATCGTCCTCCCCTTGGGTTAGCGTCGGCTTCGATGGCAGGTCACCGGGAGGTCCTCACGCGCCGATGGGATGCCCTGGTGGCGCGCCTCGGGGTGGACGATCGCCTGGCCGGCCGGGCCCTCGCCCAGCTCCTGACCGCGCACGAGGGCGCCGATCGGCACTACCACGACCTGCGGCACCTCGAGGAGTGCTTCGAGCTCGTCGATTCGATGCCGGACCTCGTCGGAGCGGATCGCGACTGTGTCGAGGTCGCGCTGTGGTTCCACGACGTGGTCTACGACACCCGGGCGACCGACAACGAACGGCGGAGTGCCGAGGTGGCGGCCGGCTTCCTGGGCGATGCCGGTCGCGTCGACCTCGTGGCCCGGGTCGTCGAGGCGATCGAGATGACCGCGGGTCACGCACCCGTCAGCCGGTCACCGGTGCTCGATGCCGTGCACGACGCCGATCTCGCGATCCTCGGCGCCGCACCACATCGCTACGACGAGTACGCGCACGCCATTCGGACCGAATACGCGCACGTCGGCGACGAGGACTTCCGCGACGGGCGCGCCCGCGTGCTCCGCTCGTTCCTGGCGATGAAGCAGATCTACATCCGCTCGGACATGGCGCTCCACGAGGTGGAGGCCCGCAGGAACCTCGAACGCGAGGTCCGCGCGCTGGCGACCGCCGGCTGATCAGCGGATCGTCGCGTCGTAGCGATTGACCGCGTCGATCGGGCCGGAGAGGCGGAGCGTCAGCGTCACCAGTCCGGCTGCGTCGGGAACGACCCACGACAGGGTGCCGACGCGAGCCACGGTGTCGGGGTCGACGTCGCCGCCGAATCGCCAGCGGTGGCCCGAGCCCGCCCACGAGATCTCCGCATCGACCACGGCGTCTCGCAGCCGGTTGCGGAGGTCGTTCACCACGTGGATGTCCAGCGCGATGGGCGTGCCGGGTACCAGTCGGGGAGGCAGGCGATCGGCGACGACGATGACCGGTCGGCACGCCTCGGTCACTGCCTGGTGTGCCAGCTTCGGTGCGCCGTCGCTGTCCACCAGGCTGGCGCTGACCACGGGGACGCTGTCGGCGAGCTGGTGGATGCAGAACCCACCCGTGGGCGAGTACTTGAGCCGGCGCAGCGTCTCGATCTGCCTCCGCAGCAGCCCCGCCTGGTAGAGCTGGGTCGCATCGCGCCAGGCGCCGAAGGACTCGTGGCCCTCGGGCGGCACGTACCGCGCGAACGACGCCCGCTCGTATCCGGGCTGGGTCTCGATCGCCCTGATCGCCGATCCGCTCCACTCGTGGTCGGCGGGCCCGATGTTGCCGGGCACCGACTGGGCGCCGAACTCGGCGACGAATCGCACCTGGGCGGGCCAGCGGGCTGCGTAGTCGGGCAGCTCCCGCTCCGTGCCCCGTCGCCATCCGAACCAGAGGTGCGTGGCCGAGCCCTCGAGTCTGGGCAGGTGGGGGAGGACGCCCGAGAAGCCGCTGGTGTTGCGCGACCCGTCTTGGCTGTCGAAGACGTTCTTGATCGACCGATCGAGGACCGACTTGGACCAGGTGGGCAGTTGGTGAGCCGCCAGCCGGCGTGCAGCGCGGCCCGGCGTCGGGACCTCGGCTTCCATCTGTTCCGGCGCGGGCGAGACGTGTGCGTTCCAGGTCACGATCGAGGGATGGTGGCCGAGCTGGTCGACCATCGCGCGGGCTTGCCGGACGGCCTGGCCGCGAAGGCTGTTGGACGCCTGACCGTGCAGGGGAAGGTCCTGCCAGACCAGCAGGCCCAGTTGGTCGGCGTGTTCGTAGAAGACGTCGGGGGCCACGTGCGCGTACGGCCGGACCAGGTCGAGCCCAGCGTCCTTGGCGATGCGGAGTTGCCGCACCACATCTTCGTCGGTGGTCTCCGCCAGGGTGCGGCTGGCCGGTCCGATGTTCACGCCCTTCACGAAGAGGCGTTCGCCGTTGACCGAGAACTGCCACCGGCGGACGTCGACCGATCGCAGGCCGAGCTGTTGGCCGTGCTGGTCGCTCACCTCGTCGGTTCGAGTCTCGGCTCGGACGGTGAGTTCGTACAACGGCTGCGGACCGAGGCTGTGGGGCCACCACAGGTCGGGGTTCGGCACGGTGACGCGCCACTCGACCTCGTTGAGGCCGACGGCCACCGAGTGGTCGGCCTCGTGGGTCACGCCTGCGATCTCGGTGACCAGTCGGACCGAGCGCGCAGTCGAGGTCGCGAGCATCGCCCGGATGGCGACGATCGCCCGATCCGTGTCGGCCTGCACGCAGATCGCGCGGACGCCGTGGATGCGGACCGGCCCGGTGTGGCGCAGTCGCAGCGGCGCCCAGATGCCGCCCGGGTTGCCGTCGGGCACCATCTCGTTGCCGCCCTCGTAGATGCCGAGGATCGACCGCCGCTTCGATCCGGCCCCGCCGGGTGAGCAGTTCACCTCGACGGCCAGCTCGTGACCGTTGCGGTCGCGGAGCGCGTCGGTGACGTCGAAGGCATGCCGGACGAAGTAGCCCTCGGTGTCGCCGAGGTACTCGCCGTCGAGCCAGACATCGCCCTGGTAGCAGACACCGTCGAGCTCCAGCCAGGATCGGCCGCCGTCGTCCTCTGGGAGGCCGTGGTCGAACGTCCGGCGGAACAGCATCGAGGTCTCGTCGCGGAACGCGGGATGGTCGGTCCAGTGACCGGGGACGTCGACCGACTCCCAGGCCGCATCGTCGAACCCGACGTGGTGGAAGTTCCGCCGTAGCTCCTCGTCGGCAGGTGCCGCCTGCCATGTCCCCGTCAGATCCACGGACGCACGGTACCGCCGCCCGTCGGCGGCCGTGCTCGATCCGGTCCGGCCGGTGAGCGGGCCCGGCCGCCCGGCTCGCGAGCGCGGCTCGGAAGCCGACCGGGCCACATGGACCAGGCGGGCCGAAAGCCTCAAGGTGGCGCTTCGGCGGACCGAAGCAGAGAAGGACTGTGAGGGAAGCCATGACCACGACGACCACAGCAGAGAACCCGCGCGCACAGGGCACCACGAACGTCGTGCTCGATCACGACGGTGTCATCCGAGGTGTATCCGCATCCGGAGAACACATGCTCGGGAAGGCATCGGAGGACCTGATCGGGACCAACATCGCGGATCTGCTCCGCGAGCGGCAGGGCTCGAAGTTCCTCCACGCGCTCCAGAAGGCGGCCGATGCCGGTTGGACCGGCGGCGTGGGCCGCCACTGGCTCGTGCCGGCCAGCCGTCAGGACATGCTGGTCGACGTCTTCCTCGACCCGGTCATGCTGGACGACCACCTGCTGGTGACGCTTCGGGACGTGACCGCCGAGTACGTCGAGGAGCAGAAGCTCCGCGGCCTCGACGACACCTTCTCCCATGTCCTGGACAACGTCGAGATGGCCGTCACCCGATGGACCCCGGCGATGGAGCTCGAGTACCACAGCCCCGAGTTCGAGCCGCTCGTCATGGGGACCCACGAGCTCCTCTTGACCGACCCGCACCTCGAGGACGTCGGGTTCACCGAGCGAGCTCAGCGCCTCTGGGCCGAGTCGTTGACCAGGGTCGTCGACAGCGGCGAGCCGGTCGAGTTCGACTGGGAGACCGACGACTTCCGCCACATCCACTCCCGTGCGGTCGCCGAGTACAACGGCGACGGCTTCGTCTCCTACGTCCTCGTCGTGTCCCACGACGTCACCGAAGAGCGCGACCGGTACGAGGAGTTGACCCGGCGGGCGCTCTACGACCCGCTGACCGGGCTGGCGAACCGCGCGACCGCGCTGGCCTACATCGACCGGGCTCTCGGTCGGCGAGGCAGGAGCTCGACCTCCGAGGCCGTCATCTTCATCGACCTCGACCAGTTCAAGGCCGTCAACGACAGCCTCGGCCATGCCGTCGGCGACGAGTTGCTGCTCACGGTCGCCAAGCGCCTGTCGAGCGTGTTGCGGCCCCACGACGTCGTGTCCCGCATCGGCGGCGACGAGTTCATCGTGTTCCTGGAGCAGATGGACGGCATCGAGCCCGTGCTGCTCGTCGTGGACCGCCTCCGCAATGCGATCTCCGAGCCACTCACGATCGCCGAGCGCGAGCTGCGGATCAGAGCCAGCCTGGGCCTGGCATTCGCGGCCGAGCGCAACGAGTCGGCGGAGGACCTCCTGTCGAAGGCCGACGCCGCGATGTACAAGGCCAAGGAGGCCGGCCGGGACCGCGTCGAGATGTACGACGAAGAGCTCCGCATCCGCGCCGAGCAGCGCATGCGGAACGAACAGGGTCTGCGCCGTGCCATGAAGAACGGCGAGATGGAGGTCCACTTCCTCCCCGAGTTCGACCTCCAGAGGGAGGTCGTGGTCGGAGCCGAGGCACTGGTCCGCTGGCAGCACCCAGAGCGTGGGCTGATCCCCGCGGCCGAGTTCATCGGGCTCGCCGAGGAGTCCGGGCTCCTCATCCGCCTCGGCACCGAGGTCATGCGCCGCTCCTGTGAGTTGGTGGCCGGGTGGATGCGAACCCGCGACCTGGACGACTTCACCCTGCGGGTCAACATCTCGGCCAAGCAGATGGCGCAGCCGACGCTCGCACCGACGGTCGAGGAGATCCTCCAGGACACCAAGCTCGATCCCGCGGTGCTGTGTCTCGAGCTCTCCGAGTCGACGCTCACCGACCACATGCACGAGAGCGTCAAACAGCTCGAGCGGCTGCGCGAGATCGGCGTGAAGATCTCCGTCGACGACTTCGGCACGGCTGCGTCGTCGCTGGCGCTGCTCAAGCGTCTGCCGGTCGACATGTTGAAGATCGACCGCTCGTTCGTGATCGGCCTCGGTCTCGACCCTCGCGACTCGGCGATCGTCGAGGCCATCGTCGCCCTCGGCAAGGCCCTCGAACTCGAGGTCGTCGCGGAGGGCATCGACAACGAGGACCAGCTCGACGAGCTCCTCGAGATCGGCTGCGTCAAGGGCCAGGGGTACCTGCTGAGCCACGTGCTCCGGCCCAACGAGTTCATCCGCCGCTGGATCTGACGCTTGGCCCATCGGAACGATCGTTCCGATGCGATCGCGTCGGTCACTCGTCGCGGGCACCGAGGGCTTCGGCTCGTCGTCACGCGAGCGTCACCCTCCGGACGGTCTCCGGTCACCCGCCACCCCTACGGTGCGCGTCGATGTCGACCCACCCCTTGAGGCGCGGGTATCTACCCCATAGGTTCGGCATCTACACAAGAGATGAGTGGTTGGAGGCCCGAACAATGACGGTGGATGATGACGTAGTGAACCCGAGCCCGAATCGTCCCTTCGAGGACATTCTCCGGGCGAGGATCTCCAGACGGGGGGCGATGGCCGGTGGTCTCGCGGCGGCGACGGCGGGGTTCATCGGGACCGGTGGAACCGCCGCGGCGCAGGGTGGCGGCGATGGTTCGCAGGCGGCGACCGGTGGCCAGTTGGGGACCGCGAGTGCCCCGCGCATCGACTTCACGCCGGTCTCGAAGGCCGACGCGGCGGGCGTCGACCCGGTCGTGTCCGAGGACTACGACATGCAGGTCCTGATCCCCTGGGGAACGCCCCTCAAGGAGGGCATCCCGGAACTCGCCGGCCACCAGACGTCGGCGTTCAACCAGCGCCGCCAGGTCGGCATCGGCCACGACGGCATGTGGTTCTTCGCCGATGAAGGGACCAACGACAAGGGCGTCCTGTGCATCAACCACGAGTTCGGCTTCACGGGGCACGTCCTGGGCAAGAGTGCGCCCGAGAACCTCGACGACGTTCGCATCATGCAGGCCGCCCACGGCGTCTCATGCATCGTGCTGGAGAAGGTCAACGGGGAGTGGCAGGTCGATCTCGACGATCCGCGCAACCGGCGGATCCACGTTCGGACGCCGGTGGAGTTCTCCGGTCCGGTGGCGGGCAAGAAGTTCCTCCGGCCGTCGCGCGGCCAGCGGGCGCGCGGCACGCTGAACAACTGCGCCAACGGCTACACCCCTTGGGGCACCTACCTCACATGTGAAGAGAACTTCAACGGGTACTTCGGGACCGAGGACGAGACCTGGGAGCCCTCGGCGGCCAAGGATCGCTACGGCGTCAACGCGAATGGCTTCGGGTACAACTGGCACCTCTTCGATCCGCGGTTCGACGTCGCGGCGCCCGGGCACAGCCGGCAGGTCAACCGATTCGGTTGGATCGTCGAGATCGATCCGCAGGACCCGGATGCGCCGCCGGTGAAGCGCACCGCATTGGGCCGGTTCAAGCACGAGGGCATCGCGCTGACGGTCGGCAAGAACGGCCGGGTCGTCGGCTACATGGGTGACGACCAGCGGTTCGACTACATGTACAAATTCATCTCGGCCGACAACTGGGAGGACATGGTCGCCCGCGGGGAGAGTCCGCTGGATCGCGGCGTGCTGTACGTCGCGAAGTTCAACGAGGACGGCACGGGTGAGTGGCTGAAGCTGAACATGAAGGTTCCGGCGCTCAAGGCGGCCTTCGGCACCAAGGCCCGCATGTTGGTCAACACGCGGTTGGCGGCAGACATCGTCGGGGCCACGCCGATGGATCGCCCCGAGTGGACGACGGTCCACCCCGACGGTGAGGTCTACGTCACGTTGACCAACAACACCCGCCGGACCGAGCCGAATGCGGCCAACCCGCTGGTGCCGAATCCGAACGGTCACATCATCAAGATCCAGGACCGCAACGAGAACATCGGCAAGACGTTCATCTGGGACTTCTTCGTGATCGCCGACGATCGGGCCGGGACCCCGGAGGCCTTCGGCTCGCCGGACGGTCTCTGGGCCGACAGCGACGGACGGATCTTCATCCAGACCGACGGCAGTCAGCCCGAGGACATGAACGATCAGATGCTGGTGGCGAACCCCTTCGGGCACATGCGGCGACTGTTCGCCGGGGTGCCCGGCTGCGAGGTCACCGGGATAGCGGTGACGCCAGATCAGCGGACGATGTTCATCAACCTCCAGCATCCCGGCAACGGCGATCCCGAGCGGACGAACTTCCCGGTGCCCGGCGCCGGAGGTCCCGAGATCCCGCGGGACGCGACCATCGCGCTGTCCAGAAAGGACGGCCGCAAGGTCGGCCGGTAGCCGGCAATCCACGAAGAATCGAACCCGCCCGTCGGCTCCGGCCGGCGGGCGGGCGACGTTTTGTGCTTCTTTCGAGACCGCTGAGCCGATCAGCAGCGCCTGGGCTACGGTCCCCCGCATGTCGCAACCCCAAACCCTCGGTGAGTTGAAGAAGTCCGGCTGGGAATCGATCTCGGTCAAAGAGGAGATCCGTCGCAACGCCATCACCGCCATCGGCGAGGGCACCGAATTGTTCCCCGGTGTCATGGGCTACGACGACACCGTCATCCCTGCGGTCGAGAACGCGCTGCTGGCCGGGCACGACGTGATCTTCCTCGGCGAGCGCGGCCAGGCGAAGACCCGCATGATCCGCGGCATGGTCGAACTGCTCGACGAGTGGATGCCGATCGTGGCCGGGTCGGAGATCAACGACGACCCCTTCAACCCGGTCTCCAAGCATGCACGCGACCTGATCGAGGAGCACGGCGACGACACGCCGCTCGAGTGGGTGCACCGCAGCAAGCGGTTCGGCGAGAAGCTCGCCACCCCCGACACCTCCATCGCCGACCTCATCGGTGAGGTCGATCCGATCAAGGTCGCCGAGGGCCGGTATCTGTCCGATGAGCTGACGCTGCACTACGGCCTCGTGCCGCGCACCAACCGCGGGATCTTCGCCATCAACGAGCTCCCGGACCTGTCCGAGCGCATCCAGGTCGGTCTCCTGAACATCCTCGAGGAACGGGACGTCCAGGTCCGCGGCTACAAGATCCAGCTGCCGATCGACGTGATCCTCGTCGCCTCCGCCAACCCGGAGGACTACACCAACCGGGGTCGGATCATCACCCCGCTCAAGGATCGCTTCGGGTCCCAGATCCGGACGCATTACCCGCTGGAGGTCGACCTCGAGCGCGACATCGCCGTCCAGGAGGCCACCGTCTTCGACACCGGCGACATCATGATCGACGTCCCGGATTTCATGACCACGATCGTGGCGACGTTGTCCCACCTCGCGCGCGACAGCGCCCACATCAACCAACGCTCCGGGGTCTCGGTCCGCTTGACCGTCGCCAACTACGAGGCGTTGGTCGCGGGCGCCCTGCGGCGGGCGCTGCTGTCCGGCGAGTCCGAGGCGGTCCCGCGGGTGAGCGATCTGGGTGCTCTCATGGCCGCCACGGCGGGCAAGATCGAGATCGAGACCCTCGAGGAGGGTCGCGACAACGAGATCATCGAGCACCTGATCCGATCAGCGGTTCTCACCGTGTTCAAGGACATGGTCGATCCCGCCTCGCACCGCGCCGTCCTGGACGCCTTCGACGAGGGTGCCGTCGTCAGCGCGGGCGACGACATCGCCAGCGCCGACTATGTCGCGCTGTTGGAGCAGATCCCCGCGCTCAACGACATCCTCGAGGGTCTCGGCATCGACGACGCGGGCCGTCAGCGGCCGGCCGTCGTCGCGTCGGCGGTCGAGTTCGTGCTGGAGGGCCTCCACCTCAACAAGCGCCTCAACAAGGAAGCCGTCGGCGGCGCCGGGGTCTACCGCGCCCGAGCGTGAGCGCGCGATTCCGAGAAAGTGCCCGCGCGGTGTCAGACCCCAGGTGGGCACTTTCTCGGAGCTGCGCGGGTGTCCGTGCATTGCGGTTGGGTGACGGTCGGAGGAATCCGGAACCTGCGTGAGGGGTTGAGCGTCGGTCATTGGTGAGAAGGCGGAACAGTCCCGACTGTCGGGACCTGTCTCTGAGGAGAACCAGTGACCGTGAACCCCACCAGGAGATCGCGCATCGCGCTGATCGCGGCGATGCTCGTGATCATCGGCGGTGTCGCCGCACTCGTCGCGTATGCGCTGAACGACGACGAGCCCCAACAGGTCGCCGTGGTCCCCGCGGCCGCAGCCGTCCAGGACGGCGCGGATGACGAGTCCGAGGCCGAGGTACCGGCGCCGGCGCCCGACGCAGAAGCGGCAGCGGAACCCGCCGTCGCCCGACCGGCGGTCGAGTCCTTCGTGGTCGACGACATGGCCGAGCTCACCTGCGTCGGCGAGGAGTGGGAGCCCACCCAGGAGGAGCTCGACACCAGCCGGGCCGAGGCCGACGGCCTTGCCGCGGTCCTCACCGCGGCGGGGATCGACCACGTGATCGCGACCGACCCCATGGGCTTCTCGTGGGTCGAGTACGACTACGAGGACGGCATCGCGCAGGCTGTCGCCAACAGCTACTACCGCGACCTCTACCCCGACGAGTGGGCCGAGCCGCTCGAGGGTGAGATCTTCGAGATCCCCGAAGAGGACCTCGAGTTCATGCGCGAGGAGAACGCGGCCCTGACCGCTGCGCTGGACGAGGCCGGTGTCGCCTACGAGCTGATCACCGACGAGGGTGGCTGGGAGTGGGTGGAGTGGGACTACGAGGACCCCGCCGCCCAGGAGGTCGTCGACGCCTTCTACATCGAGCGCTACCCACCCGAGCCGATCCCCGAGGAGGAGCTCGAGCGGATCCGTGAGGAGAACGCCGGTCTCATGGCGGCGCTGGACGAGGCCGGTGTCGCCCACGAGCTGATCACCGACGAGGGTGGCTGGGAGTGGGTGGAGTGGGACTACGAGGACCCCGCCGCCCAAGCGGCCGTCGACGCCTACTACGCCGAGGTCTTCGGCGATGACTGGATCGGCGAGGGCGAGCACTGCGTCTTCCCCGAGGAGGAGTGGATCCCGACCGACGAGGACGTCGAACGAGCCGAGGCCGAGGTGGCCGAGATGAGCGCGGTGCTCGAGGCCGCCGGTGTCGAGTTCACCGTCGTCGAGGAGGGCAACGGCCTCCGCTGGGTCGAGTTCGACTACGACGACCCCGCGGCCATGGAGGCGATGGATGCCTACTGGATGGCCCAGTCGTCGGAGTGGGCTGCCGAGATCGCCGCCGACCTGGACCGGCTCGCCGCGGCCTTCGACGCCGCCGGCATCGAGTACGTCCGTGAGGGCCACGACGAGTGCGAGACGATCATCTTCGACACCACCGACGCTGCGGCGCTCGCCGCGGTCGCCTCGATCGCCTGACGATCTCCCCCCAGAATCGGCCGTCCCACCCACGGCCTGTGTGAGCGGTGCCGAGCCCCGGCGGAGGGGCCGGCGCCGCTCGCCGCGCTCGCTTCCCGAGTGTGCTCGCCAAGGCTCGCAACGTCGGCCGTTCGCCGCGTCCGGGGTCAGGTCAGCCGACTCTGGAGCCAGAGGCCGCTCTCCTTGAGCTCCCGGTCGCGGCCCACGAGGCCCCGCTGGGTCGAGAACCCGTATGGGCCCTCGTAGCCGTCGATCCCGGTGTCGTGGAGGTACCCACGGACAGGGACGTCGTGCGCGGCGGCATCGGTGAGCAGATCGTGGGTGTCCTCGAGGATCTGCTGGCGCCAGTCGTCGTCGGTGGTCGCCACCCCGTGGCCGGCCACCACGAGCTCCCGGTCGGGAAGCTCCGACGCGAGGTAGGAGAGGAGCTCGCCCAGTTCGTTCACGATCGGACTGAATCCCGTGTCGCTGCGCCGGTCGTTGGCCGGGTACGCGTGGACGCTGCCGGTGCGGTCGATGGCGATGGGGTGATCGTGGTTGATCCCGATCAGGTCGAAGGCGCCGGCCAGCTCCGGCCGCTCCCGCGGCGTCATACCCGGCACGAGCAGCTCGCCGTCGCGGATCAACGAGATCCAGGTG
The DNA here is from genome assembly GCA_039029775.1 of Actinomycetota bacterium. Lineage (GTDB taxonomy): Bacteria > Actinomycetota > Acidimicrobiia > Acidimicrobiales > UBA8592 > JBCCFK01. Next base: position 2,988 of record JBCCFK010000044.1, on the reverse strand, counting down.
CCGAAGATCAGGTCGTGCCAGCGCCGCTGTTCGGTCTCGGCCTCGGGTCCGTGCCGGAAGATCGTCGGCGTCCCGAACACCCCCATCACCGGCGTGGAGCCGGAGCGGAGGAGCTCCCACGCGACGTGGTTCGCGAGGAGCGCGCCCTCGACGGCCTCGGCCAGCGACTCCGGGTCGCGACGCCCCGGCGGTCGGCTGCCCAGTCCGAACCCCCGCAGGGCCCAGCCGACGGGATCGTCGATGGGGACCCACGTGTCCACCAGGTGGTCGAAGCGCTCGGCGCAGCGGTCGACGTGGCGCGCCCACTCGAGGTCACGCCGACGTTCGTCCCGGAAGCCCAGCGTGTCGTCGGCGAACCACCCCGGTGAGGTGGTGTGCAGCAGCGTGGCGATCACCTGCAGGCCCGCCCGCTGCGCTGATGCCAGCAGGTCGAGGTAGCGGTCGAAGGCGTCCTGATCGATGCGACCGGGCTCCGGTTCCAGGCGGGCCCACTCGATTGTCAGGCGGACGTGGGTCAGGCCCATGGACGCCAGGATCCCGAAGTCGTCGTGATGGTTGGTCGCGAGTCCGTTGCCGTCGCCGGATCGTGGGACCCGACCATCGCGTTCCCAGCGCGACCAGTCGGCGGCCGGCGCGACCCCCTCGGCCTGCAGCGAGCTCATGGTCACGCCCCAGAAGAGGCCGGGCTCGGCGACCGAATCCATCGCGCCAGTCTGGGGGGCCGAAGGCCTCGATCCAAAGCGGTGTCAGACCAAACCTTGCTCTGACACCGAGTGGACACCGAGGGACCATGAGAAGGCCACTCGGTCGGGCCGAGGACGAGCCGTGCGCAAAGGGGCCGAGGCCGCAGCGCAACAAGCGTTGCGATGCGGTTTAATACAGCCATGGTGCTCGGAAAGTGGCGTCGACGTCGGCAGCGGGGACAGCGGTACGCGTACTCGGCCTGGGATGGCACCCAGAGCGGCTTCGAGCTGAGCGCGCACGACATCATGGCGGAGCTCAACGACGACCTCCTCTACCACGGCGACATCAACGCCGCCCTGCGGCGAATGATGCAGTCCGGCTTCGACGTCGACGGCGAGCGGGTCCAGGGCCTGCGCGAGATGCTCGAGCAGCTTCGCGAGCAGCGACAGGAGCGGCTGGACGACTTCGACCTCGGCGGCGTCTACGACGAGGTCGCCCAGGAGCTCGAGGACGTCGTGCAGACCGAGCGCGATTCCCTCGACGAGCTCGCCAGCGACGCGCGCGAGTCCGGCGACCAGCGCCGCCAGGAGATCACCGACGAGGTGGTCACCGATCGCAATCTGCAGCTCGACCTCATGCCGCCCGACCTCGCCGGCAAGGTCCAGAGCCTGCAGAACTACGAGTTCACCTCCACCGAGGCCCGCGAGAAGTTCGAGGAGCTGATGGACAAGCTGCGCGAGCAGCTGATGCAGCAGTACCTCGATCAGATGACCGAGGGCGTGCAGAACATGTCCCCCGAGGACATGCAGCGCATCAAGGACATGATGGCCGAGCTCAACCAGATGCTCGAGCAGCGCGAGCGGGGGGAGGAGCCCGACTTCGACGGCTTCATGGAGCGCTTCGGCGACTTCTTCCCGGAGAACCCGCAGAGCCTCGACGAGCTGCTCGAGATCATGGCCCAGCGCATGGCGGCCGCTCAGGCGATGATGAATTCGATGACGCCCGAGCAGCGTCAGCAGCTCCAGGCCCTGTCGGACCAGCTGATGGAGGACATGGACCTCCAGTGGCAGGCACAGCAGCTGGCCCAGAACCTCCAGGGGCAGTTCCCGGACCTCGGCTGGGGTCAGTCGTACCAGTTCGAGGGCCAGAACCCGATGGGGATGGGCGAGGCCCAGTCGGTGTTCGAGGACCTGGCCGACCTCGACCAGCTGGAGCAGATGCTCCAGAACACCTCCAACCCCGGCGCCCTCGCCGAGGTGGACATCGAACGAGCCCGCGAGCTGATGGGGGACCAGGCGGCCAACTCCCTGGAGCGCATGGCCGAGGTGGCCAGGATGCTCGAGGAGGCGGGTCTCATCGAGAATCGCGAGGGCCGCTACGAGCTCACCCCGCGGGCCATCCGCAAGATCGGCCAGCAGGCGCTCCAGGACCTCTTCAAGAAGCTCGACCAGGACCGGGCCGGCCGGCACGAACTCGAGCGCACCGGACTCGGTCACGAGCGCGAGTTCTCCACGAAGCCGTACGAGTTCGGCGACTCGTTCAACCTGCACATCGAGCGCACGGTGCGCAACGCGATCAAGCGCACCGGCGGCGGGACGCCGGTCCGCCTCTCACCCGAGGACTTCGAGGTCGAGCGGACCGAACACCTGGTGCGCTCGTCGACGGTCTTGATGCTCGACCTGTCGTTGTCGATGCCGATGCGCGACAACTTCCTGCCGGCCAAGAAGGTCGCGATGGCGCTGCATTCGCTGATGTCGATGCAGTTCCCGCGTGACTACCTGGGCATCGTCGGCTTCAGCGAGGTCGCCCGAGCCATCGAGCCCCACGAACTGCCCGAGGTCTCCTGGGACTTCGTCTACGGCACCAACATGCACCACGCGTTCATGCTGAGCCGGCAGATGCTGGCCCGCCAGACGGGCACGAAGCAGATCATCATGATCACCGACGGCGAGCCCACCGCTCACATCGACAGCCGGGGCAACCCGTTCTTCTCGTACCCGCCCACGCGCGAGACCGTTGACAAGACCCTCGCCGAGGTCGCCGCCTGCACCCGTGAGCAGATCCGCATCAACACGTTCATGCTCGACGCCTCCTCAGCGCTCACCCACTTCATCGAGCGCTTGACGGAGATGAACGGCGGCCGGGCGTTCTTCACCACGCCCGAGACCCTCGGCGACTACGTCCTCGTCGACTTCGTCGAACACCGTCGCAAACTGCTGTCTTCCCGCTGACGCTCCCGCAATCGCGGCTTCGTCGCTTTGCTCCTCTGGCCGCTCTTCGGCTGCGCCCGAGGCGCTGAGCCGG
>JBCCFK010000043.1:0-18770 GCA_039029775.1 Actinomycetota bacterium | reverse complement strand
TGGATCGCCTCGACGCGCTCGCCCGCCGCGCCGCTAGCGCGGACCTCGACCTCGACGCCGGCCGCGACCATGCCGCCGTCGCATCGTTCGTCGAATCGATGGAGGACGACCTCGGCACCCCCAAGGCGATGGCCACCGTCTTCGACCTCGTCGGGCGGGCCAACGCCGCGCTGGATTCCGGCGACCAAGCCGCCGGCTCTCTGGCGGGAACCGCCGTCGAACTCGCGATGGTGCTCGGCCTCGAGCTCGACGCGGGCGAGGTCGAGGCCGACCCGGAGATCGATGCGCTGGTCGCCAGACGCCAGGAGGCGCGTGCCGCCAAGGACTTCGCCGAAGCCGACGCCATCCGCGATCAACTGCAGGCGATGGGCATCGAGGTGGAGGACACCGCCGCCGGGCCCGTGTGGCGACGTCTCTGACCGACCCGTTCAGCGACGGCGGCGAACGAGCTCGTAGCAGGCGACCGCGGCGGCGGCTGCCACGTTCAGCGACTCGACGTCGTTGGCGAGCGGCAACGAGGCGATGCGCTCGCAGTACTCACGCGACGCTTCACTGATCCCCTCGGTCTCGTTGCCCACCACCAGGGCGACTCGCTCGTCGAGGTCGGTGTCGAAGAGGTTCGGGCCCCCGGCATCGACGGCGACCACGTCGAACCGGGCGTCGGTGAGCTGCACCAGCGCGTACTCGGCACGGTCGATGCGCAGGATGGGCGCCTGGAAGGCGACGCCCGCCGACGCCTTGATGACGAGCGGGCCGATCTCGGCCGTCCCCGCGTCCGGCACCACGATCCCGTCGATGCCCGCCGCGGTCGCCGTGCGCAGGATCATGCCCAGGTTCGAGGGATTGTGGATGCCATCGAGCACCAGCACGGTGGTGGCGTGGAGGCGTCCGGTCCGCTGTTCGAGGAACGCCATCAGCGACTGCATCCGAGGCGCCGCGACGTCGGCGACGACCCCCTGGTCCTGGCGCCCGTTCCGGGATATCTCGTTGATCCGCCGCTCAGGCGCGCGGCGGAGCTGGACACCGCGTGTCGACGCGGCCGCGACGATGCGTTCGACCACCTCGCCGCCCGCGTTGTCGGCGAGATGGACCCGAGCGACGGCCAGCCCGCCCTCGAGCGCCTCGAGCACGGGCTTGCGCCCGTAGACGGTCAGGTAACGGTCCCTCGGCGAAGCCATGAGCGTCCATCGTGCCAGGGCGCGACCACGCCACGCACGCTCGCCGCCGATCCCACAGGTGCCGTGTCCGATGTGCCAGGGAACAGGCGGCATCCTGTACCGTCACGGTGTTCCGTTCCCTCCATTTCGGAGTCTGCAATGCCCAAGAAGCCGGCCGGAGAAACCCTGGTTCGCAAAGAGCGGGTGAAGGCCGCCGTGGACCTCCGCGGCGTCCCGGAGGGCACCGAGGGTCGCGTCATCGTGTCCAACGGCTTCGACTGGGTCCGCTACTGGGTTGCCTTCGACAACGGCGTCGAGATGGGGTCGCTGCATCGAGACAAGCTCGTGCGGATCAAGGAATGGGACCAGTACCTCGTCGACCGCGAGTTGGCGGCCGAGCGAGCCGCGGTTGCGGCCGAGGCCGGCGATGACGAGGACACCGCCGATGCCGGTGGTGGCGGCGGTGGCGATGGTGCAACGGTGAACGGCGTGCTCGTGCCACAGCTCCTGCTCGACCGCACCAAGGCCGCGCTCGAACGCTTCGGCGTCAGCCGCTGAGTCTCGGCGAGTCGGCCACCCGCGTCCGGGCCCCGACCGCGCCCGATCGAATCGACGCCTCGGATCAGCCGATGGCGACCAGGTCGACCACGAAGACCAACGTCTCACCCGGGGCGATGAGCCCGCCACCGGCTCCGGTGTCGCCGTAGGCGAGCTCCGGCGGGATCACCAGCTGGCGACGTCCGCCGACCTGCATGCCGACCAGGCCCTGGTCCCAGCCCGGGATCACCTGGCCGACGCCCAGGACGAACGGGAAGAGTTGGTCGTTGCCGCGATCCCAGGAAGCGTCGAACTGCTCGCCCGTGGACTGCGAGACGCCCACGTAGTGGACCCAGAGCGTCTGCCCCCGTTCGGCCGTCGGACCGTCACCAACGGCGAGGTCGGTGGCCTCGACCTGCGGTGCCGACGCCACCGCGATCAGATCGACCACGAAGACGAGGGTCTCACCGGGACCGATGGAGTCGCCGGAACCGGCGTCGCCATAGGCCTGGTCGGCGGGGATGACCAGCTCGCGGCGGCCACCGGCGGCCATGCCTTCGATGCCGTCGTCCCACCCCTGGATCACCTGGCCCTGTCCGAGCGTGAAGGTGAATGGCTGGCCGCGATCCCACGAGGCGTCGAACTCCTCGTCGGTGGACTGACCGACGCCCACGTACTGCATGACGAGCGTCGAGCCCGACGTGGCGATCGGTCCCGTGCCCGCCACGAGGTCGGTGACCTCGAGTTCGGTCGCCGCGGTCGCCGGGACCGTGACCTCCGGCTTGGACAGATCGGGGTCCTGAATGCCGAGGAGTTCCACGACGTAGACGATCGTGTCGTCAGCGGCGGGGTTGACCTCGGGGTCGCTCAGCCCGAGCTCCGGTGGGACGACCAGCTGGCGGAGGCCGCCGACCGCCATGCCCTCGACACCCTGCTCGAGCCCGTCGGTGATCAAGTCGTTCGGCTCACCGAGCGTGAAGGTACGGACGATGCCGGGACCCCAGGCACTGTCCGCATCATCGCCGGAGGACGCGGCCACACCGACGTAGCGGACGGCCACGAGATCGCCCGCCTCGGCGGCCTCGCCGTCGCCGACGGTCAGATCGCTGGAGATGAGCTCACCGCTGCCGAGCTGCGCCGGGACCTCGACATCGGGGCGCACGCCCGCGGCCGCCAGCGGCTCGGCCGGCACGTCCACTGCGGGCTTGGCTGCGTCGGCGGGAACCACGCCGACCAGGTCGACGACGAAGATCAGTGTCTCGTTCGGGCCGATGGCGCCAGTGCCCGAACCGCCCTCTCCGTAGGCCAAGTCCGGTGGGATGACCAGCTCTCGCCGGCCGCCGACCGCCATGCCCTCGATGCCGTCGTCCCAACCCTGGATGACCTGCCCCTGACCCAACGTGAAGGTGAGCGGTTGGCCTCGGTCCCAGGACGCGTCGAATTGGAGGCCGTCGCTGTACGCGACACCGACGTACTCCATGATCAACACGTCGCCGCTGCCGGCGACGACACCGTCGCCATCGACGATGTCGTCGACAACGAGCGCGGTCGGCGGATCCCCTGCCGGGACCTCCACGAGCGGCTTGGTGGTCAGGTCGGTGTTGTCCACCTCCCCCGAGGGCGTCGGGGTGGGAATCTCCTCGTCGCCACCGTCCTCGGTGTTCGCCCCACCGTCGGTGGCCGTCGTGGCGTCATCGTCGTCACCACCACACGCGGCAGCGATGAGTGCGAGCGCTGCGACGAGCGCGACGAGTCGGATCAGGAGCTGCTTCGACATCACGTTCCCTGTCTGAGATCTGGCCCGCTCAGGATAAGGGGCCGGTCGGGGTATTCGACCGCGGAGCAACCCCCGCCTCCAGGGCGCGACAAAACAGCACGTACGGGCATCGCACCGACCCAGGAAGTGTGCGATGCCCGCCGTGCTTGGTGACCGGCGGGAGGGGACTGCCGGTGGGCCGGGGAAGCCGGCCGCTCGATGAGATGCAAGCTAGGGCGACGACATGAACCGGGAAGGCGTCGGACGTGGCCGTTGCGTGAGTTCATGATGAACTCCAGGAGACGACGGTCGGTGGGTCCGGGGATCCTTGTATTGCGCCGCCGGGACCGGTACCACTGGGCGCATGACAAACGCATCCCTCGTGGTGATGGCCGCCGGGCTCGGCAGCCGGTTCGGTGGTGTCAAGCAGTTGGCAGCCGTGGGCCCGGCCGGTGAGGTCATCCTCGACTACACGATTCGCGACGCGGTCGCAGCAGGCGTCGACGAGGTCGTGCTGATCGTCCGCAACGACATCAAGGCGGACACCGAGGAGCACGTGCGGGAGATCCACGGTGATGCGCTGAACCTCACACTGGTGTGCCAGGACGATCTCGGGCCGCCCCGAGACAAGCCGTGGGGCACCGTCCACGCGGTGCTCTCGGCCCGAGAGGCCGTCACGTCACCGTTCATCCTCGCCAACGCCGACGACTACTACGGCCCGCAGTCGTTTCAGATCGCCTTCGATCGCCTCGGCTCGCTCGACGACAGCTGCGGCCTGCTGGTGGCGTTCGAGGTGGGCAAGACGTTGCCCGCGCACGGGTCGGTCACCAGGGGCGTCTGCGAGGTCGCCGGCGGGATGTTGGAGGGGATCAACGAGACCGAGGGTCTGCACTTCGCCGAGGACGGTTCGATCGTCGCCGGCGAGAGCACGATTCCCGGGGACACGCCGGTGTCGATGAACCTGTGGGCGTTCGACCCCTCGATCATGACGGCACTGCAGGAGCGGTGGGAGGCCTTCTACGCCGCCCACGCCAGCGAGCCCAAGAGCGAGTGCCTTCTGCCGACCGAGGTCACCGGGCTGATGCGCGAGCGCGGGTTCGAGGTGATGCTCGAGTCGAGCCCCGAGACCTGGACGGGCCTGACCAACCCTGACGACCTCGAGACGGTCAGGGGCCAGATCGCCGCGATGCGGGCCTGACGCAGAGTCTGCGTCAGGCGGTGGGCGCCGGGACGACGCGTCGCGCGTCGTCGAGGTGGTGGGCTGCTTCGTGCCACGCGAATCGCACGAGCCCGGCGACGGTGAATTCGTCGCCCTGACGGGTGGCGACGCGTTCCCAGGCGGCGGGGTGAAGGGGTTGCACGATGTCCGCGAGCTCCGAGGTGCCGTGCTGAAGGTCATCGGCGACCGCGCCGGGGTCCTGGGCGAGGTAGTGCTCGTCCGCCGCGGCCCGTTCGTGGTCCCACCAGCCCAGCTCGGGGCGATGGGTGGCGAGCGCCAGCTCGACCCTGCGGGCGAACACCGACAGCACGTCGCGAACGTGGCAGGCGTACTCCAGCGCCGCCCAACCGTCGGCGTCGCGACGCTCACAGAGAGCGTCCACACCCCCGGGATGGTCCGTCACGGCGCCGATGAACTCCTGCCACCGACGACCGATGTCGACGACGGCCGCGGCGAGGTCCGCGGCGGGGATCGCCGAGGCGTCATGACCGCACTCCGGACAGGCTCTGAACTGCACCTGGGTGTAGTCGAACGCACCTGAGGCCATCGGCGGCTGCCCCTTCCCGTGCCGGCGGACGGCGGCATGGTACTTCGCCCCTGGCGGGCGCGATCCGGCCCGGGGCCGATCCGCCCATGGGGGTGCCACCCGACGGCCCGCCCCGACCACCCAGGGCGCGAGGAACGCTCAGGCGCTGCGATCGACCGGATACAGCGTCCGCACCACCAGCCACGCGACCAGCGCACCCGCCACCTGGAAGGCGACGAACGCCGGCGCATCGGCTGGGTCGATCCCGGCGAAGGTGTCCGACACCGTCCGGCCCAGTGTCACGGCGGGATTGGCGAAACTCGTCGAGGAGGTGAAGTAGTAGGCACCCATGATGTAGGAGCCGACGGCGACCGGGATCCAGTCCCCCTTCGCGTTGCGGACCATCGAGAAGATCAACACGATCAGCCCGAAGGTGGCGACCACCTCGCCGAGCCAGATGCCGCCGCCGTCGCGGGTCTTCGAGCTCCAGTCGACCGCGTCGAGCTCGAACATCAGGTTGGCGAGGATGCCACCTGACACGGCGCCGACGATCTGGGTCGGCACGTAGGCGAGCAGGGAGCGTCGATCGAGGCCGCCGAGGAGGTGGTCCACCAGCGACACGACGGGGTTGAAGTGGGCTCCCGACACCGGGCCGAAAGCGTGGATCAGGGCGACGAGCGCGCCGAATGTCGCGACGGCGTTCTGCAGCAAGACGAGGCCGACGTCGTCCGACAGGTCGTCGGCCATGATGCCGGAGCCGACGACGGCCGCCACCAGCAGGGCCGTCCCGATCGCCTCGGCGAGCAGCCGCCGGGCCAGGTCGTCGGTCATCGAACCCGCAGATCGTGCTCGGAGGCGGGAGGCGTCGCGGTCATGGCAGCATTATCGACCATGACCCCGACTCAGGCGGTGAAGGCCTTGAAGGCCGCAGGCACCGAGCAGAACCGGAAGATCTATCCCCGCCACGGCGTGACCGCGCCGCTCTTCGGGGTGTCGTTCGCAGACCTCCGCAAGCTGAGGAAGCAGATCGGGGTGGACCACACCGTTGCCCTCGCGCTGTGGGAGAGCGGCAACCACGACGCCCGCATGCTCGCGACGATGGTCGCCGATCCCGATGCGATGTCGCGCCGTGACCTGGACGCGTGGGTGGCCGCCACCGACAACTACGTGCTGTCGGACGCTGTCGCCGAGCTCGCCGCGCGCACCGCCCACCTCGACTCCCGCGCCGACAAGTGGATCACGAGCCGACGCGAGTTCACGTCCCATGCCGGCTGGAATCTGGTGGCGGCGCAGGCGATGGCCGACGACGACCGGCCGGACGCATACTTCGTCGACCGACTGCAGACGATCGAGTCGGGCATGGACTCGGCACCCAATCGCACGCGGCACGCGATGCACATGACGCTGATCGCGATCGGCGGGCGGAGCAAGGGCCTTCGTCGGCGAGCCGCGGCGACCACCAGGCGACTCGGGACCCCGGCGGTCGACCACGGGCAGACCAGTGCAAGACGCCCGACGCCATCCCGTACCTCGACCGGATGTGGGAGCGGAAGCTCGCCAAGGCCGGCGCGTGAGCCTGGCCGACAAGCCCGCGCCGTCGAGACGCGGGGCGATCCCCCCGTTCTTCGTGATGGAGGTCATGCGGGCCACCGCCGAGCGCGAAGCCGCCGGCGCCGAGGTGCTCCACCTCGAGGTCGGACAACCGTCGACGGCTGCGCCGGCGGGCGCCCGCGCTGCCGCGAAGCGAGCGATCGACGACGACGTGCTCGGCTACTCGACCGCGTTGGGCATCGAACCGCTCCGCCACCGGATCGCCGACCACTACCGGGACTGGTACGACTCCCCCGTCGACCCGGCGCGCGTCGCCGTCACGATGGGCGCCTCGGGGGCGTGCGTCCTCGCGTTCCTCGCGTGCTTCGACTCCGGCGACCGGGTGGCCGTGCTCTCACCTGGCTATCCGTGCTACCGCAACATGCTGCAGGCGTTCGACGTCGAAGTGGTCGACGTTCCGGTCGACTCCTCGACCCGATTCCAGCCGACGCCGGAGCTCCTCGAGGCGCACCTCCCATTGGACGGCCTCGTCGTCGCCTCCCCGTCGAACCCGACCGGCACGATGATCGGGCCGGACGAGATGGACGCACTGCTGGCCTGGTGCTCGGCCAATGCGGTCAGGCTCGTCTCCGACGAGATCTACCACGGCATCTGCTTCGACCGACCCGGCGTGACCGCATGGCGCCCCGATGGTGACGCCGTGGTCGTCAACAGCTTCTCGAAGTACTTCTCGATGACCGGGTGGCGCCTCGGCTGGCTGCTGACGCCGGCGTCGTTGGCCGACCCGGTCGAACGGCTCGCGCAGAATCTCTTCATCTCGGCGCCTTCGGTGAGCCAGTGGGCCGGCCTCGCGGCCTTCGACTGCGTCGACGAGCTCGAGGCGAACGTCGGTCGATACCGGACCAACCGGGAGATCCTGCTCGAGGGACTCCCCGTCGCAGGCCTGGATCGCCTGGCACCGGCCGACGGAGCGTTCTACGTCTGGGCTGCCACCGATCACCTCGCCGACGACAGCCAGGCCCTGTGTGCCCGCTGGCTGAGCGAGCTCGGGATCGCGGCCACGCCCGGCGTCGACTTCGACCCGACGCGCGGACACGGGTTCGTTCGCTTCTCGTTCGCGGGGTCGTCCGAGGACATCACCGAGGCCGTCGAGCGCCTCGCCGACTGGACCGCCGCGCGCCGCTAACGATCCGTCTCGGCCAGACCGACCACGTCGAAGCCCACGATCGCGCCTCCCTCGCCGTCGTCGGGCTCGCGGACGAAGCACGAGCCTCCGTGCGCCTCGACTATGTCGGCGACGATCGACAGGCCGAGGCCGGAGCCGGGCGCCGAGCGAGCGTCGGGCGATCGGTAGAAGCGGTCGAACACGTGGTCGCGGTCGTCGGGAGTGATCCCGGCGCCGTGATCGCGGACGAGCACCGTCGCACCGACGACTCGGACCTCGATGGCGGTGCCCTCGGGACTGAACTTGGCGGCGTTGGCCACGAGGTTCCACATCGCCCGGTCGAGGAGGGAACGCCGGCCGCGGATCGTCGCGGCGTCGGTGCTCGCAAGCCGGACGTCGCGGCCGAAACGACGGTTCGCCCGGTCGACCACGGCTTCGGCGACGGCCGCGAGGTCCACGGGGCCGATCGGTTCGTCCGGCCGGCGACTCGAGGTCGAGAGTTCGACCAGCTCGGCGACGAGCGTCCCGAGCTCATCGAGCTCGCGTCCGACGTCGTCGAGCACCTGCGAACGCTCGTCCTCGTCGAGCGATCGCGCTCGCCGGAGCAGGTCGATGTTGGTTCGGATGCTCGTGAGCGGGGTTCGGAGCTCATGGCTGGCGTCCATGACGAGCCGCTGCTGTTGCCGCCGCGAGGTGTCGAGCGCCGTCAGCATGGTGTCGAAGCTCCGACTGAGCCGGCCGACCTCGTCGTTGCCGGGACGACCACCGATCGGTGAGGCCAGATCCTGCGTGATCGCCACGTGCTCCGCGGCCAGGGTCAGGTCGCGAACCGGACGCGACAGGCGGCCACCCACGACCCAGCCGGCGACGGCGGCCACGACCGCGCCGAGCGCCCCGGTGATCAGGGCGCGGCGGGTGAGGCCGTCGAGCGCGGCGTTCACCTCGCTGATGTCGCGGCCGATCATGACGGCCGCGTCGACACCGCGCAGGTCCGTGGTGAGGACGCGGTGTGCGACGCCGTCCACGTCGACATCGCCCAGCACCGGCTCCCCGGTCCGGAGGGCCTGACTCACGTCGGCGAGATCGACGGGCATCTCGACATCGGTCAGCGCGAACACCGACCCGTCGGCGAGGACGACCTGCGCGATGGCATCGTCCTCGGAGAAGCGACCTGCGCCGAAGGGCCCGCGGCGGAACGACCCGCGGGGTTCGCTGCGGATGACCGACTCGAAGTCGCGGATCAACTCGGCCCGGTCGAGCAGGAAGGAATCCACCTCCGACACGAGTTCGTCTTCGGCGTCTTCGACGAGGAGCCATCCGGTGACCGCGATCGCCAGGACCACCAGGGCGGCGGTCCCCAGGGCGAAGCGGGTTCTCAGGTTCACGATTGTCGGACGGTGTAGCCGATCCCACGCACCGTGTGGATCAATCGGGGCGCGCCGTCGAGCTCGGTCTTGCGCCGCAGATACCCGATGTAGACGTCGAGCGACTTCGACGAGGTCTCGAAGTCGTAACCCCAGATCCGCTCGTAGATCGTCTCGCGGCTCAACACGATGTCGACGTTTCGACAGAGCAGTTCGAGCAGGTCGAACTCGGTCTTGGTCAGCTCGATCTCGACGCCGTCGCGGGTGACGCGTCGCGATGCCGGGTCGAGGACGAGGTCGGCGATCTCGACGGGCCCGTCCGCGTCGGGATCACCCGTGCGACGGAGGAGCGCTCGGACCCTGGCGAGCAGCTCGTCGAGGGCGAACGGCTTCACCAGGTAGTCGTCGGCGCCGGCGTCGAGCCCCGCCACGCGATCCGACACCTCGTGGAGTGCCGTCAGTACGAGGATCGGCGTGCGGTCTCCGCGGTGGCGCAGGGTCCGACACACGGAGAGGCCGTCGACGTGGGGCATCTGGATGTCGAGGAGATAGAGGTCGGGCGGACTCGCCGAGGCCAGCTCGAGCGCATGGGCCCCGTCGGTCGCGAGGTCGACTCGGTACCCCTCGAACCGCAGGGCGCGGTCCAGGGCGTCCCGGACACCCTTGTCGTCCTCGGCGACCAGCAGCCGCGCACCTGCGCTCTCGACCATTCCGCCAGGGTAGGTGCGTACACCCAGCGGCTGAGCGACGTCTTACCCAGTTCTTAGACCCACCCGAGCTTGTGCCATTGGTCACATATCGGTACCGTGAGTGGTGGGTCCTTCAACGGAGACGGACCGGACGTGACAGGAACCGACGCCGGTTCCTCCATTTGACGTCCGGGCGTGCCGTCCGGGCGTTCCAGCCCGATTGGAGGCATCCCCCATGCGAGTAGCCGATCTTCTCCACAGCAAGGGCGACCTCGTCGTCACCGTTCATCCGGACACCTCACTCGAGCAGGCGGCCAAGCAGCTCGCCCGCTACGGCTTCGGCGTCCTCGTCGCTTCGGAGGACGGACACGTCGTGTCCGGGATCCTCTCCGAGCGCGACATCGTGCGCAAGATCGCCGAGGTCGGCGCCAAAGGCCTCGACATCAAGACCCGGTCGATCATGACCCGGCAGGTGCAGACCTGCACGGCCGAAGACACCCTCGACGACCTCATGCGCCGGATGACCGAAGGTCGCTTCCGGCACATGCCCGTGGTCGACGCCGACGACAACGTCTGCGGCATGGTCTCGATGAGCGACCTGGTCAAGCGCCGGGTCGAAGAGCTCGAGCAGGAGCTCGTGGCGTCGCAGTGAGCCGAGGCCGCTAGAGCCGAGCGTCTGCGGGGTACGGGAAGAACTCCGGCATCGAGGTCTCGCGATGCCGGTCCTGCATCGCGCGCCACGCGTCGGCGGTGTACAGGTCGGCGTGGTGCTCGTCGAACGCGCTCCTGACCGCCTCCGGGAACCGGAAGAACTTGCGGAACTCCTCCGGGAACACGTCGTCGACCCCGATCGAGAACCACGGCTGGTCCGAGATCTCGTCCTCGTAGCTGCGCGCCTCGGGGATGTCGCGGAAGTTCATCTGCTCCAGGAACGCGAGCTCGTCGTAGTCGTAGAAGACCACGCTGCCGTGACGCGTGACGCCGAAGTTCTTCGTGAAGAGGTCGCCGGGGAAGATGTTGGCGGCGCACAGGTCCTTGATGGCCTTGCCGTAATCGATGACCGCCGAACGCGCCTGCGCGACCGGCATCTCGCGCAGGTACAGGTCGAGCGGGTACATACGTCGCTCGGTGTAGACGTGGTCGAGGATCACCTGGTCGCCGACGACGTGGACCGTCTCGCCGGACTCGGCGAGCAGCTCCTCCAGCAGTTCGTCGGTGAACCGATCGCGGGGAAACGCCAGGTTCTCGAACACCTGAGCGTCGACCATCCGACCGACTCGGTCGTGTTGGAAGACCAGGTTGTACTTCTCGCGGATCTGCTGGCGTGACGTGCGCTTCGACGGCGGGAACGTGTCCTTGATCGTCTTGAAGACCACGCCGAACGACGGGAGCGTGAACACGTTCATCACCATCCCCTTGACACCTCGGGCGGCCACGAACCGGTCGGTCGAGTTGTCGAGGTGGCGGTAGATGGCGCGGAACAGGCTGGTCTTGCCGTGCCCGCTGTGGCCGATCGACGTGTACAGCTCGGCCACGGGCTTCAGCGGCAGGATGCTCTTGATGAACGCCACGATCGCGCCCGGCTCTTCGGTGTCGACGTGGAAGTACGACCGGGTGAATCCGAAGATCCGGCTCGTCAGGAGCTCGTCGAGGAGGACCGCATCGGCTTCGATCCCCTCGGGCCTGCTGACGAGGGCGACGACCAGCGGTGACACACGGTTGAGATGGCGGATCCGGCCGACGAGGTATGCACCCCGATTGCGATAGAAGACCGGCGCCAGCATGTCGACCTCGACCGGCATGGCCGCCTCCCACGTCTGAGACAGGTGGCGATCGACCGCCCTGGCGATCTTGGCCGCATCGCCGGCGCGGTCGACCCAACGCCCACGGAGTTCGTAGGAGGCGAGGATCGACTCCATCAGCTCGCCCGTCGTCCCGCGGCGCCGGAACGTGACGACCTCGCCCTGTCCCGGATCGACGACCGGAAGGGCGATCCCGCCGAACCATCGGAACTCGAGGTCGTCGTCGACGCCGACCATGGTGAACACGCGCCGCGTCACCGAGTTGAAGAAGGTCTCGGCCAGCTCGGAGTCGGGCCGCCAGGCGATGGACTGGGCGTAGTTGAGGCGAGCCTGGGTCCAGATGCCGCGCCGGTCCTCCTGGGGATGCAGGGTCACGAGCGGCTTGACGAACTTCACGCAGTCCTCGACGCAACGGCGGTGCAGCCGGAGGCGCTCGGCCGTGTCGGTCTGGTGGGCCTCGAAGTCCAGTTGCCCGAACCGCCGCGCCGCACGCCTGGTGATCGACTTGAACTCGTTGTGGAATCCGACGAAGGCCTGCTCGATCCGGACCGCGATCTCCGCAGCCAGCTCCGCGTTGTTCGGCCTCGCGGACCGCGCCCACGAGGCCGCATCCGCCGACCCTTCCGGGCTGGCGCCGTCCTGGCGTCGACGGGCCCTTCGGCGCAGCCAGGACGGCGACATCCCCGACGGCATCTGCAGGCCGTGCCATCGCAGCAGTTCGGCGTCGGTCAGGAGCTCGGCGGGCGTCCCTCGGGCGGCGATGTGGCCGTCGTCGAGGAGCACGACCCGATGGCACGCCTCGACGGCCAGCGACAGGTCGGCGCTGAGCACGACGATCGCACCGGGGTAGCGGTCGAGTGCGCGCAGCAGCGCCCTGGTCGACCTGGTGTCGAGCGCCGCGGTCGGCGCGTCGAGCACCAGGAGCGGCGGCCGCCTGGCGAGCTCGATCGCGACGGCCAGCCGGTACCGCTCGCCTCCGCTGATGTCGGTCAGCCGGCGGTCCGCCAGGGCGACCTCGAGCGAGACCGACGTGAGGACCTCGTCGACCAGGCCGCTCGAGAGCTCGTGGGTGATCGCGTCGCGAACGGTGCGGCCGGGAGTGCCGAGGCGGAGGTCCAACGCCGAGCCGACGTCCTCGGGCCGGCGGCACGACCCGCTGATCTCTCCGGCGCTGGGCGTCAGCGCGCCGGCGATGACCTTGGCCAACGTGGACTTGCCCGCGCCGTTGGAACCGACGATCGCGAGACGGTCGTCCGGGTCGATGCGGAGGCTGATGCCTCGCAAGGAGAAGGACGATCCCCAGGTGAACGAGACGTCGTCGAGGACCAGCAGTGGTTCGGTCATCGCCCGCCATCAAAGCACAGCGCACGACCTCGGCCGACACGAGTGGGCCGCCGGCAGACGAAGGCCGGACACCGGCGGCGCGAACTCGGTTACCAGGAGGTAGGAGAGCTCCATTACCAGGAGGTAAGAAACGTGCGGGGCGGCTTGCGCAATGCAGTGACCATGACCACACTACGGACCACCCAAGAGGACCTGCCGACCGGCAGGCCGTAGGAGGGGATCCGATGGTTGGGAAGCATCGGGCGCTGTGGCGCCTGTTGGCAGTGTTGCTCGCGTTCTCGTTGATCGCCGCGGCCTGTGGCGGTGACGACGATGACGCCGCCGACGACGGCACGACCGAAGCGACCGACGACAGCGACAGCAGCAGCAGCGACGACGGTGCATCCAACGACGACGACGGCGCGGCGGCCTCCGACGATGACGGCGCGGCGGCCTCCGACGACGACGGCGCGATCCAGACCGAGGAAGAGGAGTCCACCGAAGAGGCTGTCGAGGGCGGCACGCTCCGATTCGGTCTCCAGGCCGACTCCGACGGCATCAACCCGGTGACGTCCTCGTTCTCGGTGGTGGGCCTGTCCATGGCCAACGCCGTGTTCGACACCTACGCCGCGTACGACGAGGAAGGCAACGCCGTCCCGTACCTGGCCGAGTCGTTCGAGCCGAGCGAGGACCTCCGGTCCTGGACGATGAGGCTCCGCCCTGGCGCCACCGGCCAGGGCATCGAGTTCCACGACGGCACGTTCCTGAACGCCGAAGCGGTCCGGGTGAACTTCGAGACCGTGCTCGCCGATCCGCTGGTGGGCATCGCCGTGCAGCCGTTCTATCCGTCGCTCGAGGACGGCGCGTTCGAGATCATCGACGACCTCACGGTGCGCTTCAACCTGCTCGACGCGCACGCTCGCTTCCCGGCGCTCGTGACCGGGCAGCTCGGCATGGCGGCGTCGCCGGCGTGGATCGCCGCTGCGCTGGAGGACCCGACACTCAACCAGCAGCCGGTCGGGACCGGACCCTTCGTGTTCGACAGCCGCTCGCAGGACTCGGTCACGCGGTTCGTGCGCAACGAGAACTGGTGGAACGGCCGGGCCAACCTCGACGCCATCGAGTTCGTGCCGGTCACCGACCCCGACGTCCGCGTCCAGCTGCTGCTCGAGGGCGAGCTCGACGTGCTGAACACCACCAACACCCCCTCGATCGAAGTGCTCGCCGAGACCGACGGCGTCCAGAACCTCCTGGACGACACCGGCGAGGAGTCGTTCATCATGATCAACTCCGCGTCGCCGCCCTTCGACGACATCCGGGCCCGTCAGGCGCTGACCTTCGCCACGCCTCGCGAGACCTACAACACCCTGTTCGGCCTCGGCATCAACCGCCTCGCGAACCAGCAGTACACGCCCGAGAGCCGGTTCTACAACCCCGACGTGGTGCAGGAAGCGGACATGCCGGAGCTGGCCGGCCCGCTGGTCGAGGCGCACTGCGCCGAGTTCCCGGACAACTGCACCGACGGCCGGATCGACATGGAGCTGCAGTACTCCGGACCGTCGGTGGTGCAGACCCGCATCGCCGAGCTCTTCGACGAGGCCTGGTCGCCGTTCTTCAACGTGGAGTTCCAGGAGCTCCCCGAAGACCAGCACATCAACGAGACCGTGTTCGGCACCTACGACGTGGTGACGTGGCGTCAGTTCGGCGCGGTCGACCCAGCCGGCGACAACGTCTGGCTGCTGTGTCGCACCGTCGGGCCGCTGTCGCTGAACTTCCCCCGACTCTGCGATGAGGAGCGCGACGAGCTGCTCATCGAGGCCTGGGCAACCGAGGACGAGGATGCGCGCGCCGGGCTCTACCAGGAGCTGCAGGTGAAGCTCAACCAGGACTACGTCTACATCTTCCTGCAGCACTCGCTCTGGGACATCGCGCTCAACGAGAACGTGAAGAGCCTGTGCGACCGCACGAGTCCGGAGGGTGTGCCTCTCCGCTGTGCGATCAACGGACGCACGTTCTACGACAGCGTCTTCCTGACCGACTCCTGATCGGCCGAGAGGACCAGGACGAGGGACGTCGAGGTGGGCTACTGGGGCCAACGGCTCGTGATGATGACACTGCTGCTCGTGGCCGTGTCGATGCTCACGTTCGCCGCCATGAGCTTCCTCGGCGATCCCCTCTTCAACATCCTCGGTCCGGCCGCCAACGACACGACCGATCCGGAACGGATCGCCCTCCAGGAGGAGGCGAAGGAGCAGTACCACCTCGACAAGCCCCTGCCCGAGCGGTACGTGCGGTGGGCGGCCGACTTCGTCACGGGCGACTTCGGGGTGCAGTTCAGCACCGACGGTCAGCCGCCGGTCACCGACCTGATCAAGGAGCGGCTCCCCCGCACGGTGCAGCTCATGGTGCTGGCCCAGGTCCTCGCGCTCGTCATCGCGATCCCATGGGGTGTGTTGGCCGCGTCGCGCGCCAACTCCCGGGCGGATCGCGTCTCGACGTTCACCGCGTTCGGTCTGGTGTCGCTGCCCAACTTCGCGTTGGCGGTGATCCTGTTCTACGTCTTCGCCGTTCGGCTCGACTGGTTCCCCGACACCTATGACGCGACCGATCCCTTCTGGGGGTTGAGCCACGACCACCGGCTGATCCAACTGATCCTGCCGGCCCTGACGCTCGCGCTCCCGGCTGCCGCGGTCTACCAGCGCCTGTTGCGGACCGATCTGATCACCACCCTGCAGGAGGACTTCATCCTGATGGCCCGCGCCAAGGGGGTACCCCGCCGTCGCGTGCTGTTCGGGCACGCACTCCGGCCTTCGCTGTTCTCCGTCGTGACGGTCTTCGGCATCAACGCCGGCGCGCTCATCGGTGGTGCGCTCGTGGTCGAGACCTACTTCCGCATCCCGGGGGTGGGGCTCGCGATCGTGGAGGCGGTCCTGCGAGAGGACTTCCCGGTGGTGCTGGCGCTCGTGATGGTCATCACCATCGCGTTCGTCGTCCTCAACTTCCTGGTGGACATCCTCTACACGCTCCTCGACCCCAGGGTCAGATCATGACCAGCGACACGGACACCGACATCGTGGAGGTCTCCGAGGAGGCCGAGGTCGAACCGGACCACGTCGAGAAGAAGAAGCTGGGCTTCGGCTTCTGGGTCTCGATCGGCTGGCTGGTCCTGTTGGTCCTGGTCGCGATTCTGGCCCCGGTCCTGCCGTTCAAGGACCCCGACCAGAACTTCATCCAGTTCGAGACCTCCGAGAACGCCATCACGGGTCGGCTGACCGAGTCACCGATCCAGCCGCCGTACTCGCCGTCGAGCGAGCACCTCCTCGGGACCGACCGCGACGCGCGCGACGTCCTCAGCCGAACGGTCGACGGAGCGCGGGTCTCGCTCGTCGTCGGCTTCGCGGCCGTGGCGTTCGGGTTCGTGGTCGGCGGCACCCTCGGCATGATCGCCGGCTTCGTCCGTGGCTGGTTCGACAGCATCGTCAGCTTCGTGTTCCTGGTCCTGCTGTCGTTCCCGGGCCTCGTGCTCGCGATCCTCATCACGTCGCTGGTCGACCGGTCGCTGTTCACGATCTCGTTGACGCTCGGCATCCTGTCGATCGCGCCCGTCGGGCGGTTGGCGCGAGCGCAGACGCTGGTCTTCGCCGAACGCGAGTTCGTGATGGCCGCGACGACGATCGGCGCAA
The DNA here is from genome assembly GCA_039029775.1 of Actinomycetota bacterium. Lineage (GTDB taxonomy): Bacteria > Actinomycetota > Acidimicrobiia > Acidimicrobiales > UBA8592 > JBCCFK01. Next base: position 1,998 of record JBCCFK010000043.1, on the reverse strand, counting down.
AACGCTCCAGGATCCTGCTGCGCGAGCTCCTCCCCAACGTGCTGATCCCGATGGGCGCACTGGCGTTGCTCGGCATGGCGGTCGCGATCGTTGCCGAGGGCGGTCTGGCGTTCCTCGGTCTCTCCGTCGAGAAGGGCAACACCTGGGGAAAGCTGATTCGCACCTATACGTCGACGATCGCCGACCTCGAGGACGCGCCGTGGATGGCGTTCACGCCGATCGGCTTCCTGTTCCTGACCGTCGTCGCGCTGAATTACGCGGGCGACAAGCTCCGCGACTACTTCGACGTCCGGGAGCTGACACTGTGAGCGAAGCGAACAGCCCCGACACCACGAGCGAAGCGAACAGCCCCGACACCACGAGCGAAGCGAACAGCCCCGACACCACGAGCGAAGCGAACAGCCCCGACACTGTCACTCCTGGCTCGGGCGAGCCGCTCTTGCGGGTGAGCGACTACCACGTGGGGTTCCGTACCGAGCGAGGCCTGGCCAAGGCGGTCGACGGCGTGTCCTTCGACCTGATGCCCGGCCAGACCCTCGGGATCGTCGGCGAGTCCGGGTCGGGCAAATCCGTCCTCAACCGAGGGATCATGGGCCTCGTCGCGAGCTCGCGACAGGTCGAGGACGGCTCGGTCCTCTTCGACGGTCAGCAGATCGTCAACCGTGACCGGCAGAACCTCTGGGGCAAGCGGATCAGCATGATCTTCCAGGACCCCATGACGTCGCTGAACCCGGTGATGAGGGTGGGCAAGCAGCTGATGGAACCGCTCCGCCAGCACCTCGGGATGTCCAAGTCCGAGGCCACCGATCGCGCCGTCGAGCTCTTCACCGCCGTCGGCATCCCCTCGCCCGCACAGCGGCTGCGCCAGTACCCGCACGAACTGTCGGGCGGCATGCGCCAGCGCGTCATGATCGCCATCGCGCTCGCCGCCGAGCCGGACTTCCTCGTCGCCGACGAACCCACGACCGCACTCGACGTGACCGTGCAGAAGTACATCCTCGACCTGCTGACGTCGCTGCAGGCCGAGCGCGGCATGGCCATGACCCTGATCACCCACGACCTCGGTGTCGCTCGCGGCCGGACCGACGAGATCCTGGTGATGTACGGCGGGCGCGTCATGGAGCACGCGCCGACCGAGACGCTCTTCAGCGAGATGCGCCACCCCTACACCGAGGCCCTGCTCGCCTCGATCCCACGGCTCGACGACCCGAAGCACACCCGGCTGACGCCGATCCGGGGAGCGCCGCCCGACATCGTCAACCCGCCACCCGGGTGCCGATTCGCGCCGCGCTGCAAGTACGCACAGGACCTGTGCACGACCGAGGTCCCCGACCTCGAACACGGGGGCGAGCACCGCTACGCCTGCTTCTACCCCGTGGGCACCGCCAAGGGCATCGAGGCACTCGCCAAGAACGAGGAGCGGGGCCACACCGCAACCGGGCTCCGCATCCGCCGCAAGGAGATGGCCTGATGGCCGGCTCCGGTACCGCTCACCTCCGTCGGGACGACCCCGACGTCATCCTCACCGTCGAGAACATGGTGGTCGAGTTCCCCGCCGGGAAGGGCCAGGTCGTCCACGCCGTGTCCGACGTGAGCTTCGACGTTCGCGACGGCGAGACGCTGGGCCTCGTCGGCGAGTCCGGCTGCGGCAAGTCGACGACCGCCAAGGCCGTCGTCCAGCTCGTCCCGCCGACGTCGGGCCGGATCGACTTCAGCGGCACCGATCTCGCCCAGCTGAAGGGCGAGGCTCTGCGGCGGATGCGCCCGGAGATCCAGATGATCTTCCAGGACCCGATCTCGTCGCTGAACCCGCGGCGCAAGGTCTTCGACATCGTGTCCGAGGGCGTCTCGATCTGGGGCGGCGCCGACGAAGGCGGCGGCTTCAGCCTCGACCGCGTCGCCGAGATCATCGAAGCCGTCGGCCTCGACGCCGAGACGGCCAAGGAACGGCGCCCACACGAGTACTCGGGCGGCCAGTGCCAGCGCATCTCGGTCGCC
>JBCCFK010000042.1:0-19249 GCA_039029775.1 Actinomycetota bacterium | reverse complement strand
CGGGGCGGCTCGAACCAGTGACGGACCTGCGTTGTCACGATGCGCCCCATCTTGCCATCAGCGACCCGCGATGGCAGCGAGCGTCGGCGTCTTGCTGGCCCGCCACGCCGGCACAGCCGCCGCGGCCACACCAGCTGCGATCGAACCTGCGCAGATGACGGTCAAGGCGACCCACGGGATCGTGATACCGGGCAACTCCGCTCCACCGACCGTGGCCACCAACGCCCAGCTCCCGCCGATGGCCAACCCGAGGCCGGTCAGGGCACCGGCGGCTGCCAAGACCGCCGCCTCGTACCGCACGATCTGGCGGACTCCACGCTCCGTCGTGCCAACGGCCCTGAGAAGCCCGAGTTCGCGGACGCGTTCGGAGATCGAGAGTGCGGTCGTGTTGGCGACGCCCACGACGGCGATCACGATGGTGAGGGCCAGCAACGCGTAGACGAGGTTGCGGATCGCATCGATCTCCGAACCGGCGTTGGCCAGGTAGGAAGCCCGGGTCTCGAAGAGCGAGCCCGGTGTGGCTGCGACCGCCGCTCGCACCGACTCGGTGGCTGCGTCGTCGGCCACGGTGACGAACACGTTGGCATCGAGCAGTCCCGATTGGGCCGACGCCAGGACGGTCGCGTCGACGACATGCGACGCCTCGTCGAAGCCGGGAGTCACGTCGTCGAACACGGCGACGACGGGCAGGACGAGCGTCCCGTCCTCGAGCGCGAGTTCAACGGTCTCACCCATGGCGGGCACCGTGCCCTCGGCGCCCGTCCACACCGCGACGCCGCCGTCTGCAAGGGCATCGAACGAGCCCTCGACCACGCCGAAGTCGAACAACGCCTCGATGCCGGGATCGACACCACCGACGGTCGCGACCGACCCATCGGCTGTACTCGCATCGGCGAGCGTGAGCGACCCCACGTTCGTGACACCGTCGATCTGTGCGATCCGGTCGACCAGCCCTGGGTCGATCGTGGCTGCCTCGGTCGTCGCCGAGGCGATCACGAGGTCGGCCTGCAGACTCTCGTCGAGCGTCGAGGTGAGGCTGGCCGTGAACGAGCTGGCGAGAATTGAGAAGAAGCCCACCATCGCCACGCCGAGCGTCAGACCCAGCGACGTGCTGGCCGAACGGCGCGGGTTGCGCGTGAGGTTCGTTGCCGCCATCGATCCCTGCACACCGGCGAATCGGGACAGGGCCGGGCGCATCATCGAGGCGGTGACCTCGACCAGCTTGGGACCAGCCATGATGAGGCCCGGCACGAGGAGCACGCCGCCGGTCAGCAGGAGCGCGTTCGTCTGTGTCGCGGCGGCGATCAGCGATGCGACCCCGCCGGCGAGCGCGCCCAGACCGATGCTCGTGCGCCAACGGCCGACGCCACCCGGCTCCGTGCTCGCTTCCCGCAGGGCCTCGACCGGCGCGGCCCCGGCCGCGCTTCGAGCCGGCGCCCACGCCGACCCGACGGTGACCAGGAGCCCGACACCGACGGCGATGATCACCGTCCGGAGGGACACGACCGTGGGCCCGTCGATGAACGACAAGCCCGCCGTGTCCATCGCGGCGCGGAGCCCGCCGGCGCCGAGCAGGCCCAAGGCGATGCCGGCAGCCGTGGCCACGATTGCGATGATCGCCGCCTCGCCGATGACGGCCCGGAGAACGTCGGAGCGAGTCGCACCGACCGCCCGCATCAGCGCGAGCTCTCGGCGCCGCTGAGCGATGGCGATGGCGAACGTGTTCACGATGATCGTGGCCCCGGCCACGGTGGCGATCCCCGCGAAGGCGACGAGGAAGAGGGACAGGAACGTGAACGGCGTCGTGATCGCGTTCTGCTGGGTGGCGATGTGGGCGGCTCCGTCGATCACGACGCCGTCGGCCAGGCCGCCCTCGACCGCCGCGATCACGGTGTCGAGATCGGCGCCCGGGTCGAGCGTCGCTCTCACACGCTCCAGCCCGACCTCGTCGAGGATCGCGGCCGTGGTCGCGTCGTCGAACATGAGCGTTCGTTGCAGCGGCGCAGACGTGGACGGTCCGAAGTCGGCGAGCCCGGACACAGTCATGTCCCACAGACCCGTTGCTGTCAGCACCTGCACGGCGTCGCCGACGGCGATGCCCCCCTCGCCGGCGAGCGCCGAGTTGACCACGACGTCGTCGGGTCCGGCCGGCGCACTGCCCTCGGCGATCGAGAAGGGGTTGAGGCTCGGCGGGTCGATCCAATTGCGACCGACGTCGAGCGCGGTTCCGGCCCCGACCGCCTCACCGTCGGCGACGAGCTTGGCGAAGCCGGTCACCTCGGGGGCCGTCTCGGCAACACCGTCGACCGCCGCAACGAGGTCGAGGGTGCCCGGCGACAGGCTCTCCGTCGCCCGTTCGAGCGCTTCGCCCGGCCCACCGTCGCCCTGGGCGACGAGGTCGCCCTCGACGACGAATGCGAGGTCGGCGTTCGCCGTGGCGATGTCGGACTCAGCGCTGCCGGTGAGGGAGTCAGCGAGGATGAGTGTTGCGGTGAGGAACGCGACCGAGAGGACCACGGCCGTCATCGTGAGTGAGAAGCGCGAGCGGTGGGCGAGCGCGTTCTTGACGGAGATGCTCATGAGCTGCTTCATCGGGCCAGGCCTCGCATGCGATCGAGGATCTCGTCCGAGGACGGGTCGTGCAGCTCATCGTGGACTCTGCCGTCGACGATGAAGACCACCCGATCCGCCCAGGCCGCGGCACTCGGATCGTGCGTGACCATCACCGTCGTCTGCGCCCGCTCGTCGACGGCGCGCCGCATGAACCCGAGGATCTCGGTCCCGGTCGCCGTGTCGAGGTTTCCGGTCGGCTCGTCCGCGAAGACGATCTCGGGTTGCCCGACGAGCGCACGGGCCACGGCGACGCGCTGCTGTTGGCCGCCCGACAGCTCGGCCGGACGGTGATGAAGCCGGCCGGTCAGTCCGAGGACGTCGGCGAGGTCGTGCAGCGCCGCCTCGTCCGGTGTTCGGCCCGACAGCGCCAGCGGAAGCGTGATGTTCTCCTGAGCGCTGAGGGCGGGGATCAGGTTGAACGCCTGGAAGACGAACCCGATCTTCTCCCGGCGGAGGAGGGTGAGGTCGCGGTCGGTCATCGTCGTCAGGTCCGCATCACCCACGTGGACGGCACCCGAGGTCAGACGATCGAGCCCGGCGAGACAGTGCATGAGGGTGGACTTCCCCGAACCCGATGGGCCCATGATGGCGGTGAAAGCGCCGGCGTCGATGTCGAGGTCCACATCATCGAGTGCGACGACCGCGGCAGCATCGGTCTCATAGACCTTGCGCGCTGCGATCAGCCGGGCAGCGGGCGCTTTCGCGGAGGCTGCTGCTACTGGAGGTGGGTCGAGGCTGAGGGAGGTTGACACGGAGCTTCCTTGGTCTGGGGGTCGCCCGTGGGACCGGGCACTCCATCAGCCTGACGGTCGAGCCTGTCCGGCGAATCCCCTCATCGTCGCGACCGCGTACTCCCAGAGTTGTATGCGCCGCCGTCGGTGGGCTCGCCTGCCGACGCGGTCAGGCGTCGTCGGCTTCGCCGGCGGCAAGCCGTTCGAGCAGCTCGGCGGCGAGGGTGCCGACGTCGTAGTCGGTCGTGTCGATCTCCGCGAGGCGATCGAACGCCTCAGCTGCCTCGGTGGCCCGAGCTTCGGCGTACCGCCGCGCGTTGTAGTGCGTCGGGATGAGGAAGTGGCCGGCCTGGACACCATCGAAAGCCCGGTGCGCCACCGTTGCGGCCGCCATGCCCGACGCCTCCATGAAGGCACCCGACTGGGGATCGCCGTCGACCGCGCCACCGAACTCGTCGGGGCGGACGGAGGTGGAGTTCCAGAGCTGGCTGGTCGTCAGGCCTGGGCACAACACGCTGACGCCGACATGGTCCGGCAGCTCGCCACGAAGCACGTCGCAGGCGCCGAGCACGGCGTGTTTCGACGCGGTGTAGGGAGCGCCGAAGAGATGGGGCACCCCGAGGGCGTGCTCGGACGCGGTGGCGAGCAGCCAGCCGCCCTGGTCGGCTGCGACCATGCGCCGACCGAAGCTCTGCAGCGTGGAGATGACCCCGCGCAGGTTCACCCCCAGCAGCCATTCGATGTCGGAGGCGGCCATGTCGAGCAGCGGTCCCGTCGGCAACATCACGCCGGCGTTGGCGATCGCCAAGCCGGGTAGACCGTGCGCCGAGACCAGCTCGTCGGCCAGCTCGTCGACCGCGACGGCGTCGGCAACGTCGCACAGATGGACGGTTGCGGCGCCGCCGTCGGCGACGATCCGCTCTGCGGTGGCGGTGGCCGCCTCCGCGTTGACATCGACGATCGCGACCGTCGAGGCACCCCGTGATGCGGCTTCGACGGCGAGGCCGGCGCCGATGCCGTTCCCGCCGCCGGTGACGAGCACGGGGCGGCCGTTGATCTCTGCTGGCATGACTGTCTCCTCAGTGCTCCTCGGTGCGGGTCACAGCGCCGCCGTGGTGGACGTCACCTGGCTCGGGTGGTCGGGCCTCGATGACCCCGACGGCGATCACGTCGGCCATCAATGCGCAACCGGGCAGGTGCGGACCGGCATCTCGTTGAGGGCGTTGAACCACACGCTGTACATCGGGGTCGGGTCGTCGGCGAGGGCGATGTCGGGGATCTGGGTGTAGAGCTCGGACAGGACACAGCACAGTTGGAGCCGGGCGAGGCTCGCCCCGAGGCCGAAGTGGGCACCCATGCCGAACGCGAGGTGCTTGGTGGCGTTGGGGCGCAGGATGTCGAAGGTGTCGGGGTCGTCGAAGATGTCCTCGTCGCGGTTGGCCGAGACGTACGACATGTAGACCTTGTCTCCCTTGGGGATGGTCTCGCCCCGCAGCTCGATGTCCTCGGTCGTCGTCCGGCAGAACTGCATCACCGGCGGCGAGAATCGCAGCACCTCTTCGATGGCGTTCGGCAGCCGCCCCTCGAGGTCCTCGAGCAGGAGCGCCTTCTGGTCCGGGTAGGCGTCCATCAGTCGGACGAAGTGCGCCGTCGTGTTGCGGGTGGTCTCGTGGCCGGCGATCGACAGCGTCTGGAAGAACTGGGTGATCTGCTCGGGCGAGAGCCGCTCGCCGTCGATCTCACCGTGGATGTACTTGGAGATGAGGGTGTCGTTCGGCGCGTCCTCGACGGTCTTGACCACATCGTCGAGCATCAGGAACAACATGATCTGGTCTTCGACGAAGTTGTCGTTGAACTCGAAGCTCGCCGTCGCGTTGCCCAGCGTCATGTATTCGGCGCGGCGCTCCTGGGGGATCCCCATCATCTCGCAGAGCAGGATCATCGGGAGTTCCGACGCGATCTCGAACACGAACTCGGCCTGATCGCGGTGCTTGAGCTCGCCGATGAGCTTGGCGGCCTCCTCTCGGATGTGCGGTTCGAGGGCCTTGATCGAGCGCGGGGTGAAACCGGGCTGCACCAGGCGGCGGAACTGGGTGTGGTGAGGAGGATCCATACCCATCATCCCCGCCCGCTGTGCTTCGAGCGCCATCTCGCTCTGCTTCGTGTCGATCCAGATGACGCTGTTCTCCCAGGCGGAGAACCGCTCGGTGTCCTTCGACGCCATGACGACGTCGTCGTACTTGCTCAGGACCCAGAAACCGGTCGGGACGTAGTCCTCCATCGTCCGGATCGTCGCACCGTCGGGTGTGGGCGGGTTCCAGAAGACCGGGGCGTCGTGGCGAAGCACCTTGAAGTAGTCGTACGGCACGCCGCCGTCGATGGTCATCAGGTCGTTGTTGCTGGCGAGGTTGATGTCTCCAGGCTGCAGGGGCATCGCGGTCTCCTCTAGACGATGTCGAGCGTTGCGAAGAAGGCGGTGGCGATCGCGCGGTCGCCCTGGACGGTCGAGTCATGGAACCACGACGAGCGGTGGGTGCCCCAGGACACGAAGGCCGATGCGGGCGAGGTGACCACGATCTCGGCGCCGTCTGTCTCCTCGACGACGAGCCCGCCGGTGGGGTCGGGCCGGGTGATCGTCCAGGTGCTGGCGCCGGGGCCGGTGAGGTCGAGCGTGATCGGCGCGAAGAGCGACTCGTCGAGTTCCGGGCCCTGCATCTGGGGAAGCCCCCACATCATCCACTGCACCACCGGGTACAGCTCCTCGTGGGTCGCCTCGGGCAGTGCTCGGTCGATCGGACCGTTCGGTCCGCAGATGTCGTGGTAGAGGTGGCAGTAGTAGTCGAAGGCGAGGGCGTTTGCGACTGCGTGCATCGGGTACGTGCCGAGACCGGGGATCTCGATCTCATTCGATGCGAGCGGCTCCTCCTGGAACCCGGGGATCCGCTCGAGGCGTTGGGTGGCGAACGTGGTGAACTCGTCCAGGACCTCGGCCGAGGTCTGCGACTGGCGAAGCGCCACGTGCATGTCGTGCTCACGCTCGCGGTTCGCCGGTGGAGGGACCGAGTCGTCGGGCAGCGGTATCGGGTCGATCAGGGCGCGAGCCCCGACGGCGAGGTGGGAGATGATGTCGCGCACTCGCCAACCCGCCGACGCCGACGGCGCGTTCCACTCCGACTCACTGAGGGACGAGGCGACGTCGATGATGCGGGACTGGAACGTCGTGAGGGCATCGACGGCCTGCTTCGTCATGGCTTGATAGTCATGCAACAACTAGTTAGTTGTCAAGTGACTATCTTTTTGTCAGTATGCCTTCCATGGCGATCATCACCCCGTCCAGACAGCGCGAACGCCGCGAGACCAGCACCCGCGCGTTGCTCCAGGCCGCCAGTGAGCTCGTCCTCGAGGGTGGCTACTCGGCCATGACGTTCGCCGCCATCGGTGAGCGCGCCGGCTACAGCCGGGCGATGGTCACCGCACGGTTCGGGTCGAAGCAGGGCCTGGTGGAGGCGATGCTCGACCGCATCGTCGGGACCTGGCGCGACCGGGAACTCGACGATCCGTTGGACCACACCGGTTTCGAGGTCGTGACCCTCCTCGCCGATGCGCTTCGTCGACAGGCCGAGGCCGACGCCCGCAGCATGCGGGTGCTGTACGCCCTGATGTTCGAGGCCGCCACCGGCGACGAGCTGCTCCGCGATCACTTCCGCGCATTCCACGCCGCGATGCGCGAGAGCATGTCCAGCGCGATCGCCCGGGGCCAGCAGGACGGTTCTGTCGACCCCGCGCTCGATCCGACGGCCGAGGGCGCCTTCGTCGTCAGCGCCGTGCGTGGCATCGGCTACCAGTGGTTGCTCGACCCCGACGGCTTCGATGCGCCCGCCGCGTTCGAACACCTCCACCACCTCTTCATCGACCGGTTCAGGGCCTGAGCAGCCCGATGCACGGCGCGGTCCCCGCCCTCGACCACTCGTTCCTCCCCGTCCTCGACGACGCGTTCCGAGAGCATCGGGACCGGATCTGTGCCGTCTTCGAAGGCGACAGCTGGACCTACGCCGAGATCGACGCGGCCTCGGCCCGGGTCGCCAACGCGCTCGCCCGCGACGGCTTCGGTCCCGGGCACCACGGCGCCGTCTACAGCACCAACAGCGTCACCGCGTTCGTCGCAGCGATCGGGATCGTCAGGGCCGGGGGCGTGTGGGTGCCGCTCAACCCGCGCAACAGCCCCTCGACCAACCTCGACATCTTGATCAGCTTCGGCTGTGATGCCCTCCTCTACCGACCGGAGCACGCCGAAACGGCGACGCAGGTCGCCTCCCGCTTGGGCGGCATCCAGGTGGAGCTCGTCGACGGATCCAAGCCGGCGACCGGACCGGGCACGCCGATCGACGAGTGGCTCACCGGCGCCGCCGACCGCGCCCCGACCGTCGAACGACAGGGCTCCGACACCATGTGTCTCCCTCAGACCGGCGGCACGACCGGGGTTCCGAAAGGCGTGATGCTCAGCCATCGCAACTTCGCAGCTTTCGCCTGGGGGATTCGCGAACGATGGGACGGGCAGCCCCGGATCACGCTGTGTGCGGCACCGATGACCCACGTCACCGGCCGAGCAGCTCTGGTCTCACTCGTGACCGGCGTGCAGCTGGTGATCCTCGGCGCCGTCGACGCCACGGCGATCCTGTCCGCCATCGAGGAACACCGGGTCACCGAGCTCTTCCTTCCCCCGACCGCCATCTACGCCCTCCTCGACCACCCGAAGACGCCCACGACCGACTTCGGCTCGCTCCGATCGTTCTCCTACGGATCTGCGCCGATGTCGATCCCACGACTCCGCGAGGCCTTCGAGGTGTTCGGACCGGTGATGACCGGTGGGTTCGGGCAGACCGAGTCGCCGATGTTCATCGCTCGCCGGGAGCCGGAGGATCACTTCGTCGACGGCGACGTCAACGGGCAGCTCCTCGACGATCACGCGCTCCGATCGGTCGGCCGGGAGACGGTGTTGTCCACGGTCGCCATCGTCGACGACGACGCGAACCCGCTGCCCCCGGACACACGGGGGGAGATCGCTGTGAAGGGTCCGATGGTGTCCGAGGGCTACTTCGAGAACCCCGAGGAGACCGCCAGGATCCGCCGCAACGGCTGGCACCTCACCGGCGACATCGGAGTGATCGACGAGGACGGCCGCCTCTACGTGGTCGACCGCAAGAAGGACATGATCATCTCCGGCGGCTTCAACATCTACTCCACCGAGGTCGAGCAGGTCGTGCAGGCGATCGACGGCGTCATCGAAGCGGCGGTGATCGGCGTCCCCAGCGAACGCTGGGGAGAGGAGGTCAAGGCGATCGTGCGGCTGGAGCCGGGCGCCGCACGGTCGGCGGCAGACATCGTCGCCCACTGCAAAGCCGAGCTCGGCTCGGTCATGGCACCGAAGTCCGTCGACATCGTCGACACACTCCCCCACACCAGCGTCGGCAAGATCGACAAGAAGGCGATCCGTGCGCCCTACTGGAATGACGTCGCTCGACAGATCTGATCCGTCGCCCGCGACGAGGTCGCGATGTCCGCATCTCGAACACGAGGAGTTCCCATGACTGACGTCCCTGTGTGCGTCATCGGCTGCGGTCCGATCGGGCTGGCATCGTCACTGCTGCTGTCGCGCCACGGTGTCCCGGTCCTCCTCGTCGAGCGGCGGAGCGAACTCAACACGCACCCCCGGTCGCGGTTCGTCGACACGAACACGATGGAGCTGATGCGCGAGTTCGGCATCGAGAAGATGGTCGAGGAGAGCGGCCTCGGTCCCGACTGGACCGCGTACAACCGCTGGTCGATCGACCTCGCCACCCCGCCCTACGCCGAGCTCGAGAGTCCGACCTTCCTCACCCTTCCGGGCCCGGACAGCCCCTGCCTGCCCGTCATGACCGTGCAGGACGAAGTCGAGAAGGCACTCATGACCCGCGTCGCCGACGACCCGAACATCGCATTGCACTTCGACACCGAGGTCGTCGAGCTGTCCCAATCCGCCGAGGAGACGACGCTCGTCCTCCGCGACACTCGGACCGACGAGCGGCGCACTGTCACCGCGAGCTACACGCTCGGCGCCGATGGTCCGGGAAGCACCACCCGAGCCGTCATCGGAACCGACCTCGAGGGCTCGCCCCAGCCGATCCACATGCAGGACGTCATCTTCCACGCCGATCTCTCACGCCACGTCGGCGACCGCAAGGGCGCGCTGCTGTACACCCAACCACCCGAAGGCGTGCTCATCTTCCAACCGCTCGACGGGGTGCGACGCTGGCGGTGTCAGGTCTCGATCGGTCAGCCCGATCCGATCTCCGAGGAAGCGATACGCGCCCGCATCCGTGCCTCGCTCGGGACGACCGACGATGTCGAGCTCGACATCCGGAGCATGCGAATGTGGCAACCGACGCCCGGCTGCACCACGCGCTTCTCCCAGGGACGAATCTTCCTGGCGGGCGATGCCGCCCACGTGTCGGTGCCCACCGGCGGCCTCGGCAACAACGCCGGATTCGCCGGTGCGCGCAACCTGGCCTGGAAGCTCGCCTACGTGTTGCGCGGCCTCGCGCCGGCGTCGATCCTCGAGACCTACGAACAGGAGCACAAGCCCGTCGCGCTCGAACGCATCGAGTACGGCGTGGTCACCACATCGGTGATGGGGAGGATGATGCTGGGCCACCGCGCCGGCGACGATGTCGGCGAAGCCGTCGAGGGCACGAAACGCTATGCGGACTACGACCACCTGCTCCGCGGCTACGAGTTGTCGTCCGATCTGATCGCACCGAACACGGAACCCGCCCCGGCGCTCGCCGATCCGGCACGGGACTTCCGACCCTTGATACGGAACGGCTGGCGGGCGCCTCACATCTGGGTCGACGACGCCGAGACGGAGTCCATCCTCGACTGGTACGGCCGCGACTACGTCCTGATCGTCGGCCCTCACTGCGACGCGGCATCGTGGCAGGCGGCGGTGGCGGCGCTCCCCCATGCCGTGCCCCTCGAGGTGCGCCAACTGCCTTCGGGACCGACCCTCGCGCCGTACGAGGCAGACGGCGTCGTCCTCGTCCGACCCGATGCGGCGATCGCCCAGCATCTGTCGAATGCAGCCGGAGTGGCCGACCTGTCCGGGATCGCGCCATACCTGCCGACACCGGTCGGGTGACCGTGGCGACGTCGGGCTGAGAGGAGGGCCGGCGGGCTGCTACCGCAGGACCTCGACCCGAGTCGAACCCAGGCCGGCGCTGCACCTCGGGTTCCGAGACCTGTCAGAGGTTGCCGACGGATCTCGGGCGATCAGGGTGCTGGGGCCACGTGAACCGACCCGTCGTCGGACGACGTCAGGTAGCGGAAGCTCGGCACCGCCACCGCGCCCTCGGGACCGAGATCGAACGAGACCATCCCCCAGCCGTCGACCTCGAGGGTGGCCCCGGGACCGAGGTCGCTGGCCGCGGCCGGGTCCCATCGCCGCTCGCGAAAGCCGACACCACGAACCCGCGCCCGGGCGACGAGCTCCTCGTCGACCTGGAGATAGACGTAGCCCCCGGCCCGGAGCCGAGACGGAAGGGTCGAGATCGGAAGCCAGTCCGACTCGCTGCCGGCGATGTAGTGACCCAGGTCCGAGGGCGGGATCTCGTAGGCGAGATCGTTCTCGCCCACGAGGTCGGGAAGCGGATCGGTCACCGAACGCGGCAAGCGGGCCGCGGGCGGCCGCGCCGCACGTTTGGGACGTGGTGACGCCGACGCCGTCGTGGTCGACCGTCTGGACGGCGCCTTCGGCGCCGGCTTGGGTTTCACCGGCCGTGGTGGCCGCGGCTGCTCGTCATAGGGCAGCTCCATGCAGTCGATGCAGGTCACCCACGGCCTCGGCATCCCGTGATCACAGACGTAGTCCTCGGCCACCTCCACGGCATGGACGGTAGCGAACGCGACAGGCGACGAAACGTCATTGCCCGGACGCGGTCATCGAGCAGCCCGTCCGGCCGGGTGGAACACTGGGCTGTGTGATCCTCCTGCGCAACGGCAAGCGACATGCCGACGGTCCGCCCGGCTCGATACCCCTGCGAGTGCCTGACGATCGGGTGGCGCGGTGAGCCCCGACTGGGTCCTGGACTTCGACGCATCGAGTGCCGAGGGTGCGTCGACCCTCGGCGGGAAGGGCGCCGGGCTCGCGAGCATGACCTCTGCGGGGCTGCCCGTCCCTCCCGGGTTCACGATCACGACCAGGGCCTGCCGCGCCTACTACGAATCCGACGGCACGATCCCCGACGGACTCTGGGAGCAGGTGGACGCGGCGATCGCCCGCCTCGAGGCGAGGACGGAGAAGGACTTCGGGGGCGGGGAGACTCCGCTCCTCGTCTCGGTCCGATCCGGTGCGCCGGTCTCGATGCCGGGGATGATGGACACGGTGCTCAACCTCGGGCTGTCCGCGGCCACGGCTGTGGCTCTCGGTCGACAGACCGGCGACGAGGCGTTCGCCATGGAGAGCCATCGACGCTTCGTCCAGATGTACGGCGAGATCGTGCTGGGAATCTCCAACGAACGACTCCGGGTGCCCGACGATCTCTCCGAGGCCGACGCGCTCCGACGCCTGACCCAGATCATCCGCGACCGAACCGGCAGCCCGGTGCCCGACGAACCGACGGAGCAGCTCAGGAGCGCCATCGCATCGGTCTTCGACTCGTGGATGAATCGCCGAGCGATCGACTATCGGAACCTCAACGGGATCCCCCACGACCTGTACACCGCGGTGAACGTGCAGTCGATGGTGTTCGGCAACACCGGGCCGACCTCGGGCACGGGCGTCTTGTTCACGAGGAACCCGACCACCGGCGAGCCGGTCATGTACGGCGAGTATCTCCAGAACGCCCAGGGTGAGGACGTGGTGGCCGGGCTCCGCACCCCGGAGCCGGTGGCTGCCCTGGCCGAGTCGCACCCCGCAATCCACGACCAGCTCATCGCCGTGGCTCGACAGCTCGAACAGACGCACCGGGACGTGCAGGACATCGAGTTCACGGTGGAGCGGGAGAAGCTCTACCTGCTCCAGACCCGCAACGCGAAGCGCACCGGCAGAGCCGCGATCCGGACCGCCGTGGACATGGTCGACGAGGGCATCATCGATCGCGACGAGGCCGTCGGGCGCGTGAGCCCGAACCGGCTCGACGAGTTGTTGCACCCCGTGGTCCAAGCCGAGCCCGGCACCGTCAAGCTCGTGTCCGGTCTCGCTGCATCACCCGGCGGGGCATCGGGGATCGTGTCCTTCGACGCCGACGAAGCCGTCGCCCTCACCGAGGCCGGCCACGATGTGATCCTCGTCCGCCACGAGACCAGCCCCGACGACTTCCACGGCATGGTCGCGGCCAAGGCGGTGGTCACCAGTCGCGGCGGCGTGACCTCCCACGCTGCGGTCGTCGCCCGCGGGATGGGCAAGTGTTGCGTGGTCGGCTGCAGCGAGATGTTCGTCGACTACGTCAAGCAGCTGTTCGTCACCGACACGACGTCGGTGCTGGCCGGTGACGTCATCACCGTCGACGGCACCGCCGGCATCATCTACGCAGGTCATGTCCCCATGGTCGAGCCCGAGCTCGACCACTACTACGACACGCTCATGGGGTGGGTCGACGACATCCGCCGGCTCGACATCCGGGCCAACGCCGACACGGGTGGCGACGCCGAAACCGCGCGTCGCCTGGGCGCCGAGGGAATCGGCCTCTGCCGGACCGAGCACATGTTCTTCGCCGGCGACCGGATCGATGCGATGCGCCGGATGATCATGGCTCCGAACGAGGTGGCGCGGACCGCCGCTCTCGCCGAGCTCGAGCCGTTCCAGACCGAGGACTTCGAGGCCCTCTTCGAGGCCATGGCCGGACACCCGGTCACCATCCGCCTGCTCGACCCTCCGCTCCACGAGTTCCTGCCCAGCGCGACCGAGACGACGACGGCGCTCCTCGACCTCAAGCTGCGTCTCCGTACGGCGACAGGCCTGACCGGCGAGGCCGGCATCGACGCCATGCTCGACGAGATCGGCCAACTCCAGGCCACCCTCAGCCAGGTCGACCGGCTGTCGGAGGCGAACCCGATGCTCGGCCATCGCGGATGCCGGCTCGGGGTCACCTACCCCGAGATCACCCGGATGCAGTCGCGGGCGATCTTCACCGCCGCCCGACGGGGCGCGGATCGAGGCATCGACGCCCGACCCGAGATCATGGTGCCGCTGGTCGCCTTCTCCTCCGAGCTCGAGAACCAGCGCGCCATCATCGACGAGGTCGCCAGAGACGTGCTCGGCCCCGACCCCGGGATCGAGTACCGGGTCGGCACGATGATCGAACTCCCGAGAGCCGCGCTGACCGCCGACGAGATCTGCCGCGTCGCCGAGTTCGTCAGCTTCGGCACGAACGACCTCACCCAGACCACCCTCGGACTCAGCCGGGACGACTCGTCACGCTTTCTGCCCGGTTACGTCCGCAAGGGCATCACCGAATTCGACCCCTTCCAGCACCTGGACGAGCGCGGCGTGGGCGAGCTCGTCGCCACCGGCGTGGAGCGCAGTCGCTCGGCGAACGGCGAGGTGAAGATCGGTGTGTGCGGCGAACACGGCGGTGACCCACAGTCGATCGCCTTCCTCGGCAACCTGGCGATCGACTACGTCTCGTGCAGCCCCTACCGGGTCCCGATCGCCCGCCTCTCGGCCGCCCACGCGGAGCTCGCTCGACGCTGACCACCCGGCCCGGCCCGACGGTCAGCTGTCGTCGGCACGTGACCGCTGCTCGGATGCGAGACTCGTGCGATGTCGCTGACGACCTACCGAATCGAGCGCGGCGGGGCCGACCGCCTGCTCTTCCTCCTGCACGGCTACTCGGCCGAGCAGCATCACCTCGCGTCGTACGTGCCGTTGGTCGACCCCGACGAGCGGTTCACCGCGATCGCACCGAGGGCGCCGATCGACCTGCCCGACGGGGACGGGGCGGCGTGGTGGACGTCGGACCCCGACACCCGGGAACGCGATGCCGGCCAGTTCAAGGCCGCACTCGACATGGTCGAGGCCCTCATCGCACACGAAGCAGGCCAGGCGGGCGTACCGCCGGACCGCTGCGTCGTCGGCGGCTTCAGCCAAGGGGGCTTCCTCTCACTGGCACTCGCCGGCAGACCCGGCGGTCCCCGCTACGCAGGCGTGTGGGCGATCTGCTGCGGGATCCCGAGCATCGAGGGCGTGCAGGTCGACCTCTCCGAAGGCGCCGGCCGACCGGCGCTGTTCCAGTGGGGAACGCGCGATGCGCTCATCGGGCCGGACCAGCCGAAGGACGCGATCGCCACCCTGATCGCCGGCGGGTGGGACGTTCGTGACCACGCCTACGACATGGCCCACAGCCAGACGATCGAGATGATGATCGACGCTCGCGACTGGCTCGCCGGCCTCTGAGGCGAGGCTCGAAACCGGTGCTGCCGCCCGTCGCCCCGCGGCCGTGAATCCGCTGCGAGACTGAGCCCATGTCGCCCGACCAGACCCCGCTCGACCCTCCGGGCGAGCGCGACATCCGCGATTTCTCGCTCGACTTCTTCTCGCTCGCGGGCAAGCGGGCGATCGTCACCGGCGGCAATCGCGGGCTGGGTCAGGCCTATGCGGTGGCGATGGCCAAGGCAGGCGCCGACCTCTACATCCCCACCATCGCCGATGACGACGGGACGACCAGCGAGCTGATCGCGGCGGAGGGTCGCCGCTGTGAGATCGTCACCGCCGACCTGACCGACACCGGTACCCCGGCCGCCGTCGTCCAGGGCTGCGTCGACACCTTGGGCGGCGTGGACATCGTCGTCAACAACGCCGGCGTCGGCATCAACGTCGACGACGTGCGCGACTTCGACCGGAGTGCGTGGGACCCGATGGTGGCCGTCAACCTCACCGCCGCCTTCGAGCTGAGTCACGCCGTCTCGTCGATCTTCATCGAGCAGGCGAGCGGCAAGATCATCAACGTCTGCTCGATGTTCTCGTTCCTCGGTGGCCAACGCTCCCCCGCCTACGCCGCAACCAAACACGGCATCGCCGGCCTCACCAAGGCCTATGCGGACGAGCTGGGGCCGTTCGGTGCGCAGGTCAACGGCATCGCGCCGGGGTACTTCGCCACCGAGCTGACCACGCAGACCCGAGCAAACCCCGAGTACAACAAGGCCGTGCTCGACCACATCCCCGCGGGCGAGTGGGGCCAGGTCCAGGACCTCATGGGTGCGTGCGTCTTCCTGGCCAGCCGCGCCTCGAACTACGTCAACGGCCACATCCTCGCCGTCGACGGCGGCTACCTGGTCCGCTGACCCGATCCCCCACGCAGGAGTGCAGCAGTGTCATCTCAACAGGCCGAGCCACTGTCCCGTGAAGCCATCGTCGACGGTCTGGTCGACCTGGTCGGCGTCGACAAGGTCGACACCGACGAACAGGTGCTGAAGGAGAACAGCCTCGACCGCTATCGCAAACTGGAGGACATCTTCGGCATCTACAACCTGCCGCTGCCCGCCGCGGTCGTGCGGGTGACGAGCACCGAGGACGTGTCGAAGACGCTCGCGTTCTGCAACGAGCACCGGATCAACGTCGTCGCCAAGACCGGCGGCACCGCCACCGAGGGCGGCCTGGAGACCATCGCCGAGAACTCGATCGTGATCGACGGCAAGGGCATGAATCGGATCGTCTCGATCGACGAATTCGACATGCAGGCGACGGTGCAGTGCGGGGTGAAGCTGCAGGACCTGGAGGATCGGGTCCGAGAGCTCGGACTCACCACCGGTCATTCACCGCAGTCGAAGCCGATCGCCATGTACGGCGGCCTCGTCGCCACCCGGTCCATCGGTCAGTTCTCGACCCTCTACGGCGGCATCGAGGACATGGTCATGGGCCTCGAAGCGGTCCTGCCGTCGGGCGAGGTCGTGCGCATCAAGGACGTGCCACGTCGCGCCGGCGGCCCGGACATCCGACACGTCATCATCGGGAACGAGGGTGCGCTCTGCTACATCACCGAGGTCACGGTGAAGCTGTTCAGCTTCTACCCGGAACACAATCACTACCTCGGGTGGCGCCTCGACGAGATGAAGCCAGGCTTCGAGATCCTCCGCGACGTGATGGCTGCCGGGTACAAGCCGTCGGTCGCCCGTCTCTACGACGCAGAAGACGGCGCCCAACACGGGTTCGACGAGTTCGCACCCGATCAGTGCGTGCTGATCTTCACCACCGAGGGCCCAGCCGGCGTGTCCCGGGCCACCGCCGACGGCATCGCCGAGATCGTCGACGCACGCCCGGAGGTCACACGGGTCGACACGGCGATCATCCAGGAGTGGTTCGAGCACCTGAACTGGGGCCCCGAGAAGCTCATCGAGGAACGGGAGTTCATCCGGGAGAACATGCGGATGGGCTACACGACCGAGGTCTCGGGCAACTGGTCGGTCATCAACGAGATCTACGAGAACGGCATCCGGCGGGTGCGCGAGGAGTTCCCGCACGTCGCCGACATCACGATGCTGGGCGGCCACTCGTCGCACAGCTATCAGACGGGCACGAACATGTACTTCGTGTACGACTACGACGTCGTCGACTGCACGATCGAGGAGGAGCGGGAGAAGTACCACATCCCGCTCAACGCCATCTTCGTCGAGGAGGCCTTGAAGGCCGGCGGCTCGATGTGCCACCACCACGGCATCGGGAAGTACCGCGCCCCGTGGACACCCGAAGAACACGGGTCCGCCTACCGCCTGCTGACCGGGCTGAAGCAGAACCTGGATCCCAACGGAATCATGAACCTCGGCTGCATCTTCCCGGTCGACGAGAGCTGAGGTCCCCTCCGATGGCCGAGCACCGGTACGTCGTGGGGCTCGACGTCGGAACACAGAGCGCCAAGGTGCTGATCTTCGCCGAATCCGGTGAGGTCGTCGCCGAGGCTCACCACGCCCTGCGGCCGCTCGAGATCCCGGCACCCAACCGCGCCGTCCACCCCGACGACGACCTGTGGGACGCCACGGTCGCCGCGCTCACCGCTGCGGTCGACCAGTTCTCCCGGGCCGGCCGCGACGTCGCGGCCATCGACGCGATGGGCATTTGCATCATCCGCTGCTGCCGGGCCCTGCTCCGCCCCGACGGCTCGCTCGCCCACCCCGTGATCAGCTGGATGGACGAGCGCCTCGATCACCCGCATGCCCACGAAGACCAGTACGGCGACGTGAGCCACATCACCACGAGCTCGGGCTACATCGGCCTGCGACTCACCGGTGAGCGCACCGACACCTGCGCCAACCTCATCGGATGGTGGCCGGTGGACGACATCGCCCTCGACTGGTCGGAGGATCCTGCGCTCTGGAACGACTGCAACGTGACCCGCGACCAGGTGTTCGATCTGGTCCGACCCGGTGAGCAGCTCGGGCGCCTCACCGCCGAGGTGGCATCGGCGACCGGCCTGCCCGCCGGTCTCCCCGTCGTGGCCACCGCCCACGACAAGGCGGTCGAGGCACTGGGTTCGGGCGCGCTCGAGGCCGGCGTCGGCCTCGTCTCGCTGGGCACGTACATCGCCGCGATGACCCACGGGGACCGACCCGTGGCCGACGCCGAGTCGTTCTGGACGTTCCAGGCGTCGCTTCCCGGCCAGTACCTCTACGAGTGTTGGGGTGTTCGGAGGGGGATGTGGAGCGTCAGCTGGTTCCGCGACCAGTTCGGCGCTGCAGCACTCGCGGCTGCGGTCGAGGCCGGGGTACCGACCGAGGGCCGCTCGATCGAGAACCTGCTCGGCGACGAGGCGGCGCTGGTGCCGGCCGGGTCCGACGGGCTGCTCACCGTGCACGACTGGGCCGCTCCCCCGCACGCTCCCCACCGAAAGGGGGCCATGATCGGCTTCGATGGCCGTCACGGTCGGGCGCACATGTATCGATCCGTCCTCGAAGGCATCGCGCTGCGCCTCAAGAACCACATGGATCCGATGGCCGCCGAGCTCGATCAGCCCTTCACCGACCTGGTGGTGAGTGGCGGCGGGGCCAACAGCGACCTGATGATGCAGATCCTCGCCGACGTGCACGGCGTTCCCTGCACTCGCAATCAGCTGCGGAGCTCCGCCTCGATCGGCTGCGCGGTCAACGCCGGCATGTTCACCGGGATCTGGTCGACGCCGGCCGAGGCCACCTCGATGCTCGTGCAGCGCGACGACACGTTCCGGCCTCGCCCGGAACACGCCGGCGTCTACGCCCGGCTCGCCGTCGTGGAGGCGGACGCCCACGAGCATCTCGATCCTCTGACCGCGCGTCTCAGGTGAAGATCGGTAATAAGAACGGTTCTTGTTCTCGGTAAGCTGCTCACGTTGACACAGCCGGACCGCGAAGCGGAGGACGCCGCATGACCGAGACTCAACGCGCCACGAAACTGCACGACGTCGTCGTGGTTGGAGCAGGCGCCGCCGGGGTGGGTGTGGCGGTGACCCTGAAGCACGCTGGCATCGAGGACATGCTCGTCGTCGACCGCGACACCGTCGGCGCCTCATTCGCATCGTGGCCCGAGGAGACGCGGTTCATCACGCCGTCCTTTCCCACGAACTCGATCGGCATGCTCGATCTCAACTCGATCGCGCTCGGAAGTTCGCCGGCGGTCACGCTCCAGGCCGAGCACCCCACGGGGCCGCAGTACGCCGCTTACCTGACCGTGATCGCTCAGTACTTCGAGCTGCCGATCTATCAGCAGACCGACGTGCTCGGCGTGGTGAAGGCCGACGAGGAGTTCCACATCCGGATCGAGGAAGGGCTCATCCGGGCGAAGCACCTGGTCTGGGCCGCCGGTGAGTTCCAGTATCCACGGCGTCGAGGGATCCGCGGCGCCGAGCACTGCACCCACACCGCGACGGTCGAGGCGTATGCGGATCTCGAGGGCGACGACTTCATCG
>JBCCFK010000041.1:0-19460 GCA_039029775.1 Actinomycetota bacterium | reverse complement strand
GCCACGCCGAGCACGGTCAACGTGGAGCTCCGACAGACCGGCGCGGGGTCGGTGGCCACGATGCTCGGAGGCTTCAGCTTCGTCGACCCCCTCGTGCCGGCGCCTGCGCCGGGCGACGACGCACCGGCGGCGGAGAGCCCCGCCGATGACACGTCGTCGACACCGGTCACACCGCCGACCGCGGCCGACGACGCGACGACCGGCGAAAGGCAGGACCCAGCAGACCGCCCCGACGCCCCGACGAGCGATGACGACCCGTCCGCGGCCGACGAGCGCGACGTGGTCGAGCCATCCGACCCCGCGCCCGCCCCGACGGTGACGCCTCCATCGACGCCGGTGCCCGAGGAGCCGGTCGACGGTGAGCGAGGCGACGCGGTCGGCGGCGACGCGCCGCCGGACACTCGCCAGCCTCGACTCGCGATGGCGGCCGACATCGACGTCCTAGACAGCGGCCTGTCGGGCGTACGGGTGACCTCGGGCGATCCGTCCCCGTCGGCGTCGCTGTGCCGGTCGAGCCCCTGCCGCCTGGACTGACGCGCCGACCACCCCTCGACGGCGTGAACGGTACTGTCCGAGCGTGACCTGGGAGAACGCCACCGGCCTGCCACAACCCACACGCGGGCGTGAGGGACGCGACGGCACCACGGCGGACCTCCTCGACGCCATCGAGGACGGGGCGCGCATCCACATCGCCTATGCGGCCGCGTTCCCGGTGACCCTCGCCTCGGCCATCTCCGAGGCGCAGGACCAGTGGACCGATGTCGAGATCGTCACGGGGGTCCACCACGACGCGCATCCGCTGTTCGAGCCCGCGAAGGGGTCGCCGTTCCGCTTCGCCCTCATCCAGGCCAGCGGACCCCTCGGTCCGGCGCTGGCCGCCGGAGCCGCGTCGGTCATCCCCAGCGCCCTCAGCGACTGGCCCCGAATCTGCGCCCCGGACGGTCCTCGGCCGTGCGACGTCTCGCTGGTGCAGGTCAGCCCGCCCGGGCCCGACGGACGGTTCTCGATGGGGACCGGCGCGGCCGACCAGATCGAGATCGTCCGCCGAGCGCCTGTGGTCATCGCCGAGGTCAACCCTCGGATGCCTTACACCTTCGGCGCCACCGAGCTGTTCCGAGACGAGATCGATCTGCTGATCGAGGCGGAGCACGAGCTTCCCGAAGCCGGTGGCGGGGGCGACTTCGGCGAGTTGGAGGCGACGATCGCCGCCCATGCCGCCCCGGAGATCCCCGACGGGGCGACGCTGCAGTTCGGGATCGGCCGGATCCCCGACGCGATCGTGGCCAGCCTCGATGGCCACTCGGACCTCGGCCTGCACAGCGGCATGATCGGCGACGCCTGCATCGGCCTGGTCGAGGCCGGCGTCCTCACCGGTGCTCGCAAGTCGGCCGATGTCGGCAAGCTGGTCGCCGGCGTGGTGCTGGGCAGCCGACGGATCTTCGACTGGGTCGACCGCAACCCCGACGTGCTCATGGTCCCGGCCGCGTACTCTCACGGGGCCTCGACGCTGGCGAGCGTGCACCAACTCGCAGCCATCAATTCCGTCATCGAGGTGGCGCTGGACGGCTCCGCCAACGCCGAACAGATCGGTGATCGGATCATCTCCGGTCCGGGTGGCCAGCCGGACTACGCCCTCGGCGCGCAGCTGTCCCCGGGCGGCGTCGGCATCGTCGCGATCTCCTCGACCGCCGGCCGCACGCCCCGGAGCCGGATCGTCGACAGACTGCCGGCGAGCGTGCCGGTGTCGATCCCGCGCAACCTCGCCGACCGGGTGGTGACCGAGTACGGAGTGGCGCGCCTGGACGGCGCCACCTTGGCCGAACGTGCCGACCGGCTCCGAGCGATCGCCCACCCCGACTTCCGCGAAGAGCTCACCAACGGCCCGGCCTGACAGAGTGGGGGCATGAGCAGCATCGTCCTCGACGTCGACGGCCACGTCGCCCGCATCACCATCGACCGACCCGAACGCATGAACGCGTTCGACATCGACACGCACGAGGCGTTCTCGGCTGCGATCGACCGCATCCAGGCCGACGACGACATCCGTGTCGCGGTGATCACCGGAGCGGGCGAACGGGCCTTCTGTGCGGGCCGCGACCTGAAGTGGACGGCCGAGGTCAGTCGGGCATCGGAGGAGGAGCGGGCCGAGGTCGATCGGCGGACCGCAGCGGTGACGCGGCTCCAGTTCCGATTCGACATCACCAAGCCGCTCATCGCTCGTGTCAACGGGGTCGCATTGGGCGGCGGCCTGGAGCTGGCCCTGGCCTGCGACATCATCATCGCGGCCGACCACGCGGAGATGGGGCTGCCCGAGGCGCGTCGGGGGCTCATCGCGGGCGCGATGGGGATCCATCGGCTGCCCCGCCAGGTGCCGTACCACCTGGCGATGGGGTACCTGCTGACCGGCCGCCACTTCTCGGCCCAGCGGGCGGCGGAGATGGGTCTGGTCAACGAGGTGGTCCCGATGAGCGAACTCGATGCCAGCGTCGACGCCTGGGTGGCGGACATCGCGCGCTGCTCCCCCGCCTCGCTCCGCGCCACGAAGCAGTCCGCGCTCGATGCCCTGCACCTTCCGCTGTCGGACGCTGCCTCCTATGTCAGCGACGCGGAGGCGGCGTGGCGGACGAGTCCCGACCGGATCGAAGGACCTCGTGCGTTCGCCGAGAAACGGGACCCGGACTGGGCCTAGCCACTGCGACGGCGAGGGTCGTGAGGGGTCGTGCGGGTTCGTGAGGGTATTCTCCGCACTCGTTCGTTGAAGGGGCGATGAGGCGAGATCGCGCGAGCGGGGGCACCGCGTTGGCAAGTGGACCGAAGCTGTCGTTTGCGCAGCTCTACGACGCGCACGTCGACGAGGTCTATCGGTACGTCCACCGTCGCTGCCAGGACCACTCGCTCGCCGAGGACGTCACCCAGGACACCTTCATGACCGCGATCCGCACCGTCGAGGATCCGAGCACCATCTCGATCGGCTGGCTGATCACGGTCGCCAGGAACAAGCTCTTCGACGTCTTCCGCCGCCAACTGACCCACGAGGAGAAGCTCCAGCTGGTGGCCAACGACCCCGCCGGCGCCAGTGAGATCGACATCGCCGAGCGGCTCCGGGTCGAGGCCGCCCTCGGTGTCCTGCCGATGCACTACCGGCTGGTCCTGACGCTCCACTACATCAACGGCATGACGGTCCGCGACATCGCGACCGAGCTCGACAAGAGCCTCAAGTCGGTCGAGGGCCTCATCACGCGAGCCCGACGGGAGCTGGCCGCCGCACTGGAGGCCGACGAGACCGACCCGAGCCGGGGAGGTGACCTGTGAACGGAGACCTGAAGCGTCTGGTCCGCGCCGCCGAGGGCGAGCCGCCGTCCGCCGAGTTCCGGGCGCGACTCCGCGCACAGATCGTCGCCGAGACCGAAGTCGCGGACGTCGAGTCCGATGACGTGGCCGTCGTGCTCGACTTCGAGCCGACGGACGACGACGTCGACATCACCAGGAGGAGGCCGCGAGCCGGCCTCCTGCTCGCGGCGGCGGCCGTGCTCGCCGTCGTCGGCATCTGGCTCGCGACCGTCGGCGACGAGGAGTCGGGTACCGACGTGACGACGGAGGTCGACGAGGAAGACGTCGTCGCCGCTCAGCCGATCACCGGCGGCAACACGGCGTTCGACGCAGGCGTCTTCCGTATCGACACGCTCGGCACGGCGTTCACGTTCGCGATCGAACAACAGACCGGACTGCTCGTCAACGGCGATGGCACCGTCTCGATCGCTGCGATGACGAGCCGCAACGCCGACGACCGGACGATCACCTTCCGCCGGACGAACCTGTTGCCCGACCCGGCGGCACCGACGATGCGCGTCGACCCGGCGACAGCCTGGCCGTCCAGCGACCTCCGTGGATGGCTCGATCGGGTCGGCGACGCGGTGGACGCCGGAGAGCCGGTCGACACCACGCTTGGCGACTTCCGGGCGACGTTCGTGGAGCTCCGGTTCCCGTGTGACGGGGGTCCTTGCCGCTCGGGAGACCTGATGGGTGATCTAGGGCTCCCCGTGTTCACCGCTGGTTCGAGCTACCGCGTCTGGGTCGTCGACCAGGGCGAGGAGGATCCGATCCTGGTGACCGTGGCCGTCGAGGACGGGGCGGACTCGGCGTGGTTCGACGAGGCCGACAACATCCTGGCGTCGCTGTCGTTCGGGCCCATCGAGCCGAACCCGGTGCGTCCCGACCGAGCCGGCTCCGTCGAGATCGACGCCTTCGGCGGCCTGAGCGTGGAGCTCCCAGACGAGGCGACGGTGGTCGAGCCACACCAAGGCTTCGCGCGACTGATTCCATCAGGACTCACGGGAGACGTCGAGCTCCTCACCCGACCGCTCGATGTCGACGGCATCGAGGTCACGTCGACGGAGCGGTTGATCGAGATCCTCGAGAGGGAAGCGGCCCTGATCACGGAGCTGCCGTCGACATCCATCGGCGGCGAGCAAGCGCGAATCTTCTCGGTCGACTCGGGCCCGTTCGCTCGAGTGGTTCTCAAGACGCGCGAAGCGGATCTCGCACGGGACGAGTTCGGGTGGGCGTCCCCACGGCTGGGCCACCTCTGGACCATCGAGCACCCGGTTCGGGGCCTGCTCATCCTGAGCACGGAGGCGACGACACAGGAGCAGGCCGACGCGGTCTTCGCGTGGACACGCGATCTTGCGTCCTCGCTGGAGTTCGAAGGGTCGTGAGGGGTTTGGCGACCACCAATCGTTTGACGGGACGGGGCACGTTGGATGCACCGCGGGAGACAGGAGACCGAGAATGTCGCTGAGAGCACGACTGTGGATGGTGATCGGGGCGCTGACTATTGGCGCACTCGCGGTCACCGGGTGTGGATCGTCTCCCGATGGCTCCGAAGCCACCGACGACGGCGTCGCTGCGACCGAGGAGGATCCGACCGTCGTGGCGGCCGACGGGACCGATGATGCGCCGCCGACCGACGACGACGAGGCCGCGAACGCCGAGCAGCAGGAGCCGGCGCCGACGGAGACCCCAGCAGACCGGGATGAGGGCACCGCTGGCGTTGAGAGGCGCGATCCAACGCTGCCGTTCGCTGCCGACGTGACCTACGACCCGAATGCGATGCCATTGCTGCGGTGGTTCACACCCTTCGACCCGGGCACGTACCGGACCGGTGCACTCGGGACGCCGATGTCGTTCACCGCCACCGAGACGCTGGCCACCCAGCCCAATGGCTCTGGCATGTTCGCCGTCACCGACGTCAGGAGCCAGGCGCCCGACCAGTACGAGCTCCTGTTCATGCGGGTGTCTCACTTCAGTGATCCAGGAGCCCCGAACACCCCGCTGGAAGAGCAGGAGGGATGGCCCGCGGACGACTTCGACGGATGGCTCGACAACCTCCACGAGGGCGTCATCGCAACCGACCCCGTCGAGACGGCGATCAATGGTCTGCCCGCGCTCAGCGTCGACCTGCAACTCGCAGACGACATGGAGTGCGGATGGGTACCGGGCTTCTGCGCCGGCCTTGCCGTGAACCACGACGAGCACATCAAGGCGCTCAACAAGGGGTCGTTCTACCGCCTCTGGTTCATCGAACAGGCCGAAGAGGACCCGCTGCTCATCGTGTCCGCCATCTCCAGTGAGGATCAGGCCCCGTGGCTCGACCAGGCGGATGCTGTGCTCGAGACGGTCGCGTTCGGCCAGATCGCCCCGAACCCCGTTCAGCTGCTCTCGCCGGGGCCGACCCGGCTCGGCGCGCTCGGCGGCGTGCAAATGGACGTCCCTGACGACTTCGCCGAGCTCACCGCCGGACTTCCGCTGTTCATCAGGCCTTGGACAGGCAGACAGTTCTCGTTCATGCCCATGACGGAGTTGCGCGGTGGGGTGTACTTCCTCGATCAGCCACATTCGGTGGAGGGGATCCCACTCGCGAGCCCGGACGAGGTCGTCGCCGAGCTCGTCTCGAATGGCGGCAACGTCACCGAGATCGGACCGGCCACCATCGATGGCATCGACGCGAGGGTCTTCGACTTCACGACGGACAGGGCTTTCGACATCATGCTCCGCTACAGCCCACTGGACCTCGCCGACTCCATCTGGGGTTGGGACGCGCCGGCGGCCGGGCGGCTGTGGGTGATCGATCACCCCGAGCGGGGGCTCATGATGGTCAGCGCCCATGCGTTCGAGGACGTCGACACGGTCTTGCCGGCCGTGAACGATCTCGCCGATGTCGTCGTGCAGTCACTCAGCTTCACGGGCTGAGCGGCTCGCTACTCGCCGGTGAAGTTCGGTTCCCGACGCTCGCCCATCGCCTTGGTTCCCTCGGCGAAGTCCGAGGTCTCGCGGAGCCACGCCTGCTCGTGGGCCTCGTGGGCGGTGGCGGCCCGCATCTGATCGGCCAGGTCGCCGCGCAGGGTCTTGCGGATCGACTTCACCGCCAGCGGGGCCGAGATGGCGATCTCACGAGCGAGGGCGTGCGCTTCGTCCCGCAGGCTCTCGAGGGGGACGAGCTTGTCGGCCAGGCCGATCTCGACCGCCTCGTCGCCCTTGACCCGCCGGCCCGTGTAGAGGAGCTCGGCTGCGACCTGTGGGCCGACGAGCCTCGGCAGCGTCACGCTGAGGCCGAAGCCGTGATGGAATCCCAGCCGAGCGAAGTTGGCACTGAACCGGGCCTCGGGAGCCGCGTACCGGAAGTCGGTGGTGAGCACGAGCCCCAGGCCACCGCCGATGGCGGCACCCTGCACAGCCGCGACGACGGGCTTGTCGTTCCCCGCGATTCGCGCCGCTGCGGCGTAGAGCTCCTCGGTGGTGTACGACCGGCCGCCGCCCTGACCCGAGAAGTCGGCGCCGGCGCAGAAGTGTTTGCCCTCGGCGCAGAACAGGACCGACCGGCAGCGGTCGTCGGCGTCCAGGACGGCCAGGGCATCGGCCACGCCGCCGATCTGTTCCATCGAGAAGAAGTTGTTCGGCGGGTTGGTCAACTCGACGATGGCCACGAAGTCGTCGTGGACCGTGGCGCGCAGCGCGGCGTTCTCGAAGACCTGTTCGGACATGGTTCCCCCTGCTCGGTTGTGGCGCGACGCTACTTGCCGACGTCACGGAACGGTCGACCCTTGTTCGGGTCGGGCTCCTTGGGCAATCCGAGAACGTTCTCGCCGAGGATGTTGTGTTGGATCTCGTCGGTCCCGCCTGCGATCGACTGCGCCGGCGTGGACACCAGGATCTCGGCGATCACCGAGTCGACCGGATCGTCGGTCTGGCGCAGCATCGCCGTCGGTCCGGAGATCATCGTGTGCACGTGGTTGCACATCCTCGCCACCTCCGACAGCGCCAGCTTGCCGATCGAGCCCTCCGAGCCGGGAGGTCGGCCGAGCTCGCGCGCGGCCTTGGCCCGGCCTGCGGTCCACTCCGATGCGCGTTGGAAGCTGATCAGCTTCATCATCTCCTGTCGGACGACGGGATCGTGCACCGCTCCGGTGGCCCGGGCGCGCTCGATCACCAGATCGACGCGGCCCATCCGCTGCGGGTACCACTCATAGGTCTTCAGGTACTCGGCCGCCTCCGCCCGCGCTTCGTCGATCACCCTTCCCGTGGCCCCGGACGCGAAGTGGACGTTGCGCTGGGTCGAGAAGGAACGCTCGTGGGCGAGGGTGCCCCGCGCCACCTTCCAACCGTCGCCGACCGTCCCGACGACGTCGTCGGCCGGGATCCGGGCCTCGTTGAGGAAGACCTCGTTGAACGAGTCGTGGTAGTTCATCTCGAGGATCTGGCGGACCTCGACACCGGGCTGGCGCATGTCGAGGAGGAAGTAGGTGATCCCGGCGTGTTTGGCGACATCCCAGTCGGTCCGGGCGACGAGGATCGCCATGTCCGCCCGGTGCGCCATGGTGTTCCAGACCTTCTGACCGTTGACGATCCACTCGTCGCCGTCGCGGACGGCTGTGGCCCGCAGGCCCGCGAGATCGGACCCGGCGCCGGGCTCGCTGAACAGCTGGCACCAGGTCAGCTCGCCCGTGATCGTGCGACGCAGGTACTTCTGTTTCAGATCGTCGGAGGCGTGGTCGTACATCGTCGGTGCCGCGAGCCCCATCCCGCCACCGAGCGGGACGGCGACACCGCCGGCGCGACGGATCGCCTGGTGAGCCACGCGATCGGCCCAGGCCGGGAGACCACGCCCGAACCAGTCCGTCGACCAGGACGGCACGGCCCAGCCCGACGAGACCAGCTTCTCGCGCCAGTCGAGCAGCGCCAGGCCCGGATCCCACTCGGTGTGGAACCAGTCGAGGACCTCGCCCTCGACGTCAGCTTCGGTGATGGCCATCGCAGCTCCCGCGTCCCGGTCGACAGCTGCGATGGTGCCAGACCGTGGCCTGGGACGCCTGCTCGACCGGCGACGGCCGCCTACGCTTCGGCGCGACGTCGTGGGAGGAGTCCGATGAACGTCGTGGTGACCACCGCCCCCTTCGAGGATCGTCGACCGTGAACGCACCGCATTCCATCGAGGACTTTCGCGCCGAGGCCCGAGCCTGGCTCGACGCCAACGCCGAGCGGATCGACAGCGAAGCCGAGACCTTCGAGTGGGGTGTCGGCGAACTGCCCGTCGAGTTCTTCCCGGAACGCACCGATGACGAGGAGCGGGCCCACATGGCCGCGATCGCGGCCTGGGAGCAGAAGAAGGCCCAGGTCGGCTATCACGCGCCGACGTGGCCGACCGAGCTCGGCGGCCTCGGGGTCAGCAATCAGTACGCCCTCGCCTACGCCGAGCTCGAGGCCGAGTACCAGACGCCCGGGCGGCACGAACTCTTCAGCGTGACGACGGGCATGGTGGCACCGACCATCCAGTCCGACGGAACGGACGAGCAGCGCGACCGCTTCGTCCAGCGCTTCCTTCGCTGCGAGGAATGGTGCTGCCAGCTGTTCAGCGAGCCCGGCGCGGGCTCCGACCTGGCCTCGCTGGCCTGCAAGGCGGAGGTCGACGGCGACGAGTGGGTGGTCAACGGCCAGAAGGTCTGGACGTCGGGCGCACCCCTCGCGCAGGGGGGGTTCCTGATCGCGCGCACCGACCCGACGGTCCCCAAGCATCGAGGGCTCACGGCATTTCTGGTACCGATGGCGACCGACGGCATCGAGGTCGTCCCGATCCGGCAGATGACGGGCGGCTCCTCGTTCAGCGAGGTGTTCTTCACAGACGCGCGGATCGCCGACTCGCTGCGGATCGGCGATGTGGGAAAGGGCTGGGGCGTGGCCCTCACGATGCTCGGCCACGAGCGAGGCAACTCCTCTCGCCGGGGCGCCCGGAAGCGCCCGGGCGGCTCCATCGTCGAGGCGTTGGCCACCGCCAGGGCCTTCGACCGCACCGACGACCCGACCCTGCGTCAGCAGCTGGCTCAGGCCGCCATCCGCGAACGTGTGCGTCTGCTCACGGCGCAGCGTGCGACCGCGATGCAGCGCAGTGGCGGCACGCCCGGGCCGGAGGGCTCGATCGGCAAGCTGTTCTGGGTGGACGGGCTGAACGCCGTCACCGACGTCGTGGGGGGCGTGCTCGGCCCTCGCCTCGCCGCAGACTCCGGCGAGTGGGGCACCTTCGCCTGGAACGAGCACGTGACCGGCTCGCCCGGCTACCGCGTCGCCGGCGGCTCGGACGAGATCCAGCGCAACATCATCGGCGAACGGGTCCTCGGACTGCCGCCCGAGCCGCGGGTCGACAAGGACACCCCGTTCAACCAGCGTGATCGATGATCGCGAGGAACTGACGCGCTCAGCCGCCCTCGGCCGCGACCCGCAGACGCTCGAGCGTCTCCTGGATCGTGGCCTTGATCAGGTCCACCTTGTACCCGGTCTCAGGGAGCGGGTTCGCGCCCTCCGTGCACTGGGCGCTGACGGCCTGGATCGTGTCGTCGCTCAGGGTCCTGCCGGTCAGGAGCGCCTCGGCCGCAGTCATGCGCAGGGGTACCGTGGCCACCCCGCCCAGAGCGATGCCGCACTCGGCGACGACGTCGCCGTCCATCCGGGCGCGGACAGCGGCTTCGACCAGCGGCCACTCGGCTTCGAACCGGCTGATGGAGCGGAAGTACGCCCCGATCTCGCCGTCCCAACCGTGAGGCACATGGATCGCGGCGATGACCGCGCCGTCGGGCAGGGCATTCGACCGGGTGGGCGTGACGCCCTCCCCCAGGAACTCGCCGATCGACAGGTCGCTCTCGTCGGCCAGCTCGAGCCGCGCCTCGTAGGTCAACAGCGCCATCGCGATCGACGACGGGTGGGGGTGCACACACTCGGACCGGTCGAATACCACCCCGTAGAGATGCCGTCCGGTTCGCGCCGGGCAATCGTCGCCTCCGGTCTTGAAACAGTCGATGTCGGGGTGGCGGTAGTACCAGCAGCGCGAGTGCTGCGTCAGGTTGCCGCCGACGGTGCCGTGGGCCCGTATCTGGGGCGTGGCGAGACCACCGGTCGTGATCGCCAGCGCGGGATGGCTCGCCGCCAGCTCTTGCGCGACGACCGCCATCTTCGTGCCCGCGCCGATCCTGACCCCACCGGCCGAGGGGTCGATCCCGGCGAATCCCTCGATGCCGGTGAGGTCGACGATGTGGGGCGTGGCGTTGTGCGAGCGGAGCCGTTCCTGGAGATCGGTGCCGCCGGCGCGCACGACGGCACCCTCGGGGATCTCGATCGAGTCGAAGCGCTCGGGGAAGGAGATCATCGGAGCCCCTCCAGCAGTCGGTCCGGTCTGACCGGCAGGACGCGAGGTCTCCAGCCGGTCGCGTTGTGGATCGCGTTGCCCACCGAGGCGGCGGGGCTGATCGTCGCCACCTCGCCCAAGCCGACACCGCCCCCGGGAACACGGTCCCATCCGTCCTCGTGGAAGTGGATGGTGATCTCCGGCGTGTCACCGAGCTGCGGTATCCGGTAGTCCTCGAGGTTGGACGTCAGGGTCAGGCCGGTGTGGGGGTCGAGGATCTGGTTCTCGTAGAGCGCCAGCCCGATGCCCTGGATGATGGAACCCTCGCACTGGCTCCTCGCCAGCTCCGGTGCGTGGGGGATGCCGATGGCCAGGCCGCCGTGGACCGTGAGCACCCGCGTCTTGCCGGTCAGCGTGTCGACCTCGACCTCGGACACGTGGAGGGCTGCGGAGAACCCCACGACCGATCTGGACGCCGTTCATCGTCACCGGCACGGCCCGGAGTCCCTTGTCGCCTCCTCGCTTCGCGCTGGCGGACGCTCCGTTGTGGGACCCGGTGACCTCGGCGCCGATCTCTTCGCGCAGCTTGGTGGCCGCGTCGACCGCGGTGGACCACAGCGATGGCGTCGAACGCGAGCCTCCGGACGTCGGGCCGTGGGGTGCGCCACCGCCGGCGCGACCCATGACCACCTCGACCGACGATGGGTCGATCCCGAACACGCCCGCCACCGCCCGGGCCACGACGGTCTTGGACCCGGTCCCCATGTCCTGGCACGCGGTGGTGGCGACGAGGCGGCCGTGCTCGACGCGGACCACCACCTCGGTGTCCGGGTCGACCATGTACAGCCAGTTGGCGGCGGCGACGCCCACGCCGCGGCGATAGCGGCCCGACTGTTCGCCGGTGGCCGGTCGATCCCGCCAGACGTCCAGGTCGAGCGCCCAGTCGTAGAGCCCCTGCCGCTTCTCGTTGCCGTCCCACTGTTGCCGCAGCTCGATCGGGTCGCGGTCGAGACGGTGCGCCATCTCGTCGACGGCCTGTTCGAGAGCCCATGCGTACGTGGGACCGCCCGGCCCACGGAACGGTGTGCCGGGCGGAGCGTTGGTCACCACATCGGCGTCGTACGCGATCCTCGGCGAGCGGTCGTAGACCAGCAGACACAGGATGCCGTACAGGCCGTTCACCGCGACCCCGCCATGGCTCTCGGCATCGACGACGAGCGCCCGGACGTCGTCGGTGTCGTCGACGAGAAGTGCGATGTCGGTCGCGCTCCCGGGCCGGTTTCCGGTGGCGGTCAGCTCCTCGCGACGGTCGAGGATCAGACGCACGGGTCGCCCGGCGAGTCGACTGAGCTCGCACGCAGCGGTCATGTCCACCGTGACGCCGAGCTTCGACCCGAAGCCGCCGCCGATGAAGTCCGACACCACCTCGATCTGGTCGTTCCTCAGATCGAAGCGCTCGGCGAGGCCGTGGCTGACGTGGTCGACCGCCTGGGTGCTGGTCCAGACCCGGAGCAGCTCGGGGTCGGACCAGTCCGCGACGGTGCAGTGCGGTTCGAAGCTGGAGTGGAGCTGCGGATTCGTTTCGACGTGGAGGTCGACGAGGCGATCGCTCTGGCGCTTTCGCGCCCGGCGCACACGCCGCTTCGCGATCGACCCCAGGTACGGCGTCGGGTTCGGGCCTCGCCGATTTCCGGTCCATCGGGCCGGCGCCATCGGTCCTTCTGCCGCGTTCGGTGCCGTCTTGCGCGCCCGCCGGTTCTCGAACACGAGCGGAGCGTCGTCGGCCTTGGCCTGCGCTGGATCGATCACGAACGGTGTGGGATCGATGACGACCCGCAGCGCCGACGCTGCGTCGCGCGCCTCGGCGAGGGTCGGGGCGGCCACCGCGGCGATCGGCTGGCCGGCCCAGCGCACCCGGCGGTCGTCCCCCAGGAGGTCGACGAACCACTCGGTGTCGGGCTCGATCGCCGCGACGGACCCCGCGGCGATCGGCGAGCGGACGATCACCGCCTCGAGCTCGTCCTCCAGGTGACGGTCGGCGGTGTAGACGGCGGTGCCGGTCACCTTCGCTCTCCCGTCGATTCGTAGCTCGCGGGACGGCTCGTCGTGGTCCCCCCGGCACGCAGCCTGCACCGCGCGCGAGATGCCCTCGTACGCGCCACATCGGCAGAGGTGTCCCGCCAGAGCATCGGCCACGGTGTGTCGATCGGGTGCGATGTCGCCGTGCTCGGAGCGCCACCGGTCGACGAACGCCGCCGCGTCCACCACGAAGCCCGGTGTGCAGTAGCCACACTGGAGCCCGTCCTCGGCCAGGAAAGCCCGCTGGACGGGGTGGAGGTCGTCGCCGGTCGCGATGCCTTCGATCGTCGTGACGTCCGCATCCCGCAGCGCGGTGGCCGGCGTGAGGCAGCCGACGACCGGTGTGCCGTCGATCTGCACCGTGCACGCGCCACAGACGCCGCCGGCACAGACCAGCTTCGTGCCCGTGAGGCCGAGTTGGCCCCGGATCACGTCCACCGCCGACTCGTGGCCGTCGACCGAGATGGACACCGGGGTGCCGTTCACCGAGGAAGAGATCGAGATCATGTGGGCTCCAACCGTGCGAGGTCCGGAGAACGTAACACGAGGCCCGGAGGAAATCCTCCGTTTTCGGAAGATTTCCTCCGAATTTCTGTCGGCGCGTTCGACTCACGTGTAGCCTCGACGCTCGATGAACCCGGGCGCCCCTCCCGACGCAACCACGAGAATCCGCGCCGAGGCGCTGGGCCTGTTCGCGCGCGTCGGGTTCGGGAGCACGACGGTCGACGACATCGCCGAGGCGGCGGAGGTCGGCGTGGCCACGATCTACCGGCGCTGGGCGGACAAGGCCGAACTCGCGAACGATCTGTTCAGCGGGTTCATCGACGACTTCGAGACACTGGCGCATCGACCCGACGGGCCGACGCCCAAGCGCAGGTTCTTCCGCATGTGGGACGACATCTGGGCCTTCGCCCACGAGGACCCCCAACGCTTCATCTTCGTCGAGGCACACACCCACGAAGCCTGGATCAGCCCGGCCAACCGAGCTCGAAAGGAGGAGCTGGCCGCGCAGAACGCCGACATCCTCGAGTACGTCGGCGTCCGTGCCTCCGCCGACCTGGCACACGCCATGACGATCGGCACACTGACCGCCATCCTCCGCAGCGGGACCGCGGCCGACAAGGACGACGTGGGCGAGCGGATCTGGCAGGCGCTCCGGAGCGCCTGAGGCGACTCAGACGGCCGGATCGACGAAGTCGTAGGACGGGTCGGCCCGGTTCGGGGCGGATCGCAGACGGTCGGCCCCAGGAGCGCCGGCCACCCCACTGCGCCGAGCGACCTCCTCGATCCAGCTCTGGTCACCCACGTACACGCGGTGATCGACCGCCCACACGCCGTCCCGCCGCGACCAACGATCCAGATACCGACCCGTGCCGCAGACGTCGAAACGCGAGTCGTCGTCGCGACTGAAGCGCAGACGGACGGTCACGTAGGCCTCACTTCCGGCTCGGTCGCCGTCCACCTCGATCAGCGTCGTGGTGATCTGGTGGCTCGTGGAGACCAGGCCCTTGTGGAACTCCGAGACCCACTCCACGAAGCCGTGCCCGGTGCCCTCGTAGATGCCGCTGTAGTGGGCGGTCCCATCGTCGTGCCACACGGACCGAGCGAGGTCGTCGTCGATGCGATCCATGCTCCGGCAGTACCGGTGGAGGACATCCTGGATCTCCTGTTTGGCGATCACGTCATCGATGGTCAGCGGCCGGCGTGCAGCCATGAGGACCTCCTAGCGGTACCGGAGCGTGCCGTCGTCGAGCGGGGCATCGGGGAGCTCGTCCTTGTCCCGCCAGTAGCTCTGGGTGTGGACCCATGGCTGGCGGTCGCCCTGTCGCGGCAGCAGATGCATCCCACGCGTGAGGTAGCCAGGATTGAAGTCCTCGGGGTCGACCCACGGCAGCAGCGGCATGTCGGCGTCACCATCCGGAATGGCCGGCACGACCATCGTGGCGCCCCGTTCGTCCATCTCGGCCAGGAGGCGACAGACCAGGTCGGCGAGCATGTCGACGCGGAGCGTCCAGCTGGCCCTGAAGTAGCCGAAGACCCACATCATGTTCGGGATGCCGGTGAACATCGCACCGCGCCAGGTGACCGTGTCGTGGAATGCAAGCGGCTCGCCGTCGATGCTGAACGCGATGTCGCCCAGAACGTTGAGGTCGAACCCCGTGGCGGTCACGATGATGTCGGCCTCGAGCGTCTCGCCCGACTTCAGCCGGATGCCGGACGCCGTGAATGTGTCGATCTCGTCGGTGACCACGGAGGCATCGCCACGGGCGATGGCCTGGAACAGGTCGCCGTCGGGGACGAACGCGAGCCGCTGTTGCCACGGTCGGTACTTCGGCGTGAAGTGGGGCGCCATGTCGTAGTCGTCGCCGAGGTACTCGCGCATGCGGCCGTAGAGCTCCTCCTTCACCGTCTCCGGGAACTCCTTGCTCGCCTGGTCGATCTGGGCCTGATCGAACAGGACCTTGCGCCGGACGATCTCGTGGATCCAGGTCTCGTCGATCTCGATCTCACGGAGCGTCTCGGCCAGCTCGTTCGCGTTGCGGCCGGCGGCGAAGTACGTCGGCGACCGCTGCAACATCGTGATGTGCCTGGTCTTGGCCGCCATCGCGGGAACGAGCGTGGCCGCGGTCGCGCCCGAGCCGATGACCACGACCCGCTTGTCCTCGTAGTCGAGGTCCTCGGGCCAGATCTGGGGATGCACGATCGTGCCGCCGAAGTCCTCCATCCCCGGCCACTCCGGCGTGTAACCCTCGGTGTGGCGGTAGTAGCCCTGACACATCCACAGGAAGTTCCCGGTGAACTCGACCCGCTCACCGGTGTCGAGGCGGGTGGCCACGAGCCGCCAGCAGCGGTCTTCGGTGGACCACGATGCCGTCTCGATCTGGTGGCGGTACCGGATGTGGCGATCGAGGTCGTTCTCGTCGATGACCTCGCCCATGTAGCTGAGGATCTCGTCCGCCGTCGCGATCGGAGCACTCGTCCACGGCTTGAAGCGATAGCCGAAGGTGTGGAGATCGCTGTCGGAGCGGATGCCCGGGTAGGTGTGCGTGATCCAGGTGCCGCCGAAGGTCTCCTGGTTCTCGAGGACGACGAAGTTGGCGTCGGGTCGCTGGTGGGTCAGGTGGTACGCCGCTCCCACGCCCGAGATGCCGGCGCCGACGACGAGGACGTCGAAGTGCTCGGTCTTGACGGTGGTCTCGGTCATGGGCCCTCCCGGAGGTCGCACCGATTGTCCCACCGACGATCGATGGCGGGGAAGATGGACACGGCCGGGTCGGAACAGCTCGGCCATGTCGCGCACGGGCCGGGCACCGTCCCAGGCGTCACACGCCTGCCGGATCATGGCGAACAACCCCACAATGGTGTCGTTGCGCTCGATGAGCTCGAGCATGGTGCCACTGTCTGCGGACGTGTCGAAGTAGCAGATGTTGGTGCCGACACCGAGGTCCATCGCCACCTCGTAGCGCTCGGACAGGCGTCGGTAGTCCGCCCCGTAGTCGTCGGACCACACGCCGACGTGATGGAAGGCCACCCGATCGGGAGCGACGAGGTCGTGGTACACGTTCGGCGCCGAGGACGTCACCTGGATGAGCTCGATCTGACCCTGCGGACTCTCGGCCCACCCGACCCTCATCGTGAGCTCACCGGGGCCTCCCCGGTACTCGAAGCCCTCGCGCTCGGCCGCGTCGACCTCGCTGACGAAGAACGGACCGACGCCCAGATGGTCGGCCCAGTACGCAGCCGCGACATCGAGATCGGGCACGTGCCACGCGAACTGGAAGGGCGGGGTGGAGACGGAGGAGTCACTCATGCCTTCGGACTACCACGTCCCGCCACGGCGCGCGGACTGTGCCTGAGCGATACTCACCCCGGGAGGACCAGACCGTGACTGAGGCCCGCAATCGATTCGCCGTGATCGGCGCCGGCATGTCCGGGATCCTGAGTGGCATCAAGCTGACCGAGGCCGGCCACCCGTTCACGATCTTCGAGAAGGCGGACCGGGTCGGCGGCACATGGCGGGAGAACACGTACCCGGGCATCGCCTGCGACGTGCCGTCGCACATCTACTCGTACTCGTTCGACCTCAACCCGGACTGGAGCCACTTCTGCTCCCCCGGCGAGGAGATCCAGCGGTACTTCGAAGGGGCCGTCGAACGGTTCGGGATCGCCGACCACATCCGCTTCGGCGACGAGGTCGTCTCCTGCGAGTGGCACGAGGCCGACCTGGAGTGGGAGGTCACCACGGCGGCGGAGCACGTGGAGCGGTTCGACTGGGTCATCGCCGCGACCGGCATCCTCCACCGGCCGAAGTCGCCCGACATCGAGGG
Organism: Actinomycetota bacterium; assembly: GCA_039029775.1. Classification (GTDB taxonomy): domain Bacteria; phylum Actinomycetota; class Acidimicrobiia; order Acidimicrobiales; family UBA8592; genus JBCCFK01. Next base: position 2,384 of record JBCCFK010000041.1, on the reverse strand, counting down.
CCTCGACACCTTCGCGGGCCCGATGTTCCACACCGCCCGCTGGGATCACGACATCGACCTGACGGGCAAACGGGTCGGGATGATCGGGACCGGGTCCTCGAGCGTGCAGATCACCGGTGCCGTCGCCGAGCGCGTCGAGAAGCTGGCGATCTTCCAACGGACCGCCCAGTGGGTCGTGCCGGTCGAGCAGACGGCCTACACGGACGAGCAGAAGCAGGCGTTCCGAACCGACGCCGATGTGCTCCGTGACCTCCACGAACACATGTCGCAGGCGTTCAACGACAACTTCGCCACCGACATCATCGACGCCAGCTCGGGGATCGCCGATCGGTTCGAGGAGCAGTGCCTCGAGATGCTCGCCCGGATCCCGGATCCCGTCCTGCGCGAGAAGCTCACGCCCGACTATCGCGCCGGCTGCAAGCGGCTGATCGTGTCGCACAACTACTACGACGCCATCGTGGCGCCGTCGGTGGACGTCGTCACCGACACGATCGAGCGCATCGAACCCACCGGCGTGCGGACCGTCGACGGGGTGCTGCACGAGATCGACGTCCTGGTCCTCGCCACCGGCTTCCACGTCGACGCCTTCATGCGGCCGATGAGCGTCTCGGGTCGAGACGGCGTGACCCTGGACGAGGTGTGGGCCGACTGGCCGAAGGCCTACATGGCGGTCGCGGTCCCCGAGTTCCCGAACTTCTTCATGCTCAACGGCCCGAACAGCCCGGTCGGCAACTTCTCGCTCATCCAGACGGCGGAGCTGCAGTTCGCCTACGCCATGTCGCTCGTCGACGAGGTCCACAAGGGGCGACTGCGGTACGCGGTCCCCACCGCAGAAGCCGCCGCCCGTTTCGAGGACGAGCGCGTCGAGGCCGCCAAGACGACGGTCTGGGCCACGGGGTGTCGGAGCTGGTACCTCGACAAGAACGGCGTGCCGTTCGCCTGGCCCTTCCCCTTCGAGCGATTCCGCATGGAGATGGCCGAACCCCGCCTCGGCGACTTCGAGCCCGCCTGACCCGCACGCGAGTTGGCGCGCCCTTCGGTCAGACCACGAAGCGCGCCAACTCGCGCGCGCTGCTGGAACTTTTTGCTTGACGTTGAGTAACTGATCGATTACTTATATGAGTAACCAATCAGTTACCCGAACGATCCGGGTCGAACACGGGAGTCACCATGAACAGCGAAGCCGTCACCGTCATCTACAAGTGGATCGCCAACGAAGGTCAGCTCGAGACCCTCAAGGGCATCTACGCCCAGGTCACCGAGCAGATGGAGCAGAACGAACCCGGCGCCACCAACGTTCACGTCTACGTCTCCGAAGCCGAGAACGCCCTCTACGTGCGAGACGAGTTCGCCAACGCCGATGCCGTCGGCTTCCACCTCGGCACCACCGCCGGCGCCCACTTCGGCGACCTCCTCGCAATCGCCACCCCCGGCCCCTTCTTCTTCCTCGGTCCGGTGCCCGAGGAGCTCCAGCAGGGTGCGCTGCAGATGGGCCTGGCCGCCGAGTTCAGCACCCACGTCGCGGGCTACGACCGCGAGCTCGTCTGAGGCGCAAGCCCCCAGGACACGGCAGACTGGTGGGGTGACCGACACCCCCAGCGAGCAGCCGATCCCCCTGTCGATCCTCGACCTGGCCATCGTCGGCAAGGGCGAGCGCCCCGCCGATGCCTTCGCCCACAGCGTGGCGCTGGCCCGGCGGGCCGAGGAACGGGGCTACACCCGGATCTGGTACGCCGAGCATCACAACATGGACGCGATCGCCTCCTCGGCCACGAGCGTGCTGATCGCACACATCGCCGCCCACACCTCGAGCATCCGCCTCGGGTCGGGCGGCGTGATGCTTCCCAACCACTCCCCTCTCGTGATCGCCGAGCAGTTCGGCACCCTTGCCGAGCTCCATCCCGGCCGCATCGACCTGGGGCTCGGCCGGGCGCCCGGCACCGACCAGGCCACCATGCGGGCGATGCGCAACGACCCGATGTCGTCGGAGCGCTTCCCCCAGGACGTCTTGGAGCTCCAGGCCTACCTCGCGGGCCAGTCGACCGTTCCGGGCGTCAGCGCCATACCCGGCGCCGGCACGAACGTGCCGCTCTACATCCTCGGGTCGTCCCTGTTCGGCGCGCAGCTCGCGGCCAAGCTCGGACTGCCATACGGCTTCGCCTCGCACTTCGCACCGGGGCACCTCCTCAACGCCGTCGAGCTCTACCGCGAACGATTCGAGCCGTCGGCGCAGCTGGCCGAGCCTCACGTGCTCGCGGGCATCAACGTGATCGCGTCCGACACCACCGAGGACGCGGAGCGCCAGCAGCTCGAGGTCACCCGCCGCCGCGTGGCCCGCTTCCTCCGCGTCCCGCGCGAGCTGAGCGACGAGGAGGCCGACGAGG
>JBCCFK010000040.1:0-19508 GCA_039029775.1 Actinomycetota bacterium | reverse complement strand
CTGGGGCAAATCTGCATCATCACGCCGTTTACCTTGTCAGGCGCGATGGCGCCGGTGACCATCGCCGGCGCCCTGGTGCAACAGAACGCCGAAGCGCTGGCCGGAATCGCGCTCACCCAGGCGGTGCGATCCGGATCGCCGGTCATCTACGGCGGCTTCACCTCCAACGTCGACATGCAGTCCGGGGCGCCCGCCTTCGGCACACCCGAGTTCGTCAACGCCGCGCTCGTCGGGGGGCAGCTCGCCCGCCGCTACGGCCTCCCGTATCGGTCGTCGGGCGTCAACGCCGCCAACGCGCTGGATGCACAGTCGAGTTCGGAGTCGATGTTCTCGCTCTGGGGCGCGGTGCTCGGCGGGGCGGATCTGATCGTGCACGCCGCGGGGTGGATGGAGGGAGGCCTCCGAGCGTCGTTCGAGAAGATGGTCCTCGACGCCGAGGTCCTCGAGAAGCTGGCGGCCGCGCTGACCCCCATCACCGTCGACGACGCCACGCTCGCCGTCGAGGCGATCGCCGAGGTCGGCCCCGGTGGTCACTTCTTCGGTGTTGCGCACACCCGCGAGCGCTACCGCGACGCGTTCCACCACCCGATGCTGTCGGACTGGCGCAACTACGAGACCTGGGACGAAGCCGGCCGGCCCACCGTCGACGAACGAGCGGCCGAGATCGCCGCCGACCTGCTGGACAACCACGCCGACCCCGCCATGGAACCGGCCGCCTCCGACGAGCTTCGCTCGTTCGTGGAGCGCCGAGTCGCCGAGGGCGGGATCCCCACCGCGTTCTGACGATGACGACACCGAAGCCGATCGATCTGTTGCCCGACGAGAGTCCGCCGGATCACCCGTGCGCCAGCACGACCCTCTACCAGAGCGACATCGCCCTGCTGAACTACCTCCTGCAGGACCTGCGTGCGCTCATGCGACGCGCCGCGACCGGGCAGGTCCGACTGCTCCCCCATCAGCGGGTCACGTGGGAGGTCCACGGGCTGCAGCGTCGAACGGTCGTGTGCGACCCCGACCAGCTGCTGGCCTTCGACGACGTGCAGGTCGTCGGGTTCTTCGGCGACCGTCGCCCGACCGCAGACGTGCCCGCCGTCGACGAGGTCGAGATCGCGCTGCTCGAGGAGTTCCGCAGCTACCCGGGCATCCTCAGCTACAGCTCGGTCGAACTGGTCGACGACCAGTGGGCCAACCTCGTGGTCCATCAGCAGCCCTCGGACCGCGAGGCCTGGCGCGAGAGTGCCGTGCACGTGGACGCCGTCGACCGCATCGCTCCGCCCACGTACCAGAGCGTCAGGATCCACAACGGCTGCATCATGGGCGGCGTGATCGGCCCCGAGACCGTCGTCATCGAGTCGACGAAGTACTGGGACTACGACGCCACGCCCACATGGCACGCGATCCGAGTCCTGCCCGGCGGCGCCACCGAGACCCTCGAGAGTCCCGGCGCCGACCTCAACCACCCGATCCCTCCGAGAGGAACCCCATGAGCGTCCCCAACCCCACCGATCACAATCAGTGGTACCCCTTCGCCAACCGGCCGCTCCCGCCCGACAACGGCGCCGGCGTGGCCAACCCGGCGGTCATCCCGGTCTTCGAGCCGGCGCCGCTGCCCTCATCGGCGCGCTTCGTCGTGATCGGGGCCGGTGTCCACGGGCTGTCCACGGCCTACCACCTGGCGATGGAGCTGGAGCGCTCGGGCAAGGGCAAGGGCTCCGACGTCGTGCTGATCGACAAGCAGGGTCCCGGCGCCGGGGCGACCGGTCTGGCCTGCGGGTGCGTCCGCAACCTCTACATGACCGGGCCGCTGCACGCGATCCTGCGCGCCAGCGTCGAGGTCTGGGAGTCCGATCCGGTCAACTTCGGCTTCCAACAGGTCGGCTACGTCTCGGTCGGCGAGGCCAATCAGGAAGCTGACTACGTGAAGCTCAACGAGTCCCAGATCGCGAGCGGCTACCCGTCCGACCTCTACACCGGTGCCGAGGCCCACGCCTTCCTGCGACGCATCTGGCCCGACTTCAAGACCGACAACTGCGATGTGGTCCTCCACGAGCACCGGTCCGGCTACGCAGGAACCCACATGGCCGTCTGGGGCCTCGACCAGAAGTGTCACCAGTGGGGTGTGCAGCGCGCCTACGGAACCACGGTGAAGGGCTACACCCTCGACGCATCGGGCTCGGTCACCGCGGTCGAGACCGATCAGGGCCCGATCGCATGCGAGCAGGTGATCGTCGGCGCGGGCGCCTGGACGCCGGACCACTGGGAGTGGCTCGGCGGCCCGAGCAACCTCGACGTCCTCTACCCCGACGGTCACGTCGAGGAGCAGATGGACATGTGGACCTACTGGCGGCTGCTCGAGGGCGAGGTCTACCTGCCCCCTGGCGTCGACTTCCGGACCGCGGACCACAAGGACTCGCCCGTGCTGCACGTGGAGCTGATGAACACGCCGGTGCACGGGCCCGACGGCGAGATGATCCAGGACCACTTCTACAGCTACACCCGGTATGCCGCCGAGCGGGTGGGTGCCCCCGGGCTCCAGGGTGGAACGATCCCGATCAAGATCGGACCGAAGGCCGCGGTCGAGCCCTACGGCCACCTCAACGACGAGTGGCAGGCGGACGACTGGTTCGCCGACTACTACTGCGCGACGCTCGGCATGCTCTTCGAACGCCTCGAGAACATCCGTCCCCACTTCAAGGAGCGACGCAACGGTGGCATCGGTGCCTTCACACCGGACAACGTGCCGGTCTTCGACCACGTCGCCGACAACGCGTTCGTCATCGCCGACTCCAACCACGGATTCAAGATGATCGGCGTCGGCAAGCTGACCGCCCACATGCTCGTGCACGACCAGAAGCCGGACGAGCTGAAGCCGTTCACCTTCGACCGGTACCGGACCGGCGGGACCTTCGGCGACCGGAACTCCAACTGTCCGTGGGTCTGACGGCGGCGACGTACCTCGGCGACAACACGATCCCGATCCTCGACGCGCTCGTCTCGCACCTCGTCGACCTGGACGTCGACATCGAGGTCGACCCCGGCGCCGGCCGCGGCTCGGCCGAAGCCCGGGCGAACGCCGCCGAGGTCGACCTCGTATGGATGTGCGGATCGCTCGCGGCAGTGCTGCTCCGCGACGGCACCTTGCAGCACGACGTGGTCGCCGCACCGGTGTTCGAGGGCGAGTCGGAGGCCGTGTACCGGTCCGTGTTCGTGACGCGGCGCGACGGACCCGCCTCGGTCGAGGACGCGCTGTCCGGCACGATCGGCATCAACGAGGCCGACTCGTGGTCGGGCCATCACGCCCTCCGTCGACACCTCGGTGTCGCGTGGTTCTCCGACGAGATGCCGACGGGTTCGCACCGCGACTCGATCACCGCCGTGTCGGCCGGCGACTGCGCGGTCGCCGGGATCGACGTGACGATCTGGCGCCACGTCTGTGCCACCGAGCCCGACGCGGTGACCGACCTCCGCGTCATCGGCCGGACGACCGACTGGCCCGCGCCGCCCTTCCTCGTACGTCACGGCGCCGGCGACCTGGCCCAGGCGATCGTCGGAGCAGCGGTCCCCGGGCTCGACCGAATCGTTCCGGCAGCGGTGGCCTCATACCGTCCCCTCGTCCCTGAATGAGGAGGATCTGTGAACCCAAATCCGCGCGCATTTGGGTTCACAGATTCTTCTCGGTGCGTCGGGGGCCGATGCTGGGGGGTGTCGCGGCGCGGACCTCGGCGCTCGGTCGGGGGGGTCAGGGGGATCGGCGGCGGCCGCTGCGAGCGCCGGGTGGCGGTCCTTCCTCCCGGGGCACGCCGAGCGCGTCGAGCGTGGCGAGCACGCGGTGGCACACGCCGTCGACGGTCTCGACCGGTGGCGCCTCCGGCGCCGTCGGGGCCCACGTCACGAGCACCTCGGCGAGGGTGTCGAGCTCCACGGCGACCCCCAAGAGCGGCAGCGCCTGCTGTTCCTCGACCTCCAGCTCGACTTCGCCCAGATACGCATCGAGGACCCGATCACCCTCGGCCCCGGCCGATGTCACCAGTCGGACGAGATCCGCGACCCGGGTGTCGGGATAGGGCGCGGCGGGCTCGGCGAGCCGCCAGCCCGCCGACTCGTCCGTGACGGCCTCGACGTTCAACGACCGGTCACACACGACCGTGTGCCGTTCGAGTGGTCGAGCCAGGTGGTGCAGCACAGCGTCGAGACGACGGACGAGCTCCAGCACACCCGCGACGCGGGCCGGCTCGGGCTGCGCGAGCCGCACGAGGGCGGACCGCAGCGACCAGTCGCCGGCTCGAGCTGATTCCGCGTAGTTGACGAGCGATCCCGCCGGTTCGGGATCGACCGACGCCGCGGCCAGATGCCGCTCGGCCAGCAGTCGCCCGGCGGCGTGCGCTCGCTCCATGTCCCGACGCTAGTGGGCGACAGGGGCCGGATCCCCGAAGGGACCGACCCCTCGCGACATCAGCCCGGCTGCTTCACGTAGCGCAGGTACGGGAGCTTGGCGTCGAACCCGCCGTACTTGGCGTTGGCGTCCTCGTCGGAGACGCTCGGCACGACAATCACGTCCTCGCCCTGCTTCCAGTTGGCCGGGGTGGCCACCTGCTCGTTGGCCGTCAGCTGGCACGAGTCGAGGATCCGCAGGATCTCGTCGAAGTTGCGGCCGGTCGTCATCGGATAGGTGAGCTGCACCTTGATCTTCTTGTCCGGGCCGATGATGAACACCGACCGGGCGGTCGCGTTGTCCGCCGCGGTTCGCCCCTCGGAGGTGTCGCCGGCGTCGGCCGGGAGCATGTCGTAGAGCTTGACGATGTTGAGCTCGGGGTCGCCGATGAGCGGATAGTTGAGCGCGTTGCCCGTGGCCGACTGGATGTCGTTGGCCCAGCCCTCGTGGTCGCCGACGCCGTCCACGCTGATGCCGATGATCTTGCAGTTCCGCGCCGCGAAGTCGTCCTTCAGGCCTGCGACGGCACCGAGTTCGGTGGTGCAGACCGGTGTGAAGTCCTTGGGGTGCGAGAACAGCAGTGCCCAGCCGTCGCCGATCCACTCGTGGAAGTCGATGGTGCCGTCGGTCGTGTCCGCTGTGAAGTTCGGGGCCTCGTCATTGATGCGAAGAGCCATGTCTTCCCGCCTTGTCTGTTTTCGGGTGAGAGGCGAGCTTACGACCGCCGTTCACGCCCGTCAGCATGACACTTGACACGGAATGGAACCGGCCCGCGCGACGCGAACCAGGTGGCCCGGACGGCCGCGCGGCCGTAGTCTCCCGCCGTGCTTCGGGACGTCTTGCGAGCCTGGGCCGGCGACGGCGAACTCGACTACCGGACCGGTGCGCTGATCGTCGCGGGGTCCGGGGTGATGTTCAGCTTCACCGCGATCCTGTTCCGCGGGGTCGAGAGCGCGACGGACTGGCAGTTCCTCACGTTCCGGGGTGGCGGTGCCGCGGTCGCGATGCTGACCGTCATCGCCCTGCGCGCGAGTCGGCGGCCCGTGCCGCTGGCGGCGACGCAGTGGCGCACGGTGCTCGCGGGAGTCCTCCTCGCGGCGATGTCGATGCTGTACATCCTCGCCTTCGCCCGCACGACCGTGGCCACCGTCACGTTCCTGATCGCCGCCGGCCCGCTCTCCGGCGCGTTCTTCGGTCGGGTCCTGCTGGGCGAGCGACTCAACCGCACCACGATCGTCGCCATCGTCGTCGCGGCGTCGGGGATCACGATCATGGCCGCAGACGGCCTCGACACGGGTTCCGCCGACGGCTTCCTGCTCGCCGCGCTCATCCCTGCATTCCTCGGTCTGTACAACGTCCTCGTCCGGTCGACCCCCGACGTGGACCCCGTCATCCCGGCATTGATCGCCAACAGCATCGTCGCGGTCGTCGCGGCGACGGCAGCGCTCGGCACCGAGGGCCTCGACGTCAGCTTCCGAGACTTCATCCTCGGGTTCATCGCCGGCTTCGTCCTGATCGGAGTGGGCCTCCCGCTCTTCAACCTCGGTCATCGGTCGGTGCCCACCGCGCAGATCTCATTGCTGATCATGACCGAGTTGGTGCTCGCACCGCTCTGGGTCTGGATCTGGCCCGGAGAGACGCCGTCGACTGCCACGCTGGTCGGCGGTGCCGTGGTGATCGCCGCCGTCGTGTACCAGATCACCGCGGCCGACCGCGTTCCGCTCCGCCAACCCACCGTCTGACCGGCGACCGCCTGGGCCGGACGGCTCAAGTGGGTCAAGCGACCCCCTTTCGTGCGTCGATGGCCTGGAAAGAGCATGAGAAGGAGTCGACGATGCACAGGACCATCGTCCAGATCGCTCGCATGCGCCTGGCGGACGTGAGGCCGGGCGACGTCATCACCGGCCACCCGGACGACGAGTTCGGCTGGTTCGTGGTGCACGTCGTCCGTCAGCTGCCCAGCGGCGACCTCGTCGCCTCTGGTGAGTCGACGTCACAGTCGGTCAAGGGTTCCCCCGTCGACCTCTGTGGCATCCAGGTGACGAAGCAGGTGGACATCCCGGAGCTGGCCGACGCGAGCGAACACACGCTCGCCGCACTGAACTGACGACATCTCCACGCTGACTGGGGGCGAGGGGATCCGTAGACTCGCGTCATGACGCTGTCGCTCGAACCGCACCCGTCGTTTGCCGGTCGACCCGGCCCCGTGCTCATCGTCGTCGCAGACGGGGTCGGCATCGCGCCAGCCGGTCCGAGCAATGCAGTCACCGAGGCCTCGACGCCGGCCCTCGACGCGCTCACGTCCTCGGAGCTGTCGTGTGCGCTCGCCGCCCACGGGGTGGCGGTCGGGCTCCCCACCGACGACGACATGGGCAACAGTGAGGTCGGCCACAACGCGTTGGGTGCCGGCCGGATCTTCGCCCAGGGAGCGAAGCTGGTGAACGGCGCCATCGCCAGCGGTGCGATCTTCGAAGGGCCGAACTGGCGTACCGCGGTCGAGCGCGGCCGGGAGGCCACGTTGCACTTCCTGGGGCTCCACTCAGACGGCAACGTCCACAGCCACACCGACCAGCTCTACCGACTGATGGAGGCAGCGGCCGAAGCCGGCGTGACCAGCATGCGCGTGCACATCCTCCTCGACGGCCGGGACGTCCCACCGCGCTCGGCGTTGGACTACATCAGCCAGACCGAACAGGTCATCCAGAAGCTCAACGAGCTGTACGGCGCCGACATCCGGATCGCGTCCGGCGGCGGCCGGATGACCATCACCATGGACCGCTACGAAGCCGACTGGCCGATGGTCCAGCGAGGCTACGAGTGCCACACCCACGGGGTGGGCCGACGGTTCCCCTCGGCGGCCGAGGCCGTGGAGACGATGTACGGCGAGAGCGACAGCGGCGACCAGTACCTCGACGCGTTCGTCATCGCCGACGACGACGGTGAACCGGTGGGCCAGATGAGGGACGGCGACGCCGTGGTGTTCTTCAACTTCCGTGGTGACCGCGCCATCGAGATCTCACAGGCCTACGAGGACCCTGACTTCTCGGCCTTCGACCGCGGGGCCCATCCCGACCTCTTCTACACGGGCATGTTGCAGTACGACGGCGATGCGCTCGTACCGGAGCACTACCTCGTCGACCCGCCCTCGATCGATCGCACGATGGGCGAGTTCCTGTGCGCCGAGGGCGTGCACAGCTTCGCGGTGTCCGAGACCCAGAAGTTCGGCCACGTCACCTACTTCTGGAACGGCAACCGGTCCGGCTATCTCGACGAGGCCCTCGAGACCTATGTCGAGATCCCGTCGGACAACATCGAGTTCAACGAGGCGCCGGCGATGAAGGCACGCGAGATCACCGACGCGACGATCGACCTGCTCCGGTCGGGCCGGTACCGGTTCGGGCGGATCAACCTCGCCAACGGCGACATGGTCGGCCACACCGGCGATCTCGGCGCGGCGATCGAAGCGATGGAGGTCGTCGACGAGTCCATCGCCCGGTTGGTCGAGGTGATCGACGAGTTGGACGGCGTGCTGATCTACACGGCCGATCACGGCAATGCGGACATCATGTACACCGAGACCAGCGACGGGGTGCGCACACCCAAGACGTCGCACACGCTGATGGAGGTCCCGTTCGTGATTCACGATGCGGCCTACGACGGTGAGTACCGGCTGGAACCTCCGACGGACGCGGGCCTGAGCCACGTGGCATCGACGGCGTTCGAGCTGCTCGGGTTCACACCACCCGACGACTACCAGCCGAGCCTGCTGTCGTTCTGATCAGCCGACGTCGGCGAAGAGCGGGGCGCCGGGCTCGAGTTCCACACGCGCACCGGTCGCCACGTAGCTGATCGCGTGGTACCACCCGCAGATCATGCATGCGTCGAGCAGCTGGGCATCGGTGAACTCGTGGACCAGGCGGCGCCACAGCTCGTCGTCGATGTCGGCCACATCGTGCAGAGCGTCGGCCAGCTCGATCAGGAGACGGTCGCGTTCGGACCAGCATCGATCCCCGGCCGCGCCATGGGTCAGGGAGCGGATCTGGTCGGGCGTGAGCTGCGCGGCTTCGGCGAAGAAGGCGATGTGCACCCCCCACTCGTATTCGCACCCGCATCGGGCCGTGGTCCGGTCGATGAGCAGCTCGCGATCGCGCAGTGACAACGACAGCTGTGCGCTGAGCACGTAGCCACCCCAGCCCACAATGGCGTCGGTCATGGGCATGTTGCGGGCGAAGGTTCGGAAGAGGGCGATGGGCGGCGCGCCGGCGGGCATCATCCCGGAGAGGCGGGCGTCGGCAGCGGGCTCGTAGGGCGGCGACAGCGGATCGATTCGGGGCATGGTGATCTCCTCGTGACTTCGACGTGTCGCGGTGTGGCGACATCGATCTGTTTCCATCGATCTGCATCCATAGATCTGTTTCGAATACAGAAACGTTGTGGTTTTCGAAACATACTGGCCGTGTAGCGTTTCGACAAGCGAAACGACGAGGGAGCGATCGTGCCGGAGCCTCAGACCCCGATGCCGGGCAAGCCGGTCCGCGGTTCGACGACGGGCCGGCCGGTCATGGCCGCGCTCGACCTGCTGGGCAGACGGTGGAGTCTGCGGATCATCTGGGAACTGCGCGATGGCCGCCTCGGCGCCCGGGCGCTTCGACAGCGCTGCGACGGCATGTCCTCCAGCGTCCTCTACGACCGGCTCCGAGAGCTGACCACGGCCGGACTCGTCAGCGCCGACGACGGGAGCTACGAACTCACCGCCATCGGCGCCGACCTCATCGACGCGCTGTCCCCTCTCGATGCCTGGGCCAAGCGCTGGGCCCGGGCCGGCTGAGTCGCCCTCAGCTCCTGCGGGCGAGGACCGCTCCCGTCGCCAGCGTGGCGGCCAGCGCGAGCCCACCCATGACGAGCCACGCCGTCACGGGCGACCCTGAGAAGGCGGGCACGTAGCCGGCCGTCGCCACGTCGTCGCCGATGAGCGCGTTGATGTCCAGCGTCCTGCCCAACGCCTCGAAGGACCACCGGTCGATCAGCCCGAAACTCATGATCCGGCCGGCGGTCGCCATCTCCTCCACCGGCACGACCGCGCCGGCGAAGAGCACCTGGGGGAAGCACAGCATCGGCAGCGCCATGGTCGCCTGCGAGGCGTTCTGCACCGCGGCCGACGCCAGCAGACCGATCGCCAACGCGGCGATCGCCGTCAGTTGCAGGGTCACGAACAGCTCTGCCCACGCACCCGCGCCCAGCGACGGCAGGCGATCGAGTGATCGCAGCACGACGAGCATCACCACGTTGACGAGCGCCAGGACGGGGATCAGGACGACGATCTTCGAGGCGACGTACGCCCACACCGACAGGCCGTTGAAGCGCTCCCGTCGGAACACGGAGAACTCACCGACGATCTGCAGGAGGCCGTACGTCAACCCGAAGAAGAAGCTGGCGAAGGCGATCCAGAACAACGTCTGGATGGCGGGGACCGGCGTCGTCACACTCGGATCGAAGGTGCCGGGTCGGAACAGCACGGCCATCATCGCGACCACCATCGCAGGGGATCCCGCGAGGATCGCCAGGGTCAGCTTGTTGCGGACGAGCAGGTCTCCGGCACGACGGGTCAGCGCGAGCCACTGGCGAACGCCACCGACCTTCGTGCCGCGAGAGGCGACCGGCCGACGCTCGACGAACGGCACCGGTGGAACCGGGTGGCGCTGCCGGAACCGCTCGGCGACCTCGACCGGATCCGCCGTCGCCAGGACCTCGTAGACGTGGACGAGATCCGTGACGCCGAACCACTCGAGCGCGTCGGTGGGCGGTCCGTCGAACGCCAGCCGTCCACCGTCGGTCAGCATGACCAGCCGGTCACAGCGAGCGAGATCGGCTGGTGCGTGCGTGGTCATCACCACCGTGGTCCCCGCCTCGGCCAGTCGACGCAGATGGTGCATCACGCTGGCCGCGGTGCCCGGATCGAGACCGCTGGTCGGCTCGTCCAGGAAGAGCACCTCCGGGTCGGTCAGCAGCTCCGAGGCGATGCTGGCCCGTTTCCGCTGGCCGCCCGAGAGGTCGCCGACCGGGACGTGATCGCGATCGCAGAGCGCCAGGCGGTCGAGGGTCCGGGTGACCAGCTCATCTCGGTCCACCGCGCTCACGTCGCCTGCGACGCGCAGCCGCGCGGCGTGGTCCAAGGTCCGCCGAAGCGGCAGCTCCATGTGGATGATGTCGTCCTGGGGCACGTAGCCGATGCCGTGATCGGTGCCGGCCACGGGTACCCCGTCGACATGGACCTGGCCGGCATCCGCCGAGTCGAGGCCGGCCATCGTGCGCAGCAGCGAGGTCTTGCCCGCGCCGCTGCCGCCCGCGATGGCGACGAGCTCGCCCGGCCGAATCGAGAACGACACGTCGTCCACGACGGTCCGGCCCGCCCGTTGCCGCGACACGTGATGCACGCGGATGCCTGTCTGGTCCGAAGCGGACGAGAACGCATCCGAGGCGGTCCCGAGTTGTCGTCGTCTGGTGGTCATGGTGGGTGTCTCCTTGCTCGTACCGGGTCCCGCCGACCCGGCATTCGACGACCTTGACGGAATGTCCGGACAAAAGCTTGGAGAATTTCTGGAGATCGATCCCCGGCCGCGAATGCCCTGGTCAGAGCATCGGATTGCCGGGATGCGGCCGCCGGTGAGAGCCTGCTGCGACACCGATCGAGGGGATCAGATGACCGATTACGGCAGCACCAGCGACCAGGCCGCATCGAAGGAGGCCCCGCCGGACATCGTCCTGATCGACGACCCGCTGCCCGGCGTCAGGCGCATCACCATGAACCGGCCCGAGAAGCGCAACTCGCTGATCCACCCGTTGCGGGGCGCGATCCTCGAGTCGCTCCGTGAGGCCGATGCCGACCCCGATGTCCGCGTCATGATCGTCCGGGGCGCCGGGCCGTCATTCTCGGCCGGCTACGACCTCGGCGGCGGGAATGCCGGCTACGACCTGCCGTTCTTCACCGCCGGCGGCGACGGCCAGTGGCCCCGGCACGTGACCGAGGGCTGGATGAGCATCTGGGACCTCGCGAAGCCGGTGATCGCACAGGTCCACGGCTACTGCCTGGCCGGGGGCAGCGAGCTCGCCACCTGTTGCGACCTGGTCTACATCGCCGAGGACGCTCAGATGGGCTACCCCGCCACCCGTTTCGGCGTGGGTGACATGCACTTCCACGCCTGGTTCCTCGGGATGCGGCGCGCGATGGAGATGATGGTCACCGGCGACTCGATCACCGGCGTCGAGGCCGTGGCCGAGGGATGGGCGAATCGCGCGTTCCCCGCCGAGGACCTCGAAGCCGAGGTGCTGAAGATCGCCGAACGCGTCGCCCGGACACCCCCGGACGTCGTGCAGCTGAACAAGCGGGCCGTCCACCGCCAGATGGAGGTCATGGGCCTGCGCACGGGAATCCGGCAGGGCACCGAGCTCTGTGCGCTCGGAACCCACACGCAGTCGATGGCGGACTTCCTGGCCGGTGTCCGGTCACAGGGACTCACGAACACCTTGTCCGAACGCGACGGCGCCTACGGCGACTACCGGACCGCCGACGAGCAACCGACCACACCCGAGGACTGAGCCGAACCCACCGGGCAACCCTTCCCGTCGGCTCAACAATGGGCCGAACGAACCGATGGTCGCCGGGAGAATCCATGGAAGGAACTCCCGATGAACAAGTATGCGATCGCAGCCATCGCAGCGATCGTCGCCTTCGGCGGCTTTCTGGCGATGGCGGCGACCCTCGGTGGCATCACCGCCGACAACCTGGGTGCCGACTCCAGCGTCATCGCGTCGTGTGACACCGACGGGGTCACGACCTCGTACACCGTCGCCTACGACGCCACCGACGCCCGTGACGAGATCACCGCGGTCGTCGTCGCCGGCGTCGATGCCGCCTGCGCAGGCCAGACCCTCACCGTGACCCTCACCAACGGCTCCGACGTCCAGCTGGACCAGACGTCGGTGACGGCGGTGGCCGGTTCGAACACCGTGACGGCAACCACCCCGCCCTCGGCCGAAGCGGTCGAGAACGTCCTGATCGTCATCACCGGCTGACCCGGTGGGCCGATGGCGCGCTCGATCTCGCCGAGGCGGCTCCTGACCCTGGCCGCCGTGATGGCCGTGCTGTGCCTCGGCGCGGTCGCGAGCGCTGCCGCCCTGAACGGCGTCGACTCCGACGACCTGGCCGTCGGCGCCGCCGCGGTCCTCGACTGCGATCCAGACGGCGTCACCGTCACCCACGTGACCACCCTGACCACCGTGACCGACCTCTCCATCACCGGCATCGATGCCGCCTGTACCGGCGGTGACCTGACCGTCACGTTGACCGCTGCCGACGACACCGTCGTCGCGACCGCCGGGCCGATCACGGTCACCGGCTCATCGGAGACCGTCGCCGTCTCACCCAACGTCGACGTCAGCGCCTTCACCCGACATCACGTGCGGATCATCGGGCCGTGACGCGATGGGTGGTCCTCTTCTTCGCCTTCATCGGGCTGATGCTCCTGGTGGGAGGGCACTGGCGGTCCAGCCACGCCACGGGCGTCCCGGTGACATCGGAGCGGGTGACGGTCGAGATCGTCGGCAATCCGCCCTGATCGCCCGCCATGCCAGGCCCCCGGCAGCCCACGGCGGGCGCCGGCGCCGGTTCCGTCGGCGACCGCTCCGCGAGGTCCCCCGCCGCGAGTTGGCCGCCGCGATCGTCCTGGCCGCGATCACCGGCCCGCTGCTGTGGCTCCTGCTCCCCGCGTCCGCCGGCGGCATGACCAGCTGGACGATGGTGGTCGGTCACAGCATGGAGCCGACGATGTTCCCCGGCGACCTCGTCATCACCAGGACCGCTCACTACGAGATCGGTGACGTCGTGGTGTACGCGATCCCCGACGGCACGCCCGGCGAGGGCGTCATGGTCATCCACCGCATCGTCGGGGGCGACGCCGCCACCGGCTTCATCACCCTCGGCGACAACCGCGACATCCGCGACCCTTGGCGTCCACGACCGGCAGACATCACCGGCGAGGCGTGGCGCGTCATCCCGAAGGGTGGCTGGGTCCTCGCCTGGCTGCGGTCACCTCTCGCCATCGGACTGTTCATGAGCACGATGGTCTTCATGGTGACCGTCGACCTGATCGATCAGCTCGAAGAACACGAACCGCGCCACGCCCGGCCGGCGCTCCCCCGGCACGCGAGGATCCCGCTCACCGCGCCGGCGTGAGCCGTGATCAGGTCGCGTCGACGAGGCGACCGTCGGGGAAGAAGGCGGCGAACGCGAACCAGAACTCGTTGCGATGCGGCGCGACCTGCAGCCGCTCCCCGGCGAGTTCGCCGTCGACCGCCACCCCGAGGATCGTCCAGGTCGATCCGGTCTCGACGTCGGTGAAACGTCCGTCGAGGTTCGCCTCGAACGTCAGGATCCGACCACCCACCGTCCGTTCGAACGCGACCGCACTGCCGATCGCCTGGCTGTCGGTCATCCGGTAGTGGTCCAAGGCATCGAGGGTGCCGCCGGCCCAGAACACCGCGACGGGGCGTGCGCCGACACGATCGTTGATCACACCCTCCTCGGCGACCAGCTCGAACGGGTAGGCGACGTCTTCCCCGTCGAGGCTCACGCCCACCACTCTGTCCATCGGATCGAGTCGTTGGTCGACGTGATCGGCATAGAACTGGATCGCGGGACCCGACTGGGAGGAGTAGCCCGGATAGGGATTGCCCCCGTACTCGTTGCGATAGCCGGTCTGGCGGGACAGGGACGGAGCATCGGGATGGTCGGCGGCGAACTGCTCCAGCGAGACGATCGCTGTCGAGAGCACCGGCAGGCGCCGACCGGCGAAGCTGCCGACGATGGCGTCTCCCGTCACCTGCTGCCACAGGCTCTCGGTCTGGTCGTCCCACATGACGAGGTCGCTCTTGCGAAGCAGGCCGCTGACCCCGAACCGCAGGTCGCGACCGTCGAGGCGACGCTCGAAGGCCACCGCGGTGTTGCACAGCGGACAGTAGGTCACGGCCACCGGCGTGTCCCCGAACCTGTCGTTGACGATCTCGTGGCGGATCAGCATGGCGAGCGGATAGAACCTGACGTCCTCGCCCACGCGAACCACGGCACCTGGCGACGCGGGAGCGAGCCACTCGAACGCCTCCGCCACCGTTTCGAAGACGGGCTCGTCGATGGGCGCGATCCTGTCCCGCGGGTCATCGCCGTAGATCGCTGCCGCGAACTCGCCGAGGTCGACCGTCGACAGGGACCAGTCCGTCGCCCAACTCGCCGAGACCGCTCGCGCATCGACGCGCAGGGCGGCCCGTGGATCAGCCGGATCGGGAGTCGGGACGACGGAGGTGGGCGTCGGCTCGGGACCGGGCGACCCGGTGAGCGCGGTCGTGTCGGTCCCGCCACACGCTGCGACCACCAGTCCGGCCGCGGCAACCACGGCGACGACTCGACCCACACCTGACGAACCCCGCCCCATCCCTCGCTCATTCCGTCCGTGCGCGATCGACCCCCTACAGTCCGACGCATGGACGTGAACGGCAAGGCAGCTCTCATCACCGGCGGCGGCACCGGCATCGGCCGGGCGACGGCATTGGCACTGGCGGCACAGGGATGCGCCGTGTCGGTCAACTACAGCCGGTCGGCCGATGCGGCCGAACAGACGGCCGCCGACGCCCGCGAACTGGGTGTCGAGGCCATCGCGGTCCAGGGTGACGTCGCCAGCGACGACGACTGCCGGCGCGTGGTGGCCGAGACGGTCGACGCGCTCGGTCGACTCGACGTCCTCGTCAACTCCGCCGGGACGACGGTGTTCGTCGACCACGCCGACCTCGACGGCGTCACCGCCGACGACTTCCACCACCTGTACGCCGTGAACGCGATCGGGCCGTTCCAGATGATGCGCGCCGCAGAGCCTCACCTGCGCGCCGACGGGGGCGGCGAGGTCGTCAGCGTCTCCTCGGTGTCCGGCGTGGCCGGCGTCGGCTCGTCGATCCCGTACTGCGCGTCGAAGGCTGCCCTCAACAACATGACCACCACCATGGCCCGTGTGCTCGCGCCGGAGGTGCGGGTCAACGCGGTCGCCCCCGGCTTCGTCACCGGCCGCTGGTGGGTCGAGGGCCAGGGGCAGGACACCCACGACCTGGTGCAGGGCGTGCTCGAGCAGTCGACCCCGCTCCAGGCGGTCTGTACCCCCGAGGATGTCGCCGCCTCGATCATGGGCCTCATCACCGGCGCCGACCTCACCACCGCCCAAGTCGTCGTCATCGACGGAGGCATGCTGATCAAGACATAGCTCTTGGCGCAGCGATAATCCGCTGCGCCAAGGATTGCCATAGTCCCATTCATCGATTATCGTCGATGATCGATGAATGGACTCGAACGAGATCTGGCCACCGAGTGGGCGTCGTGGTTCCGGGCGCTCAGCGACCCCACCCGTGTCCTGATCCTGCACCTGCTCTCCACGACCGCCAGGCCGATGACCGTCGGTGAGATCACCGAGGCGCTCGACGTGGGCCAGTCCACGATCTCCCACCACCTCGCCAAGCTCGCCGCGGTGGGCTTCGTGCACGTCGAGCACATCGGCACCTCCAGCGAGTGGCGGGTCAACCACTCGTGTCTCCAGGCCTTCCCGACCGCCGCCGAGGTGGTGATGGGTCGGGCACCGGCCACCCTCGTCCCCGAACCGGAGTATGTGACATGAACGACGACAGCATCCACGACGACGTCCGCGAGTACTACCGCAACGCCGCCAACAACGGGATCGTCTCGGATCCCGACGACGAGCGATGGGGCACGGCGCGCTACGACACGGCCACCCTCGACGAGGCGGGCGCGTCAGCTGCCGGCCTGTCGATGGGATGCGGCAACCCTCACGCGATCGCGGACCTCCACGAAGGCGAGACCGTCCTCGACCTCGGCTCCGGGGGCGGGATCGACGTCATCGTGTCGGCGCGCCGCGTCGCACCGACAGGAAAGGCCTACGGCGTCGACTTCCTGCCCGAGATGCTGGAGATCGCGCGCCGGAACGCGAGCGAGGCCGGCGTCGACAACGTCGAGTTCCTCGAGGGCATGATCGAGGACCTGCCGCTCCCCGACGCGTCCGTCGATGTGGTCATCTCGAACTGCGTGATCAACCTCGCTCCCGACAAGGCGCCGGTGTTCGCCGAGATCGCCCGCGTGCTGCGGCCGGGCGGTCGCGTCGCCATATCCGACGTCGTCGCGGAGAACGGCGCGGACCCGATGCTGGCAGGAGATGCCTGGGCCGAATGCGGCGCAGGCGCCCTGCCGTACGACGACTACCTCTCGTTGCTGGAGGCCTCGGGCCTGGTCGATGCCACCATCGAGATCACCCACGTCACGGGTCCGGGTCTCAACAGCGGCATCGTCCGCGCCACCAAACCCTGAGAGCGGGCTCGGCCGGAACGCCCGGTTGTGGAGCCGTCAGCTGTACGCGGGGTCGGGCATTCGGCGCCATGCGACCTCCGATGCCTCGGGGACCGGGTCCCCATTCAGCCAGGCGAGGAGGATGGTGTTGACCACCTCGGGCGCCTCCTGCTGCACCCAGTGCGAAACGCCCGGGAGATACCGGAGGGTCAGGTCGCTGACATGCTCGTCGGTGCCGTCGGTGGTCTCGCGCCCCAGCGCCTTGTCCTCGAGGCCCCAGACCATCAACGTGGGGGTCTCGATGACAGGCAGGTCCTCGTTCTGCGAATCCTTCGCGTTGCGGATGGCCGCCCGGTAGTAGTTCACCATCGACCGGATCGCGCCGGGCTTCCGGGCGTTCTCGCGGAACACGTCGGTGACCCGATCCGGGAATCGCGAATCGTCGACGGCCATGTTGGTGAAGGCATCGCCGATGGCCTTGGCGTTGCGCGACGTGAACAGCTTCTCCGGCAGCCAGGGGAGCTGGAAGAAGAAGATGTACCAGGACTTGCGAAGCTGTCTGAACGAGCGCAGCTCACGTCGCATGCACGCGGGGTGGGGCACGTTCATGATGACGAGCCGTTCGACCGGACGGACGCGCCGGATGGCGAACATCCACGCCTGGGCAGCACCCCAGTCGTGGCCGACGAGCGTCAGGTGCTCGCGGTCCGCGGCGTCGACCAGGCCGGCAAGGTCGGCGAGCAGCTCGTCCATCGCGTACGCGGAGACCGCCTCGGGCTTGTCGGAGTCGCCGTAGCCGCGCGTGTTCGGCGCCCAGACCTCGTACCCGGCCTCGGCCAGCGCCGGGATCTGGTGCCGCCAGCTGAAGGCGTGCTCCGGGAAGCCGTGCACGAGCAAGGCGAGCCCGCGTGGCCCACCCTGGTTGGCGACGGCGACCTGGAGGTCGACGCCGTTGGTGTGCACCGTCCGGTACGTCAACGGATCCATGCCCGGAGCCTACGACGCCACCCGCGTCGGCGACCCCTCGCGCCCGACCGGCGTCAGGGGTTGGCCCTCCCTGCGACGGCGGCCACGAGGTCGTCGGCGAGATCCGGGCAGGTCGTCCGGTTGAGCCGGTAGGCCGGTCCGAAGTATCCGACGCTGGCCAGGGCGTTGCCGTCGACGTCGGTGACCACCGCGGCGAGGCCGTTGACCTCGTCGTCGTACTCCTCGGTGGTCCAGACGGCCCCGTCGCGCCGAATCGCCTCGAGGCGCCGCCTCAGGTGCGCGGGATCGGTCATCGAGTGGGGTGTGAACGCGGCCAGGTCCTCGGCGAGATACCGGTCGAGGCGCTCATCGTCCCAGGTCGCCATCAGGACAAGGCCGAAGGCGGCGACGTGGAACGGGTGGCGCTCGGCGTGGACATCGGGCGCTCGAACCGCACTGGCGGCGTCGAGCTGGACCAGGTACAGCACGGCGTCGCCGTCGTCGACCGCGAGCGTCACCGACTCGGGATGGAGATCCGCCAGCTCGGCGAGCAAGGGCCGGAGCCGATCGCGCAGGAGTGGCGTCGGTCCGCCGTCGAGTTGGAGGGTGGCCAGCGCCGAACCGGGAACGACGAGCCGGTCGGCGGTGCGTTCGACCATGCCGAGGTCGGTGAGCGTGGCGACGAGCCGCGACACCGTCGACCGAGGCAGACCGACCCGCCGCCCCAGCTCCCGGACCCCGATGGGCTCGCCCGCGATGACGACGGCCTGCAGGAGCGAGAACGCGCGCTCGACCGGACCGGGCGCCAGCGCGTCGACCGTCGTTGACGGTGACTGGGGAGGCGTCATACCCTGGAATCCTACACAGCAGGACGTCCCGTTCAACGGGACGATGACGGAGCGTGGAGCTGCCGCCATGACCGACATCCTGACGCCGGACTTCTACGAGTACGCC
Organism: Actinomycetota bacterium; assembly: GCA_039029775.1. GTDB lineage: Bacteria > Actinomycetota > Acidimicrobiia > Acidimicrobiales > UBA8592 > JBCCFK01. The sequence goes on along the minus strand of JBCCFK010000040.1, from coordinate 765 downwards.
TGGGTGCCGCTGGCCGACGCGCGCATCGACGGCGAATTCGTCCGGCTCTCGTGGCCCGACGGCGTCGAGCTCCGAGCGCACGCCTGGTGGCTCCGCGAGAACGTCGTGGGCGCAGGTGGCGTCGACCCGGTCACCCGCGAGGGCACGGCACATCCGGTCGGCTTCGCCGACGATCTGACCGTCCGTTCGTGCGAGGTCGCCGACGGCGCGCTCCACGCCGAGTGGACCGACGGCTACGCCGGCGCGCTCCACCCGGGATGGCTGCGCCACGTCGCCGAGGGTCGCCAGGACGTCGCCGCGTGGCTGCCGCCGACCACCACCTGGACGCCGGCGACGCTCCCCGAGCCACCGACCTTCTCGGGCCCCGACGTCCTCGAAGACGACCGGGCGCTCGTCGCGTGGCTGCGGGCGATGGTGGAGTTCGGACTCGCCCGTCTGGTCGACGTGCCCACCGGGGAACACGCCGTGCTCGACGTCACGAACCGCATCGGCGCCCAGCGCGACACCAACTTCGGGCTCGACTGGCCCGTCAAGGCCGAGATCCTGTCGAACGACCAGAACTCCACGGCGAACACCGACCTCCGCCTCGGAGCCCACACCGACCTCCCCACCCGCGAGATCCCACCCGGGTTCCAGTTCCTCCACTGCGTGACGAACGAGGTGTCGGGCGGATGGAGCACCATGGCCGACGGCGAGGCGATCGCCGACTACCTCCGCACCGACGAGCCGGATGTGTTCGACGCGCTGTCCACCCTCCGTTAGACG
>JBCCFK010000039.1:0-19722 GCA_039029775.1 Actinomycetota bacterium | reverse complement strand
TCGAGTTCTTCACGCCGGCGCTGTGGCCGACGTTCCTGGGTGCTGGTGTGCCGACGATCCAGACCGTGCCGATCTTCGTCGCCGCATTCGGATCGAAGCCGTGCACACAGACCTCGAGCTCGACCGGACGACCGCCGATGCCACCCCAGTTGTTGTTGATGTCGTTCACGGCGATCTCGAGGCCCTCACGGATCTCGGGGAACGAACCCAGGGCATCACCCTCGAGGTTCGCCATCGTGATCACGACCGGCTCCAACGACTCGTCCGCCGGCCCCGGCGGATTGTTGATCACCGACTCGAGACGCTCGGCGCCGCGACCGTCGACGGCGTCATCGGCGAGACCGCCCATGTCGTCGTCCATGGGCTCTTCGTCATCCATGGGCTCTTCGTCGTCCATGGGCTCTTCATCGTCCATGGGCTCTTCATCGGCGGGCTCCGCCGCCGGCTCTTCTGCGGGTTCCTCCGCCGGCTCCTCGGTGAGCACCGATCCGCCGTCGTCAGTGCCCTCGTCGTCGTCATCGCCGCCACAGGCAGCCGCGACGAGCGCGAATACGAAGAGCGCTGCAAGCAGTCGCATCCAGAGACTTCTCTTCATCTTCCCCCCTCTGAGGAACCCGCGATGTGCGGACTCGGTTGTGAGACGGCGTTGACAGTAGTCATGATGAGCCGACATGCCACCGCGGGGCGAAAGAATCCTGAATGTGACCAAGCCTGACATTGCAACGCTCGAAACCATCCAGCAGCGAGTGCTGTGGTTGGCCACCCGCATCGTCGACGCGGCCAACAGACGTGGCGACACCCAGGTCAAGGTCGGCGGCCACCAGGCGTCGTGCGCCTCGATGGTGTCCGTCATGACGGCGCTGTGGTTCGGCCACATCGGCGGCGAGGACAAGGTCGCGGTCAAGCCCCACGCGTCGCCCGTCTACCACGCCATCAAGTACCTGACGGGCGAGCTGGACGCGTCGTATCTCACCCGCCTGCGCGAGCGCGGCGGCCTCCAGGCGTACCCGTCGAGGACGAAGGACCCCGACGTCTCGGACTTCTCCACCGGCTCGGTCGGGCTCGGGGCCGTGGCCCCGCTCTTCTCCTCGCTGACCCGCCGGTACGTGGATTCGCACTTCGGCGAACGGCCCGACGCCCGCTTCATCGCGCTGGTGGGCGACGCGGAACTCGACGAGGGCAACGTGTGGGAGGCGATCGCCGATCCCGCGACACAGGGGCTCGGGAACTTCACGATGGTCGTCGACCTCAATCGCCAGAGCCTCGACCGCGTGATCCCGGACATCGCGGCGATCCGCCTCAAGCGATTCTTCGCCGACGCGGGCTGGCACGTGGCGGAAGCGAAGTACGGGTCCCGACTCCAGGCGGCCTTCGCCGCACCCGGTGGCGACCTGCTGGCACAACGCATCGACGCCATGTCCAACGAGGCCTACCAGTCGCTCTTCGCGCTCGACGGGCCGGCGGTCCGCGAGAAGTTGTTGAACGGGGCCGATCCGGCGCTGGCCGAGGTCGTGGCACCGCTCGACGACGTCGGGCTGAAGCACCTCGTGACCGACCTCGGCGGCCACGACCTCGGTCTGCTCCTCGACACCTTCGCCGAGTGCGACGGCGTCACGGACCGACCCTCGGTCGTCTTCGCCTACACGATCAAGGGCTGGGGCCTGCCGATCGCCGGCGACCCCCTGAACCACGCGGCGCTCTTGACGCCGGACCAGATCGACGACTTCCGCAGCGAGGTCGGCCTCACCGAGGCGGACGAGTGGTCGCGCTTCCCGGCCGACAGCAACGCCGGCGAGGTCTGCGCCGCCGTCGGTGGCGACATCAACAACCCGGCGCCCGTACCCAGGCCGATGCCGGCGGTACCCGCCGGGATCCGTCCTCCCGCCATCTCCGGCAGCGTCTCCACCCAGGAGGCGTTCGGTCGGGTGCTCGCCGGCCTGGCCGACGTCGATGGAGTCGGCGATCGCATCGTCACCACCGCGCCCGATGTGTCGATCTCGACCAACCTGGGGGGCTGGATCAACAAGACCGGGGTGTACTCCCCGACCGTCCGCGACGACCACGGCGGGGCCGATCGGCTGCTCAGGTGGGCACCGGATCCGAGCGGTCGGCACATCGAGCTGGGGATCAGCGAGATGAACCTGTTCATGTTGCTCGGCCAGCTGGGCCTCAGTCACGAGCACCACGGCGAGCAGCTCTTTCCGATCGGGACCGTGTACGACCCGTTCGTGCTGCGGGGACTCGACGCGCTCGTCTACGGGCTCTACAACGACGCGAAGTTCATCGTGACCGGCACACCGTCGGGCGTGACCCTGGCCCCCGAAGGTGGCGCGCACCAGTCGACGATCACCGCGTCGGTCGGGGCCGAGATGCCGAATCTCCACTACGCCGAGCCGGCCTACGCGACCGAGGTGGACTGGCTCCTGTGTGATGCGATCGAACAGTTGAGCCGCCCCGGGGGCACCAGCACGTACCTCCGCCTGTCGACCCGACCCATCGACCAGGCCCCGTTCGGGTCAGCGCTCGAGCGACTCGGCGAGGACGTCCTGCGTCGCCACGTCCTGGCCGGCGGTTACCGCCTCCGCGAAGGTGAGCCCGACGGCAGACCGGCCGTCACCATCGTCACCACGGGCGCCATGGCACCGGAGGCGCTCGCCGCCGCGCACGAGCTCGACGACGAGGGGGTCCAGGCCACCGTCGTGCACCTGACCAGCCCGGACCGGGCGTACGCCAGCTGGCGGGCGCGCTACGCCGCCGCCACCGGCTCCCCCGTCGTGCGATCCGTCAGCCAGCTGCACCGACTGGTGCCGCCCGAGGAGCGCGACCGACCGGTGGTCAGCGTGCACGACGCCGCCAGCCACGCGCTCTCCTGGGTCGGCTCCGCGCTGGGGACGCGTCAGTACGCGCTGGGCGTCGACCGGTTCGGCGAATCGGGCACGATCGCCGATCTGCACGAGATCACCGGCATCTCGGCCGGCAACATCGTGAACGCCTCGCTGATCGCGATCAGCGAGGCCTGAGGTCCGCAGTCGGCGACTGACCGCTACTGGCCCTCGAACTCGGCGGGGCGCTTCTCCAGGTAGCTGTGCAGCCCTTCCTGGAAGTCCTTGCTCTGGAAGAGCAGCAGCAGCTCGAGGTACTGGCGCTGGATGTGCTCCTCGTGGTCCTCGCTCATCGCCGAGCGCATCAGACGCTTGGCGGCCCGGATCGCGAGCGGCGCGTTGGCCGCCACCTGGCCGGCCAGCGCTCGTGCGGCGTCGGGCAGCTCGTCGGGAGCGACGACCCGGCTCACCAGGCCGAAGTCCAGCGCCTCCTCGGCGGTGAGCGTCTTGGCAGTGAAGAGCAGCTCGGCGGCCTTCGACCATCCGATGATCCGCGGCAGCAGCCACGTTCCGCCGCTCTCGGGGACCAGACCACGGGCGGTGTATGCGGCCGACAGCTTGGCCTTCTCCGATGCGATCCTCAGGTCGCAACCGAGTGCGATGTCCATGCCGTAGCCGGCGGCCCCGCCGTTCAGGGCCGCGATCGTCGGCGTGTCGATCTTGTGCAACACCACCGGCGGCGCGTCGCGAAGGTTGAAGTCACCGGTCGCGCCGGCGCCCCCACCACCGCCGATCCCGTCGCCCGACGCGGCCGCGGCGACATCGAGGCCCGCACACCACGCCCGGCCCTCGCCGGTGATGACGATCACCCGGACGTCACGGTCCTGGTCCGCCTCGATCAGCCGCGCCGACAGGTCGTTGAGCATCCGCGGCGTGATGGTGTTCATCCGATCCGGTCGGTTGAAGGTGATGGTCGCCACCCGGTCGGTGACGTCGTAGAGCAGTTCGTCGGTCATGGATTCCTCTTCGGGTCGTGGAGATCATCGGGAGCTCTGGCCGTCGTCGACGCGGATGATCGTTCCGGTGACGGCATCGGAGGCGGGCGAGCAGAGATACAGCAGCGTCGAGTCGAGCTGGGCCGGCACTCCGAGGCGCTTCCGCGGCATCGCGCCGCTGAAGTCGCCCATGCGTTCGATCATCCCGTCCATCATCTCGGACTCGAACGCGCCGGGAGCGATGCCGTTGACGTTGATGTGGTAGCGAGACCACTCGACGGCCAGGACTTCGGTCATGCGGGCGATCCCGGCCTTGGTGATCGAGTAGAGCGCTGCGCCGTGGCCGTCGTAGTTGAAGCCGGACTGTGAGCCGATGTTGACCATCCGGCCGGGCATCTGGGCCGCGATCAGACGCCGGGCCACCTCACAGGAGAGGAGATACGGCGCCCGGAGGTTGGTGCCGAGCACCCTGTCGACCAACTCGGTCGACATCTTGTGGGCTCGCTGTGCGTCGGGGATGCCCGCGTTGTTGACCAGGGTCGTGACCGTGCCCGCCACCGCCTCGGCGTGGTCGACCGCGGCGACGAGGTTCTCGTCGTCGTTGACGTCGAGCACGACCGGATGGGCCACGCCGCCATCGTCTTCGATGACCGCCGCCAGCTCGTCGAGGCGCTCCCGACGCCGGCCGGCCGGGACGACCGTCGCGCCTGCCGCGGCGAGGACGCGGGCGAATCGCCACCCGAGACCCGAGGTCGCGCCGGTCACGAGCGCGACCTGACCGACCAGGTCGTGGGATGCGTTCGGCAGCGGCAGGTCGGTCATCGGGAGATCATCGCCCCGGCTCGGCCGACCGGCAAGCCGTCGGGTCGCCCGGCCGCGAGGGCGCGACGGCATACCATGACCTCGCTCATGGGCGAATCAGGGACTCCTCGCCCCGCCACGGCGCTTCGATGAGAGCCACCCAAGGCGGATTGGGTCGCGGCCTGGCCGCGATCTTCACGGGCCCCGACGCGCCCCGGGACGAGTCGCTCCGTGGGAGATTCATCGAGTCGGCGCTCACATCGCTGTCCGGCGGGGGCCGACTCGGCTTGTGCGGGTACGTCCACGTCCGCGGAGTCGATGTCTCGGTCGCACTCCGCTCTCCCGAGATGCGGAGCCTGCACCCGACCCAGGCCTACCAACTCTTCACCGCCCTCGGCTCCATCGCCGAGGGCGACCTCGGCCGGCACACGTTCTCCTTCGGGCATCTGGCGGCGACGGCTGTCGTCACCGAGGGCACCCGGTCGAGGGGGACGTTCTTCTTCGCCGACGAGGCGATGGGAGACGACCGCCTCGGCCGACTGGTCGACTTCTGTTCGGTGTACGCCCCGGTCATCCACGACCACGATGTCGCCCCGCGCGTGGACGAGCACGTCCACCTGGTCCTCGATCAGGCGGGGCAGGCCGCCCACGCGGAGGTCACCGTCGCGGCCGAGGTCGGCTTCGGGTCCGCGGGATCCGCACAGATCGCGGTGGCCCAGGCGGCGCTCGCCGCCGTGGCCCAGGAGGCCAAGCTCGTCGACGTCGGCGAGGTCCGCAGCGCAGACGGGGCCACCGCCTTCGTGGTCGCCGCGGGCGAAGGCGGGCGGATGGGCACCGGCGCGGCGATGGCGGGCGCGGGGACCCACGTGGCCGTGGCGGTGGCCGCGGTTCGCGCCGGCCGGGCGCTGCGGCGCTAGGCGGACCAGGCGCGGCGGAGCGACCCGACCAGCATCGCTGCGCCGCCCTCGGTGAGGCGATGGTCGTCGTCGAGCACGCCCAGGCGGCGCCACGCCGGCACGACCATCGACCATGCCCACTCGAAGTACGAGCGGTCCTTCTTCGGGATCGTGGACGTCACCTCGGGACACCGGTTCACGAGGTCGATGAGCATCGTCGGTTCGACCTGCGTTCCGACAGGCGTGCGGACGAGACCGAGGACGACCCCGAGCCAGTCGGCCCACTCGAGAGCTCGGAAGGCTTCCTGTTCGGCAGCGGGATACGTGGCGATGCGGTCGGGGTCCAGCGGATCGCCGAGTGCCCCGGGTGCGTCACGCCCATCCCCGACCCCGGCGCCGTCGAGCACCGAGATCGCCCACGCATCGAGCTCGGCGCGTTCGGCCGGATCGATCGGATCCTCGATCGCCTGACCCTCTCGACCACGGCCGAGATCATCGACGTCTCCCTCGACCAGGAAACGGAGGCGGGCGCGAGCGAGCGCCCCGTTGACGAAGACCGAGTCCGGAATCGGCGCGCCGCCGGCGGCGAGCCGGCGCCACGCCGCCGCGATCTCGGCCGCGGCGTCTCCGACGTCGAGCGGCAGCGGCGCCACGACGTCCTCGGCGCCGTCGAACAGCTCCTCGGGGCCCGGAGCGACGACGAGCGACGCCAGCTCGCCGCTGTACAGATCGGCGAGCAGGGAGTGCTCGGACCCGTCGACGGCCCGGAAGCCGACACCCACAGACCGCCCCTCGCCGTCGTCCACGACCCAGGCCCGCGTGGCGACACCGTCCCCGTCGCGGGTCTCGACGAGTGGCGTGATCGCCGTCAGCATCGCCGATGCCGAGGGATCGGCCGACGCCTCGAGCCACGCGACGAACTCCGCGTCGATCTCGGCGGACCTCGGGTCCTCGGCCCAGACCCCCAGCACCGATGACGCCCAGGCGGCTCTCCGACTCTCGTCCGGGAGATCGGCCAGGGTCGCCACGGCCGCGAGGACCTCGACGAAGACCGGCTCGTCCTCGCCGGTGCGCTGATCGTCGGTGGGCGGCATCGAGGGAACGGTATCGTCGCCGGGTGCCGGAGCTACCCGAAGTGGAGACGATCCGCCGCCAGCTGGACCCGATCCTCCGTGGGCGCACCGTCGTCGACGCCGGAGCGTTCCCCTCAGGCAAGTTCACGCCCGCGACCGAGATCGTCGGCGCTGCGGTCGAGGCCGTCGGACGCCGCGGCAAGTTTCTGCTGATCGGGCTCGACGACGACCGCGAACTGGTCGTCCACCTCGGGATGACCGGTCAGCTCCTGCCCGACGGCGACCCCGACGACCCCTACCTCCGCGCATGGTGGCGATTCGACGACGACACGTTCCTCGCATATCGCGACGTCCGTCGGTTCGGCCGGATCCGGGTGGCCGCCGACGGACGGTACGAGGGCGCCCTCGCCACACTCGGCCCCGAGCCGTTCGACGACGAATTCACGCCCGACCACCTCTACGCCGCGGTCAAGCGGAGCAACCGACATCTCAAGACGCAACTGCTGAGCCAGCGACCGGTCGCCGGCGTGGGCAACATCTACGCCGACGAGGCCTGTTTTCGCGCCGGCGTCCATCCCGGTGTGCGGCGCATCACGAAGAAACAGGCGGCGGCGCTTCACGAGGCGATCGTGCACGTGCTTCGGCAGGGCGTCGACAACGGTGGGACGACGTTGCGCGACTACGTCAACGCCGACGGCGACAGCGGCGACAACCAGTTCCACCTGGCCTGTTACGGCCGACACGGTGAGCCGTGCGTGGCCTGCGGCACCGAACTGCGCAAGCTCGTCCTCGACGCTCGCACGACGACCTTCTGTCCGGTCTGCCAGAAGCGCTGAGCCACCCCGTCAGGGGCGTGAGGTCGGCGAGGCAGGAGCGGACGCGGTGTCAGCCGCCGAGGTTCTGCAGCCGGTCGTGGATGAGCGCGAAGAAGCCGTCGGCATCCACCTCGCTGACCCAATGGCAGTTCGGATCCTGGCGCCGAGCCCCCCAGTAGTCGACGACCGTCATGCCCATGGTGAGCTCGGACTGCGTCTCGATCTGCACGAAGACGTCCTTGCCTCCGTAGAGCTCGGGCCGGAGGAGCCAGGCGATGGTGGCCGGATCGTGGAGCGGCCCGCCGTGGTCGCCGTAACGGTCGACGTCATAGCGCTCGTAGAACGACAACATCGCCGCGGTCTTCTCGCCGAGGTCCCCGCCCAGGGCGGCGACGGATTCGATCCACTCGCGACGCATCAGTGCCTTGTGGGTGACGTCCAGCGGCATGGTCACGATCGGCACACCGGATCGGTACATCACGTCGGCAGCGTGCGGATCGACGTAGACGTTGAACTCCGCGGCCGGCGTGACGTTCCCACCGACGAAGTAGCCGCCACCCATCGTGACGATCCGCTCGATCTTCGGGATGATCGCCGGCTCCCTCACCATGGCCATGGCCACGTTGGTGACCGGGCCGACCGGGCAGATCGTGACCTCGCCGTCGTCCGCGCCGAGGAGGGTCTCGATCATCCAGTCGACGGCGTGGGTGTCCTGGAGTTCCATCGTCGGTTCGGCCCAGTCGGGGCCGTCCAGGCCCGTCTTGCCGTGGACTGCCTCGGCGGTCACGAGCCTGCGGACCATCGGGCGGTCGCAGCCGGCGAAGACACGCATGTCGGTCCGGCCGGCGAGCTCGCACACCAACAGCGCATTCCGGGTGGTGTACGACAGCGGCACGTTGCCTGCGACGCACGTGATCCCGAGCACGTCGAGCTCCGGCGAGCCCAGAGCCAGGAGGATCGCGAGGGCGTCGTCCTGGCCCGGGTCCGTGTCGATGATGACCTTGCGCGGCGTCACGGCCGGACCCTAGTTCGGCGCGGCACGCGGGACCCCACATCGGGCGTCTCCGGGCCACGATGGGCCATGCTGTGGCGATGGCCGACCTGAACCGGGTTCTCCTCGTCAGGGCCCGGAACGCCGCCGACCACACCAGATCGTTGGCGGCGCAGGATCCCAGTTGGAACAGCAGCGTCGCTCCCCTCGCCGGCGGGTGGCTGGTGCTGGCCGGACGAGGCATGTACGTGAACCAGGCGATGGCGACCGGGCTGACCGTCGACGTCGACACGACGGATCTCGAGCATCTGGACGCGGCCAGCCGCGATGCAGGCGTGCCCGCCGCGATCGAGATCAGCCGCACCACCTCGGCGACGACGGTGCGCCGGGTCGAGGCGGCAGGCTTCGCCGTCGACCGGTCAGCGGCGATCTCGTGTCTGATCAGACCGTCGACCGAGCCCACGATCGACGCGCCCGCCGACGTGACGATCCGGCCGGTCGAATCGCCCGAGGACCTCGCCCACTGGCAGGCCACCGCGCTCGCCGCGTGGGGCCACACGAGCTCACACGCTCGCCGAGCGTCCGACGCCTTCGCCGCGGCCGCCTACGCCGCCGGTGGCGAGCACATGGCGATCGCCCACGACCGCGGGGACGGTCGAACGCTGGGCTGCGCGAGCATGACCGTCGCCGACGGCGTGGCGATGCTCGGGGGCATGTCGACACTGCCAGCCGAACGACGCCGAGGCGTGCAGGCCGCGCTCCTGGCCCATCGCCTGGCCCACGCCGAGCGCCTCGGGTGTGATCTCGCCTTCACCACCGCCGCCGAGGGTGGGGATTCGGAGCGGAACCTGCGGCGCCACGGTTTCATCGGCGGCGCGACGATCGAGAGCTTCGTCGGCCACGCCACCCTGAGCCGGTCGGGCCGTCAGCCGGCCGGTGGCGGTGCGACGTTCCGCACCCAGACCGTGAGCCCGCCACGCGGCAGGATCGTGACCTCGGCGACCTCCTCGCTGTCACCCGAGAGCGCCGCCACCTCCCACCTGACCGAGATCAGCTTGCCCGCGAAACTCATCGGGCCGTCCTCCGGGACGGGCAACGCGAAGCGCCCGCCACCGCCCGCGAGTTCGACGGTCTCCACCGTCGCCGCGTCGGTCGTCCCATGTCCGCTGGTCGACCATCTGAGGTGCACCTCGACCGGTCCGCCACCGACGGCGTGGACCGTGCCGGCCACCGACCCGCCGCACTCGGCCGCCGCGGCGTCGAGGTCGACGGTCATCGACCGGCCCCACCGCGTTGGAGACGATCGGCCACCTGCGGTGCGACGTCGATGGCGAAGGTGCTCAGGTCGTCGGGTGCATTGGGCGCACGCATGTCGACGAGCAACTCCCACACGACCTCGTTGTGAGACAGGTCGAGCGACGGCGGCGCCTCGGCCAGGGGGATCTCGAGCGCGATGTCAGCCTCGACCACGCGGGCGTTGCCGTCGATCAGGGTCACCTCCGCCGGCGCCCGGTAGACGATCTGTTCCGCCGGCTCCCAGCTGCCGCCGTGGCGGACGCGCTCGAGGACGATCACCTCGGCGGTCACGGTGAGCCCCGCCAGGTCGGCGCGGCCCCGGGCGGCGCGACGGACTCGGGCGACGACCCGGTCGCCGAGATTGAGCGGGGCCGACGACGGCATGAACAGCTGCGGGTTCGCCCAACCGGCCCAGACCCTGACGCGCGCCCAGGCCACGATGAGGGCGACCAGACCCAACGCGCCGAGCGCGATCAGCAACCACAGGGGCGGGTCGGCGACGACGAGGGCCACGACCGCCAACGCACCGAAGAAGGCGGCGCTCGCACCGGCCCACAGGAGTGCCGTGGTCCGGTCCGACGTGTCCGTCAGGACGTGTTGGACCGGGAGGCCGCGTTCCTCGGATTCGTGCTCGTGCTGGTCCATGCGTGATGACGACGGAGCCGGTGGCCGGTGAGGCCCTCCGGGGGCCGGTACCCTCCGAAGGACGATGTCTCCGACGGATGATGGCACGAGCCGGGCGGCCCGGCGAGCACGGCGATGAGCACCGACTTCCGAGATCTCCAGTCCAAGAACCGGCGCACCACCTGGATCCTGCTGATCTGCAGCTTTCTCCTGCTGCTGCTCGTGTGCCTGATCGTCACCTTCATCACCATCGGCGGCATCGTCGCCGCGGTCGTGGCCCTGGTGATCGCGTTCGGCGGCACCTTCGCGAGCTATCAGGCGTCGGACCGGATCGCACTGGCGTCGACCCGCGCCCAGCCCGCCGACCCCCAGGAACACGCTCGGCTGCACAACCTCGTGGAGGAGATGGCGATCGCCGCCGGCCTCCCCAAGCCCAGGGTCTACGTGGTCGACGATCCGGCGCCGAACGCGTTCGCCACTGGCAAGGATCCGAATCACGCGGCGATCGCGGCGACCACGGGGCTCATGGCGAAGCTGGACCGCAACGAGCTGCAGGGCGTCATCGCCCACGAGATGGCGCACATCCGCAACAACGACATCCGGGTCATGACCGTGGCGGTCGCGACGGCGGGGGCCATCGCGCTCATCGCCGACATCTTCTGGCGCATGCTCTACTTCGGCGGCCTGTCGGGTGGCCGCCGGAACAACCGGGACAACAACAACCAGGCGCAGGCGATCCTCATGGTCGCCGGCTTCCTCTTCGTCGTGATCCTCGCTCCCCTCGCGGCGGGACTGCTGCGGGCCGCCATCTCGAGGAGCCGGGAGGGCCTCGCCGACGCGTCCGCCGTCGAGTTGACCCGCAACCCGGAGGGCTTGCGGCGCGCGTTGGAGAAACTGGACGCGGACGTCACCGTGATCCGCCGCACCTCACATGCGACGTCCCACCTGTGGATCGAGGCGCCCGACGATCACGAGCGGCACCACAAGGGTCGCCGGTTCAACGACATGTTCAACACTCACCCACCGCTCCACGAACGGATCGACGTGCTGCGTCGGATGGAGGGACTGACGCCCTACGAGGGTCCGTCGGAGGCCCAGCTGGCAGCGGTGCGCACCGCCGACGTGGCTGCCGGCGCACCGGCCGCGTCGGCCGCCCCGGCCGCAGCCGCCACCGCGACGGCGGCCCCGCTGGCCGGCCCGGACAACTGGGCCGAGGTCGCTGGGCTCGCCGCGGTCGCCACGGAGGACTCCGACCCCGGCATCGCCCCGGGCTGGTACCCGGACCCGCTCAAGAAGGCGGGGCTTCGCTGGTGGGACGGGCGCGCCTGGAGCGGCTTCACCTCCGACTGACGCGGGGCAGCGAACGCGGCCCCGGACCGACCTCGATGCCGAAATCGGCACCGGTACGCTGACAGCCGTGCGCCCCCGCCCCCTGATCGGTTTCGTCGTCGCGCTCTGCGCGGGTGCGGTGGTGGCCGCGGCCTGCGGGTCCACGCCGATCGACGTGTCGGTCCCCGACATCGCCGGCCCCACGCCGGAGGCGGCCGAGACGGACCAGACCGGACCCACGGCCACGCCGGCACCCTCGCCGACACCCACTCCGGAACCGGTGGGACGAGCGGACATCCCCGACGACACCGAGTTCGAGCTCGGCCCGCGGCTCGCGGTCCAGACCGTCGAGGGACAGTTGGTGACGATGCTGGGCGACGGGACGAATGCCATCCCGCTCACGAACCCCGACGAGGGTCGGTTCAATCACTCGCCGCGGTGGTCCGACGACGGCAACCGCCTGGCCTGGGTGGCCGCCGAGCGGTCCGGCGATGCGGTCTCGGTCCGAACGTCGCGCTTCGACGGCTCCGCCTGGGGCGACATCGCGCTGCGGGACGAGCCGTTCCATCTCGAGTGGGACGTGTCCGGCAGCCAGGTGGCCACACTCAGTCGGGTGCCGGCCGGCGTGTTCGAGCTCGGCGTCGTCGACGTCGACGGCGAGCTCGGCTACCGGGCGATCGACCAGGGAGCGCCGTACTGGTTCGCCTGGAACACCGACGCCGACGGGTTCCTCGTCAACGCCACCGGGCTGCGTCTCGACCTCGTCCCGATCGACGGCCCATCCCAGGTCCTCGAGCAGAATCCCGGTCGGTTCCAGGCCCCGACCTGGCTCGACGACCCGACCCAACTCATCTACGCCGACCGCCGCGACGGCGAGGAGTTCCTCGTGGTCGCCGGCGCCGAGGGCGGGGGTCGGCGGGCACTGATCACCTACGACGGCTACCTGCAGTTCTCGGCCTCGGCCGAGTCCGGACTCATCGCATTGCACGTGATCGACCCGTCGCTGGCGCCGGTCCCCGACGTCATCACCGCGTCGTTCCAACGCGACGAGATCGTCGACGACATCGACCCGATTCCGCGGAACCAGCTGACGATCATGGCGCTGTTCGGCGGGGACCCGTTCGTCCTCTACCCGCCTCCCGGTGACTTCCAGAGCCCCTTCCCCGTCAGGGCGTTCTGGTGGTCCGGCGACGGCCAGCTCGCGTGGATCCTCGAGCTCGACCCCGGCGACGGCAACTGCGCCTCGGAGACGGCTCAATGGCAGGTCCAGTTCTGGACAGGGACGGACTTCGCCCAGGGCCCGGTGTTCATCCCCACCCCGACCTTGGCGTGCGAGTACGTGCCCGGGTTCGATCAGCTCGATCAGAGCGTGTCGTTCTGGTCGCCGGACGGTGCGCTCTTCACCTATGCCGGCACCGACCCGTTCACCGGTGAGCGCGGCATCTGGAATCACCAGGTCGGGACGTTCCTCGAGCCCACGCTGGTCGCCGAGGGCGAGATCGCGGTCTGGTCGCCGCAGAACGCCGGTTCTGCCGCACAGAGCGCCCTCTGACACCGACCGCTACGGTTCCCCCGTCCGCCAACCATCGGGGGCTCGTCGATGTTGCTCGAAGGCCGTGTGGTCGTGGTGTCCGGTATCGGACCGGGGATGGGCCGCGACATCTCGCTCGCCTGCGCTCGACAGGGCGCCGACATCGTGCTGGCGGCACGGTCCGCCGACCGGCTCGACGCCGTCGCCGCGGAGGTTCGGGAACTGGGGCGGCGCGCCCTTCCCGTCCCGACGGATGTGACCGACGACGAGCAGGTCCTCCGCCTCGTCGCGACCACGATCGAGGAGTTCGGCCGCGTCGACACGCTGGTCAACAACGCGTTCAAGCAGCCGCCGTTCGCCACGCTCGAGGGCATGGACATGGCCGACTGGAACGAGAGCCTGGAGATGAACTGCACGCAGGCGGTGCGGTTCAGCCGGGCCGTGCTCCCGACGATGCGAACGCAGGGCATGGGCTCGATCGTGAACATCGCGACCCTCTCCATTCGCAACAACCGGCCGAACTTCGGCGCCTATGCGGCGGCCAAGTCGGCCCTGACGTCGGTGACCCGCACGATGGCGCAGGAGGTCGGCCCCGACGGCATCCGGGTGAACGCCGTGTGCCCCGGCTACATCATGGGCGACTCGGTCCGCTGGTACCTCGAGTCCCTGGCGGAGCAGGCGGGAACGACCTACCAGGACGAGTACGACCGCGTGGCCGGCGAGATCGCGTTGCGATTCATCCCCGATTCCGAACAGATCGCGGGTGCGGTGGTGTTCTTCGCATCCGAGCTGTCCTGCGCCGTCACGGGGACCAGCCTCGACGTCAACGGCGGACTCTGGATGACCTGGTGACTCGACGTCAGCTGGACACTGGATGACCTGGTGACTCGACGTCAACGGCGGACACTGGATGACCTGGTGACTCGACGTCAACGACGGACACTGGATGACCTGGTGACTCGACGTCAGCTGGACACTGGATGACCTGGTGACTCGACGTCAGGTGGACCAGATCACCGGGAACGAGGGGTGGTCGAGCGCATCGCCGTGCGCCAGGACCGCAGCCACGTCGGGGAACGGCGGCGACGTCTCCGCCGGCCGCACGGCGTAGGTGGCGTCGTCGCCGACGAACCGGGCCGAGAAGGCCCGCCGGCGGGTTGCGGAGCCCGACGCTGCGTGCAGCGTCCTCATGTGGAAGGCGATGACGTCGCCCGGCTCGACCGCCCACTGGAGGAGGCGGTGCCGGTCGACCTCGGCGTCGATGTCGGGCACCGGGTCGTAGCCGTCGAACGGGTACGGCTCGTGGCTGACGAACTTGCGCGGCACGTACATCGGCCCTCGGTGGGAGCCGGCGACGAACCTCGGGGACGTCTCGATCGGCACCGGGTCGAGGGCCACCCAGAGGCTGATGTTCTGATCGCCGTCGACGCAGTAGTACGGCTGATCGTGATGCCACGGCGTCACGTCGGCCGTGCCGGCCTCCTTGACCAGGACGTGCTCGTGGAACAGTCGCGAGGTCGTCGATCGCATCAGCCGCCCGGCCACCTCGGCCAGGGCTGACTCGAACAGGACACGCCGGTACTGCGTGATGCGCTGCCAGTTGCAGTAGTCGTCCCAGAAGCGGCCCGGGGCACCATCGGGCGTGTATTCGCACGAGTACTCGCTCGGGTCCGACATGTTGGCGGCGACGCCGTCGCGGAGCAGATCGAGCCACCGCTCGTCGAGAACGCTCCGAACGCAGACGGCACCGTCGGCGTCGTAGGCGTCGATCAGGGTCCCGTCGAGCACGCCAGGACGGTATCGGCCTCAGGCTGCCAGCAGCACGCCGAGACCGACCATCGCCAGCCCCGAGGCCCGTTGGACGAGCACGCGGCGACCGGGGCTCAGCCGGGCGCCGAGCGAGCCCGACGCCGCACCCAACGCCGTGTGCCACGCCAGGCTGGCCAGCACGATCCCGAGCCCGGTCCGCGCCAGCGCCCAGCCCTGGCCCAGCTCCGACCCGAGCGCGACCATCAGCCCCAACCAGGCCAGGACCGTCATCGGGTTGGCCAGTGTGGCGATCATCAACACGCGGCCCGGCCGTTGGATCCGCTCGACCGCCTGGGTGATGCCGGACCTGGCGATGACCGCCCGGAGCCCGATCAGCACCAGACCGACCCCGAGGGCCACCTCGATCCCGCGCTGCCAGGCCGGATCGAGCGCGGTGAGTCGATCGGCCGCGGCCAGCACCAGGAGCAGCAGCGCCGCGTCCGCCGCGGCCACGCCGAGGCCGGCGCGCACACCGGCACCCGCACCACGCTCGAGACCGATCGTGATGAGCAACAGCGAGATGGGACCGACCGGGGCGACCACCATCACCCCCACGACGAAACCGACCATGATGTCCATGGGCCGACGATGACACGGGCTGAGCCGCACGGGCACCTGAATCAGGCGCTCTGAAGCGGTATCCTCCGTGAATATGACGGCACTGGACAGCATCGACCGTTCGATCATCGGCAACCTCGCTCGCGATGGCCGGATGGCGATCCGAGAACTGGCCGAACGCATCGCCCTGTCCCCCAGCGCCACCTCGGACCGGGTGCGTCGCCTCGAGGCCGACGGCGTCATCACCGGGTACGCGGCGCTGATCGACCCCGAGGTCGCGGGCACCCCGGTGCAGGCCATCGTCGAGGTGCAGTTGGACCCCGCCGCCGGCATCTTCGAGATCGACGAGGCCATCGCAGCGATGCCCGAGGTGATCGACGCCTTCCATCTGACGGGTCGCTTCGACTACCAGATCCGCATCGCGACGCCCGGCATCGACGGCATCGAGCGCGTGATCCGCCACCTCAAGGAGGAGCTCGGTGTCCGCGAGACATCGACCCGGGTCATCCTCCGCACCGTCGACCACCTCCCTCGACAGCCGGGGACGACCACCGTCAGCTGACAGCGTCGGGATACCGTGGGCGCCGTGGACAAGCCGTCACCACGCCTCACGGCCTACAGCCACGGCGCCGGTTGAGCGTGCAAGCTCGGTCCTGACGACCTGGCGCAGGTTCTGCGCCATCTGGACTCGAACTCGCACCCCGACCTGCTCGTGGGCACCGACACCGGAGACGACGCCGCCGTGTGGCGCCGTCCGGACGGTCGCGCCCTGGTTTCGACTGCCGACTTCTTCACGCCCATCGTCGACGACCCCCGCACCTGGGGCCGCATCGCGGCGACGAACGCTGTCAGCGACGTGTACGCGATGGGCGGCACGCCCTTGTTCGCGCTCAACCTGGTCGCCTGGCCCCGCGACGAGCTGTCGCTCGACCTCCTGGGCGAGGTCATGGCCGGCGGCGCCGATGCCGCCCAGGCCGGCGGATGGGTCGTGGCCGGCGGTCACACCGTCGACGGCCCCGAGCCGATGTACGGCCAGGCGGTCACCGGCGAGGTCGACGCCAACCGCATCCTCACCAACGCGACGGCCCGCCCCGGCGACACCCTGATCCTCACCAAGCCGATCGGCACCGGCCTGTTGGCGACGGCGGTCAAGCGACTGGATCCGCTGGCCATCGAGGGCGAGGGCGAGCTGGCGGTGGGCTACCGCGCCGGTGTGACCGAGATGACGCGCCTCAACGACATCGCCGCTCGGGTCGCGCTCGCGGCCGGCGCCGAGGGCGCCACCGACGTCACCGGCTTCGGCCTGCTGGGCCACCTGCACAAGATGGGCGTCGCCAGCGGCGTGCAGGCCCGCATCCACGCCGAGGCCGTGCCGCTGCTTCCGGGCACGCAGGATCTGCTCGACGCCGGGTTCATCCCGGGAGGAACGATGCGCAACCTCGAGGCCGTGGCCGATCACGTCAGCGGCGGCACCGACGACGAGCGCATCATCCTCGCCGACGCCCAGACCTCCGGCGGCCTCCTGTTCGGCTGCGAACCCGGTCAGGTGACGCTGGCTCTGGCGGAACTGGCCGACGCGGGCCACCAAGCGGCCGCCATCGGCGAGCTCCACGACGGCGAAGCCGGGGCGATCGTCATCGAGTAGCCGCCCCCGCGGTCAGTCCCGAGGGGTCTCGCTGGGCAGACCGGCGAGGTGAGCGTGGTCGTTGTAGCGCACCAGAGTCCACCGCCCGCGGGTGTCGCCGGTGTCGTCGACCCGGAACTCGGTCAGCGACGTGTTGAGCGTCCAGAGGTCGAACATGCCGCGTCGAGGGAGATCGAGGAAGTGGCGGAAGGCGATGTCGATGACGCCGCCGTGGCACGCCACGACAACCGTCCTGCCGACGTTGTCGTGGAGGATGTGTTCGAAGGCCCGTGCGGTGCGATCGAAGAACTCCAGCACCGTCTCGGTCCCGGGACCGATCGGCCGGTGCGGCCTGGTGCGGAAGTCGACGGGCCCGTGGTGCTCCTGCACCTGATCGAACCGCATCCCGTCCAGCTCGCCGGGCCGATGTTCCTCGAGGTCCTGTTCGATCTGGATCGGCAGGTCACCCAGAGCGGGGTTGATGATCTCGGCGGTCTCATGGGCACGCGGCAGCGTGCTCGCATAGAGCGCATCGACCTGGGGCTCGCCGCCTGTGGCCCACCGGTCCCGCAGCGCCTCGGCCTGGCGCCGACCCAGATCGGACAGCCCGTCACACGACTGCTCGCCGCCGAACACCCGGCGGACGGTGACGTTCGACTCCCCATGCCTGACGAGGATCAGCGTGGTCATCGTGTCGGTCATGGTTGTCACGCTACGGGCTCCGGACTGACACGCGTCCGGAAACCGACGTCCGAGACTGCCTTTTGCGAGGTCTGCTGGTCAGGCTGCGGCGCACATCGAGCCAACCCGTCAGTGGAGGGTTGCCAAACCCGTGGCGAGCGGGCCGGGCGGACGCGTCCGCGGGGTCGTGACAGTCATGAAGCAACTCCAGGTGAGAACACCGTTCGAGGCCGCTGAATCGGCGAGCCACCTCCCCTCACCTGGGGCATGGGAAGACCCTGCTCGAGGGACGACGCCGGAGAGCGAAGCGGTCCCTCGAGCGTACCGGCGAGGTGTGACAGGTTTCGGAAGCCCGGTCGGCCGCCGAACGCGCCCGCGGACGCGTCCGATGACCCGCGGAGTCAGGCACCAACCGAACCGTGCCAGCATGATCAGCGGGAGGGACGATGACCAGCATCAAGTTCGCGCAGCTCGGGGGTGGCGGCGAGATCGCCTATCGCGAGCTCTCCGCCGTCGACGGACCGTCCATCGTCCACTTCTACACGGCCACTGCGGCCATGGAGTTGCTGGACGAGGAGCGCATGTACGCGCTCATGCTGCAGACCTTGGCCCAGGCCGGCCATCTCGTCGTGTTCGACAAGCCGGGGATCGGAGCGTCGGACCCGATCGATGGCGACGCCGACTACCTCGACCAACTCCTGGAGGCGCACCTCGCAGTCCTCGATGCGGTCGACGTCGAGGCCGCGTGGCTCTTCGGTGGCGGCGGTCTCCCAACCGCGTGTCTCACTGCGCTGTTGGCGGAGCGGCACCCAGAACGGCTTCTCGGAGCCGTTCTGGTCGATCCCGTCGGGCGCGGACCGATGGAGATCAAACCCAAGGACGCCGTGGATCGCGACCGACCCGACGTCGAACGGACACTGCTCCCGAGCCGCGATGGCGACCAGGTGTACCGGGCATGGTCCGACCGGGCGGGAAGGCTCGGCGCCTCTGCTGCTGCGGCTCAGACCTACTGGGAGGCCCTCAGGGCCTCAGCGTCCACCTTCCTCCGACAGGCCGAGCCGATCACGAACGCCCCGCCGATCCTGTTGCTCCACCGACGCGATGGTCTGCCGGTGGAGCACCACGAGTGGTGGGCCGGCGTCTTCCCGAGCGCAGAGAAGACCACCATCGAAGGCGCCGATCGACTCCTCCAAGGTCTCGACGCAGGGCTCATCGCCGACGAGGCCGCTGCCTTCATCACCGGTCAGGCCCCGGCAGGATCGCTCCAACGTGAGCTGGCGGCCGTCTTGTTCACCGACCTCGTCGACTCCACTCGCCAAGCCGCGGCGGCCGGAGATGCCAACTGGCGCTCGACCCTGGACCGCTACGAGTTGCTGGTCCGCCGATCCGTCGAGCGCCACGCCGGCAGCGTGATCAAGCACACCGGTGACGGCGCGTTGGCGACGTTCGACTCGGCAACGGCGGGGCTCCGGTGCGCGTCCGACCTCCGGGGCATCACCCGCGAGCTCGGGTTGCTGGGACGGACCGGACTGCATGTCGGCGAGGTGGAGCTCCGTGGGACCGACATCGGCGGGATCGCCGTGCACCTGGCGTCACGAGTCATGGACCAAGCCGCCGACGACTCGATTGCGGTCAGCTCCACCGTCGTGGCCGCCTCGATGGGCAACGGCTTCGGTTTCGACCCGCTGGGTTCACGGACGCTCAAAGGGATCGACGGCGAGTGGGACCTGTTCGTCCTCAGGTCCGCGCGCTGAACCGCCCGACCTCACCACGCCCGATCGGTCGCCGAACGCGCCCCCGGACGCGGCCGGCGACCCCGGCTCAGTAGACGAGCAGCGTCCCGAAGGTCACCGTGTGATAAACAGGGCCGTATAAGT
>JBCCFK010000038.1:0-20411 GCA_039029775.1 Actinomycetota bacterium | reverse complement strand
GGAGGCGTAACGCCGTCAGGCGCGAGAAGGGCCGGAATCAAGGGAAGCGAATCATCCAACGGGGCACCCAATGCAAACACTTTCCTGGAAGAGGAAGCACAAGGCGCGGGCGCTTCGTGAGGCCGGCTTCGACATGAGTCTCGACGGCGCCGACTCCTTCTCGGTCCAGTACCAGAACGCCAACAACTCCGTCCGGGTGACCGACGAGTTCATGGCCGCCGTCGAGGCCGACGACGACTGGGACCTCGTCGCCCGGACCACCGGCGAGGTCGACAGGAGCGTCAAGGCCCGCGATCTCTTCCGCCAGATCAGCCAGGCTGCCTGGGAGTGCGCCGACCCGGGCCTGCAGTACGACACGACCATCAATCGGTGGCACACGTGCCCGGAGAGCGGGCGCATCAACGCCAGCAACCCCTGCAGTGAGTACCTCCACGTGGACGACTCCGCCTGCAATCTGGCCAGCCTGAACCTGCTGCGGTTCCTCGACGACGACGGCGTGTTCGACGTCGAGGGCTTCCGCCATGCCGTGCGGATCACCATCTCCGCCCAGGAGATCCTGGTCACGAACTCGTACTACCCGACGGACAAGATCGGGAAGAACGCCCGGGCCTTCCGTCAGCTCGGTCTGGGCTACACCAACCTGGGCGCGCTGCTGATGACGTTGGGCCTCCCGTACGACTCCGACGACGGCCGGGCGCTGGCCGCGACGATCACCGCCGTCATGACCGGCGAGGCATACCGGACCTCGGCCCGCGTGGCCGCACGCATGGGTGCCTTCGACGCCTTCGACCACAACCGCGACGCCACGCTGCGCGTCCTGGGCATGCACCGCTCGGCCGTCGAGGAGATCGGCGAGTCCGAGTCGGTGCCGGCCGGGCTCACCCGGGCGGCCCGCGAAGCCTGGACCGAGGCTGTGGAGTTCGCCGCCGTCCACGGTGTGCGCAACGCCCAGGTGTCGGTGCTGGCTCCGACCGGGACCATCAGCTTCATGATGGACTGCGACACCACCGGGGTGGAGCCCGACCTGGCTCTCAAGAAGAGCAAGAAGCTGGTCGGCGGGGGCACGATGTCGATCGTGAACCAGTCGGTTCCGCGGGCGCTCGACCGGCTCGGCTACGACACCGAACAGGTGGCCGAGATCGTCGCCCACATCGATGATCACGGCTCGGTGGGGGGCGCCCCGCACCTCAAGGAGGAGCATGTCGCCGTGTTCGCCTGTTCGATGGGCGACACCGTCATCGACCCGCTCGGCCACGTCCGGATGATGGCGGCGGTGCAGCCGTTCCTGTCGGGAGCGATCTCCAAGACGGCCAACCTGCCCGAGTCGGCCTCGGTCGAGGACATCGAGGAGCTCTACCTCGAGGCGTGGCGCCTCGGGGTGAACGCGCTCGCGATCTACCGGGACAACTGCAAGGTGGCCCAGCCGCTGTCGGTCGACAAGAAGACCGACGACGACGCCATCACCGTCGCCGCCCAGTCCCTGCTCGCCGAGGCGCCACGGCCGGTTCGTGAGCGCCTGCCGCGGAGCCGGTCCTCCAGGACCTTCGAGTTCCGCGTCGCCGATTGCAAGGGATTCGTGACGGTCGGCGAGTACGACGACGGCCGGCCCGGTGAGATCTTCGTCCGCGTCTCCAAGCAGGGCAGCACGCTGGCCGGGATCATGGACGCCTTCGCCATGGCGATCAGTCACGGCCTGCAGTACGGCGTCCCGATCGACGCCTATGTGCGGGCGTTCGTCGGCATGCGGTTCGAGCCCGCCGGCATGACCGACGACCCCGACCTGCGGATCGCCTCCAGCCTCATCGACTACCTCTTCCGTCGGTTGGCGGTCGAGTACCTGTCGCCCGAGCATCGAGCCGACCTCAACATCTTCACCACCCACGAGCGCATGCAGCCGACGCTGCCCGGCGTCGAGGAGGCCACGGCGGTGACGTCGCAGGGCGTCGACGTGGAGCCCGACCCGCCGTCGGCAGAGACGCCGACGGCCGTGACCGGCCGGGGCTCGGCGATCGACGCGCCCTTGTGCATGCAGTGCGGCACCCAGATGCACCGCGCCGGTAGCTGCTTCGCCTGCGCCAGCTGCGGCAACACCAGCGGCTGCAGCTGACCGCGGACATCGCGGTACGAGCCCCGAACCCGGAGCCGGGTTTCCGGTACGGTGCGGCCGATGGCACCTGTGGACGACCCGACCGGACAGTTGGAGCGGCTGCGCTCCATCAAGGGCGTCAAGTGGCAGAAGTACGGCCCCGACGTGCTGCCGTCGTGGGTCGCCGACATGGACCTCGAGCCCGCGCCGGCGATCAGGGGCGCCGTTGCACAGATGGCCGAGCGGGGCGACTTCGGCTACCTGGCGCTCGGCCTCGAGGGTCTGACGTCTGCCTGGCAGAACTGGGTCGAGCGACGTCACGGGTGGCGGCCGCCCACCGAGGAGGTGCGCCAGTTCACCGGCTCGTTGCACGGCCTGGAGGCGGTGATGGCGTTGCACACGCGACCCGGCGACGGCGTCGTGATCTTCTCGCCGATCTATTACCCGTTCCGGATGGCGATCGAGGAGAGCGGGCGTCGCGTCGTCGACGTCCCACTGGAGGAGGGGACGTGGCGGCTCGACACCGATCGGCTCCGGGACGCCATCGACCCCACCACGAAGCTCGTCCTCTTCTGCCAGCCCCACAACCCGGTCGGTCGGGTGTTCGACCGCGACGAGATCGCCGCCCTCGCCGACGTCTGTGAACGCCACGACCTCCTGGTCATCAGCGACGAGGTCTGGGCGGATCTGGTCCACGACCCGAACGAGCATCTGCCGCTGTACCTCGCCGACGAGCGTCTCCGCGAGCGGCTCGTGACGCTGCACTCGGCCAGCAAGGCGTTCAACCTCGCCGGCCTGCGATGCGCGCTGGCCCACGTGGGCGTGCCCCACATCCGCCGACAGTTCGCCGCCTTCTCCAGCCACCTGCTCGGCGCGCCGAGCACCCTCGGCGCCATCGGCACGATCGCCGCGTGGACCGAGAGCGAGTGGTGGCTCGACGAGGCGCGGGCGGCCATCACCGCTCGTCGCGATCGCTTGGCCAGCCGCCTGGCCGCGGAGGCGCCCCAGATCTGCTTCCCGCTGCCGGAGGCGACCTACCTCGGCTGGCTCGACTTCCGCCAGGCCGGCTTGGGTGACGACCCAGCCAAGGTCCTGCTGAAGGAAGCCGGCGTCGCACTCGACCAGGGGGAGAAGTTCGGGATCGCCGGTCGCGGGTGGGCCCGCATCAACTTCGCGACCTACGAACCCATCCTCGACGAGATCGTCGACCGCATCGTCGATCGCGTGAACCGCTGACACGAACAGGAGAGCCCGTGTCCGATCAGACCGTTTCCATCCGCCCGACCGGAGACGAGGTCGACTGGGGCCTGACACTCCAGCGCCTCGACCGCATGCTTCGCATCCGCACCACGCCCATCGGCATGAAGATGTTCGCCACCGTCGGCGAGATGGAGGCGATCGAGCGCATCCGGCGACCGAAGGACATCCACACCGCAGACCAGATCGTCTCGATGGCGAGTCGACTGAACTGGACGGTGGGGATCACCGGTGACGACCTGGTCGGTTCGCAGTGCCAGGCCGTGCTCGGTCTGGGGGCCCAGGACGATGCCTGGTACTCCGGTCGGCACATGGCCGGGGTGTGGTTCGAGACCGAGGCCGACGCGGCTGCGCATCAGGCGGCGATGGACGTGGTGCCGATCGGGACGTACGAGGCGATGGCGGTCTCCCCGTTGTCGACCGGGCGCCTCGATCCCCCCGACATCTGCATGGTCTACGCCAACCCGGCACAGATGATCCTGTTGATCAACGGACTGCAATGGGCGGGGTACAAGAAGCTCGAGTGGGGCTGCGTCGGCGAGTCCGCGTGCGCCGACTCCTGGGGGCGGGCGCTCGCCACGGGGGAGCCGAGCCTGTCGATCCCGTGCTACGCCGAGCGCCGATACGGCGGCGTTCCCGACGACGAACTCCTGATGGCCCTGAGCCCCGGCCACCTCCTCCAGGCGATCGACGGCATGGAGGCGCTCTCGAAGAACGGTCTGCGGTATCCGATCCCTCCCTACGGCATCCAGAGCGATGCCCGGGCGGGGCTCGGCGTCAGCTACGGCTGATCGAGGCCGCGGCGGCTACAGTCCGGCCCGCAGCCGAAACTCGAGGAGAACCCCTATGCGTGCCGCACTGCTTCGCGATGACTCCGGACACCTCAACGTCGAAGACGTGTCCATCGACAAGCCGGATCGCAACGAGGTCCTCATCCAGACCGTCGCTTCGGGCCTGTGCCACAGCGACCTGCACTTCATCGACGGCACCTGGCCGGCGTTCTACCCGATGCTGCTCGGGCACGAGGCCGCGGGTGTTGTCCAGGCGGTCGGCGATGACGTCGTCGGCATCGAGCCCGGGGACCACGTCATCTCCTGCCTGTCGATCTACTGCGGGAACTGCGAGCGCTGCCTGACCGGCCACAGCTACCTGTGTCCGAACCGGTCGACGACCGCTGATCGTGCGCCCGACGCCAAGCCGCGGATCACCGACGCCGAGGGCAACCCGGTGATCCAGTTCACCGGACTCGGGTCCTTCGGCGAGGAGATGCTCGTCCACCAGAACGGCGTGGTGAAGATCTCGCCGGACATGCCGCTCGACCGGGCGGCCCTCATCGGCTGTGGCGTCACCACCGGTGTCGGAGCGGTGTTCAAGAGCGCCGAGGTCGAGCCGGGTTCGACGGTGGTCGTGATCGGCTGCGGCGGTGTCGGCATCTCGGCCGTGCAGGGTGCGCATCTCGCCGGTGCCCGTCAGGTCATCGCCGTGGATCTCGAGCCGCGGAAACTGGAGTGGGCCACCGGCCTCGGTGCCACCCACACGGTGAACCCCGCCGACGGCGATGCCGTCGAGAAGGTCAAGGAGTTGACCGGCGGTGGCGCCGACTACAGCTTCGAGTGCATCGGTCTCAAGGCCACGGCCGAGCAGGCGTACCACATGATCCGACCGGGTGGTCTGGCCACGATCATCGGCATGGTGCCCCTCGGTGTGAACCTGGAGATCCCCGGTGCCGACCTGTTCCTGAACGCCAAGCGCCTGCAGGGTTCCATCATGGGATCGAACAACTTCAAGGTCGACATGCCGCACATGTGCGAGATGTACATGAGTGGGCGACTGAAGCTGGACGAGATGGTGTCCCGGACGATCAGCCTCGACGAGATCA
The DNA here is from genome assembly GCA_039029775.1 of Actinomycetota bacterium. Lineage (GTDB taxonomy): Bacteria > Actinomycetota > Acidimicrobiia > Acidimicrobiales > UBA8592 > JBCCFK01. The sequence goes on along the minus strand of JBCCFK010000038.1, from coordinate 15,189 downwards.
ACGACGGGTTCGAGTCGATGAAGTCGGGCGAGGTCGTCCGCGCGGTCATCCAGTACTGATCGTCGCTGCCACCGTGCGCCGGTGGCTACCCGATCATCCCGCTCGACCCGCGGTGCGCGATTCAGCTTCGTCGCGCTCTGATGACGACGTCATCGACGTGGTGGGACCCGTGGTGGTGGTCGCCGGGCCTCGGGCGGGTCTCGGAGACCTCGACGGTCCAACCATCGGTGAGCAGCGGCTCGACGTCCCACGGCTGCACGTAGTCGGCGGGATCGAAGTGTGCCGTCTCCAGGTCCTCGGGCGGAGCGTGGCCGACGAGGAGAAGGACGCCGCCCGGGGCCACGGCCGCCGCGAGGCCGCTGCCGACCGCGTCGAGCGTGTCGATGGGGAAGGCGGGGTAGTGCAGGGACACGAGGTCGAAACGGCCGGAGACGTCGCCGGGGAAGTCGCCGGCGATCCACGTCACGTCCAGGCCGCGGCGACCGGCCTCGGCTCGGGCCCGGTCGATCGCGACACCGCTGATGTCGACGGCCGTCACGGTCCAGCCGCGCTCGGCGAGCCAGATGGCGTCGGCGCCCTCGCCGCACCCGACATCGAGGGCCCGCCCGACCGTGAGGTCGTTCGCCTCCACTGCCAGGGAGCCGTTCACATGGCCGCTCCACAGCTGATCCTCGCTGCGGTAGCGCTCGTCCCACTCGTCGCGTCCGCTCTGGTGATCGGTGGTGTGTTCCATGCGGGGCACGGTATGGACCCCTGGCCTCAACGGCAATAGTCCTTGCCGAATACGCAAGAAGCCGTCATGCTGGTGGCATGGCCACCGGCGATGTGAGCGACCTGGTACGAACCCGGCTCAGAGGCGTGCGGCAATCCCTCGGCATGTCGCTGGACGAGCTCGCCGAGCGCAGTCACGTCAGTCCCTCGACCATCAGCCGCGTCGAGACCGGGAAACGCGGCATCAGTCTCGACCTCCTCGTGGCGCTGGCAGCCGGGCTGGAGGTCAGCATCGACGCGCTGCTCGAACCGAGCACGGACGACGACGTGGTCATCCGGCCGACACCGCAACGCCGCCCGGGCGTGACGACCTGGTCGCTGAGTCGCCCGACGGGATCGATGATCGCGGTCAAGCAGCGGATCGAGACCGACCGACCTGCCGGGGAGCCGAAGGTCCATCCCGGCTACGACTGGTTCTTCGTCCTCAGCGGCTGCGTCCGATTGACGCTCGGCGACCGTGTGATCCTGGTCGACGAGGGTGAGGCTGCCGAGTTCGACTGCATGGTGCCCCACCTGTTCGAGGCCGAGGGCGGCCCCGCGGAGATCATCTCGATCTTCGACCGAGACGGCCAGCGAGCGCACCTCCACACCGCCAGCGGTTGACGATCCGCCGCCGTGTCCTGGCCTAGCGTGGGTGGATGAGCCAGACCGACTCCCTGATCGTGCAACGTGACGGCGGCGTCCTCACGCTGATCAACAACGATCCGCCGATCAACCGCATGACCCTCGAGTACATGGACGCGGTCGAGGAGGTCGTCGCCGACGCGATCGACGACCCCGGCGTCCGGGTGATGGTGTTCACCGCCGCAGGCGATGACAACTTCTCGGTCGGCATGGATCTCAAGCAGCTCGCCGCGGGAGCGCTGGCGCGGGGTGGCTTCGAGGCCGTGCTCGATCAGCGGCTGCGCGTCCTCCGCATGATCGAAACGGCGCCCAAGCCCTCGATCGCCACGCTCTTCGGCTATTGCCTGGGCGGCGGACTCGAGCTCCCGCTCGCATGCCACTTCCGCTTCGCATCCGCAGAGGGGGCCAAGATCGGTCTTCCCGAGCTCGACCTGGGGAGCGTCCCGGCATGGGGTGGCACGGCGCGCTTGACCCGGACCGTCGGACGCGATCGTGCGCTCGACCTGATCCTGCGAGCGCGGAAGATCTCGGGTGCGCGGGCGCTCGAGATCGGCCTCGTCCAGGAGGTGCACCCACTGGCCGAGCTGAAGGCCGCAGCCGATGCCCTCGCGCACGAGCTGGCAGCGATGCCGCCCCGCGCTGTCGCGGGCGTCCTCGACTGCGTCGTCGGCCATGGCGCCGCCTCCCTCGACGAAGCGCTGGCCGCCGAGCGTCGGGCGGTTCAGGCCTGCTCGGGCACCAAGGATCAGATCGAGGGCATGACGGCCTTCATGGAGAAGCGCAGACCGGTGTTCACCGGCGAGTGACCTCAGACGACGTCGTATCCGGCGTCGTCGATCGCCGCCACGATCGCGGACCGTTCGCCGCCGATGATGGCCACCGTCTTCGCGTCGAGGTCCACCGCAACCGACTCCACGCCGGCCACGGGGCGGACGGCGCCGGTGATGGCAGCCACGCAGTGGTCGCAGCTCATCTCCGGGACCGAGAGGACGACCGGGGTGGTCATCGGGCAGCCACCCGTGGTGTGGACCGGCTCGGCACGGCGTCGTGTGACTGCCGATAGCCGCGGAAGCGTCGGAGCCGCAGGCTGTTGGTGACGACGAACAGCGACGAGAGGCCCATCGCTCCGGCGGCGATCATGGGGTTGAGCACCCCGAGTGCGGCGAGGGGAATCGCCGCGGCGTTGTACGCGAACGCCCAGAACAGATTGCCCTTGATGGTGGACAGCGTTCGCCGCGCCAGCGCGATCGCGTCGGCGGCAGCGCGGAGATCGCCGCTGACGAGGGTGAGATCCGAGGCCTCGATGGCGACGTCGGTGCCCGTGCCGATGGCGATGCCGAGGTCGGCCTGGGCCAGCGCCGGTGCGTCGTTGATCCCGTCGCCCACCATCGCGACGCGTGCGCCCGCCTCCTGGAGGCGTCTGACCTCGGCGGCCTTGTCGTCGGGCAGAACCTCCGCGAGAACGTGGTCGATCCCCACCGCGTCGGCGACGGTCCGGGCTGTCGTGGCGTTGTCGCCGGTCAGGAGCGTCACCGACATCCCGAGGTCGTGAAAGGCCTGGACCGCGGCGACCGATGTGGGGCGGATCGTGTCGGTGACGACGAAGACCGCCTCGGCCCGGCCGCCTCGGCCGGCGAGGACGGCCGTGGCGCCCGTGGATTCCGCCGTTGTCGCCGCGGCCTCGACGGCGCCGGGGATCGCGTCGAAGAGACTGCGGCGCCCGACTCTGACCTCGACGCCGTCGACCGTGCCGATCACACCGCGGCCCACGTGGTTCTCGAAGTCGCCGACCGTCCGATGGTCCGCCGAGGTTTCGGCGATCGCCTGCGCGATCGGATGCTCGGACCGCGCTTCGAGCGACGCGACGAGCGGGACGATGGCCGACGGGTCGCAGTCCGGGGCGTCGACACGGGCGACCTGCATCCGGCCCTCGGTGATGGTGCCCGTCTTGTCCACCACGATGGCGTCGACAGCTCGGGTGTCCTCGAGGACCTCACCACCCTTGATGATCACGCCGAGCTGCGCGCCGCGCCCGGTGCCGACCATGATCCCGAGCGGGGTTGCCAGCCCCAGTGCGCACGGGCAGGCGATGATCAACACCGCGACCGCAGCCGTGAAGGCATCGCTGGTGGGTTCGCCGGCGACGAGCCAGGCGAGCAGGGTTCCGAGCGAAATCACGATGGCGGTGGGCACGAAGACGGCGGCGACGCGGTCGGCCAGCCGCTGCACGTCCGCGCGGCTGCCCTGGGCCTGGTCGACGAGCCGGATGATCTGGGCCAGGGCCGTGTCGCTGCCGACCCTGGTGGCCTCGACCACCAGTGAGCCGTTGGCGTTGACGGTGGCGCCGACCACCTGGTCACCCGGGCCGATGTCAACCGGTACCGGCTCGCCGGTGACCATCGATGTGTCGATGGCCGAGGTGCCGCTGACGACGACGCCGTCGGTGGCCACCTTCTCGCCCGGCCGTACGAGGAACCTCATCCCGACGTCCAGTCGTCCGACCGGGATCTCCGTGCCGTCCTCCAACTGCGCGGTCTTGGCGCCCAGGCCGGCGAGGGCACGGATCGCGTCACCGCTGCGCCGCTTGGCCCTGGCCTCGAGCCACTTGCCGAGCAGGATGAGCGTCACGATCACAGCGCCGGTCTCGAAGTAGACGTCGGCGTCGATGTCGGCCAGGAGCACGACGGACGACCACAGCCACGCCGACGAGGAGCCGAGCGAGACGAGCGTGTCCATGGTCGTGGACCGATGGAGTGCGTTCGTGCCGGCGGCTCGATGGAACGGCCAGCCGGACCAGAAGATGACGACGGTCGACAGCGCACCGACGACCCATTCCCAGCCGTCGAACCGCAGCGGCATGATCATCGAGATCAGCATGATGGGAACGGCGAGGGCGATGGCCACCGCGAGTCGGAGGCCCAGGACTCGCTGTCGGCGGGCCTCGGCGGCGTCGATGTCCTCGACGTCGACCAGCTGGTAGCCCAGCTTCTCCACCACCGCTCGGAAGTCGGCGTCGTCGGTGGAGGAGGCGTGCCGGACGGTGGCCTTGCCGGTGGCGAAGTTCACCTGTGCGTCCGCGACGCCGTCGAGCTTGCCCAGGCCGCGCTGGATCCGATTCGCACAGGCCGCGCACGTCATGCCCTCGATGGCGAGGTCGCTGCGTTGGCTCGCGGTGTCGACCGGCGTGTTCACCCCTTCAGCGTACGGGTTCCATCCGACTGGAAGGTCAAGGGGTGTCGGTCGTCACTCGTCGCCGTCGGCGCCGATGACCTGGCAGCGGTTGGGGTCGGTGCAGGCCGACGGGTCGAGCGTCGACGCCCGTTGGGCCATCGCGGCGAGCTCGGTTCGCGCCGCCTGCAGGCGTTCGATCTGGTCGTCGAGGTCCGCGACATGGCGGTGGAGGAGTTCGCTCGTGTGGCGGCACGACGTCGACCCGGCGTCCTTGAGCTCCAGCACCGAGGCGATCTCGGACAGGCTCAGGCCGGTGGCCTGCGCATCGCGAACGAAGCGCACGCGGTCGACCGCCGCATGGTCGTAGTCGCGGTATCCCGACGGCGTTCGTTCCGGCTCGGGCAGCAGGCCGATCGACTCGTAGTACCGCGCGGTCTTGGCCGAGATCCCCGTCCGCTCCGCCAACTCACCGATCCGCATGCGACCACGTTACCCAAACCTTCCAGCCGACTGGAAATGCCGCGGTCTCTGGGACCGCGGCAGGTTCGAGGCCGAAAGGGTCAGGCCAGGCCGAGGCGGGCGAGCATGGACGGTGGGGGGTTGCGGTCGCCGGCGGCGAGCATCGCGGCGCGTTCGACGTTGATCGCGTCGTAGTCGCGACCGTCCCAGTCGTCCCAGGGCCCGGAGCCGAGGTCGGCGATCTCCCCGCGCGCATCGATGCACGCCTGGAGGTATGCCTGGAGTGCCCGCAGATCCTCCATGCCGCCGACGGGCCCGTGTCCGGGAACGAACACCGAGCCGTACCCGGCGATCACGTCGAGCGACGCGATCCATGCCGCCGGATCGCCGTCGAAGAGCAGGGGCGTGGTGCCGAACGATGCGAGCGCTCCGCACACGACGACACCCTGCTCGGGCACCTGGACCGCGAGGTTCTGGGCGAGCTCGCCACCCAGCGGGATGGCGACGGCGGTGCCGGAGATCCACGCCGGCTCGTTGACCGTGTGGCTGACCGGTCGGGTGACCAACTCGTCGTCGAACTCCGCGGCATGGGTCGGGAAGAGTCGGCGGCAGCCGTCGACGTTGGGTGGCTGGTCGAGGTGGGCGCTGATCTGGGGCGTGCCGTACACGGCGGCGAGCGGGAACCTGCTCGACCCGCCGATGTGTTCGATGTGGCTCGATGTGCAGACCAGGCGCCGAACCGGGAGGCCGATGTCGTCGCACACCTGCGCGAGCGGGGCGGCCTGGACGGGGCTGATCAGGGCGTCGACCACGGTGAGGCCGTCGTCGTCGATCAGGACGCACGCGTTGGGTTCGCCCGGGCCGCCGCGGCCCTGCCAGAAGGCGACGCCTGGCGCGACCTCGGTCAGCATGCGCTGGTCCTCATCGCGTCGACCGTAGCCGGGTCGGCGGAGGACGCCGGGGTCGGCGTGTGCGACACTCGGAGCGTGTTGATTCTGCTTCGCCACGGGCGCACGCCGAACAACGCACAGGCACGCTTGCAGGGGCAGTTCGACTCGCCTCTCGACGAGGTCGGCGAGGCCCAGGCCGCCGCGGCGGGCGTCTACCTGCGGGAACGGTTCGACATCGATCGCGTGGTCACCAGCTCGCTGACCAGGACTCGGGAGACCGCGCGCCTCGCGGGCTTCGGTGGCGACGACGTCGTCGTGGACGACCGGTGGCGCGAGATCGACTTCGGCGAGTTCGACGACCGCGCCATCGGCGAGGTCATCGTCGACCTGCACACCCGTTGGCGGGAGGATCCGCACTACGTCCCCGGCGGCGGTGAGTCGATGGTGACGATGCACGACCGGGTCAGCGCCGCGTGTGCGGAGCTCGCCGCGGAGGCGGTGGAGCGCGACATCCTGGTGGTGACCCACGCGACGCCCATCAAGTCGGCCGCGATCTGGGCGCTCGGGGGCGAACCCTCGATGATGTTGGGGATGTGGGTGAACCTCGCGACCGTCACCCTGCTCGATCAGCAGCGCGGCGAGGTCCTGCTGCGCGAGTTCAACGTCAAACCGACGGGTCTGCCGTCATCGTCGAGCTGACCGAGGCTCGGTGGACGATCGGACGTGGTCGGGTCGTCGCCGGACCGTCGGCTCGGTCGACCGGCTCGCCGGGCTCAGTCGGTCGGGCCCCAGCGGTCCTGGGCGGTGACGTAGACGCCCTGGTCCCACGAGTATTCGACCATGTTGCCGTCGGGATCCTTGAGCATGCAGATGTAGCCGATCGGGGGCGGCATCATCATCGCCGGCATCCCCAGACACCCGGCGTCCGCGCCCTTGGCCGCGATGTCGTCGACCGCGTGCTTCGTCGGCAGCTCCATGCCCAGATGGGCGAAGGGCTGGAGGACGGCGTTGGGGGCGTCCTTGAAGGGGTCGGTTTCGGGAAAGAACTGGGCGACGACGAGGATGAAGGGCTTGTCGTAGGTGTCGGGCATGCCCAGCCACGCGCCGTAGCCCTGGTCGTCCTCGCGGCGATCGAGGAGTTGGAGCGGCGTGAACTCGGTGTACCAGTCGATCGTGGCCTGAATGTCCTTCACCCGCAGCGCGATGTGGGTCCATCGGGCTTCCGGGGGGTGCACGTCGTAAGTGGGCTGATCGCTCACGGTCGTCCTCCTCGCCATCGTCGACGCCAGCCGGGCCGCCGGTGCCGCACCGACGGCTCGGCCGCCGGCCATGCGTGCGACGCTACCACGGTCCGATGGTCAGACCATCGGGCCCTTCGTCCCGCTCTCGTCGACTGCTACGGTGGCGGGCCAATGGTCCGACCATAGGACCAAGCAGGCCCATGCCGGGTCTGTCGATCCGGGTGAAAGCAGGGGGCTGTGGCCGACACTGACGTGACGTTCGAGCCGATCTCGCGCGAGACCGTGAGCTCACAGATCCGAGCGCAGCTGATGCGGCGGATCACCACCGGGGACCTGGCCCCCGGCCAGCAGATGCCATCCGAGCGCGATCTCGCCGAGCAGTTCCGCGTCGCCCGCACGTCGGTGCGCGAGGCGATGCAGGGGCTGTTGTCGCTGGGGGTCGTCGAGCGACGGGGGAATCGCTCCTTCGTCGCCGAACACCTGCCGGAGGTCACCGTCGACGTCCCCGACGACCGGAAGGGCTTCGTCACCCAGCTGTTCGAGACGCGGCGAGTGCTCGAGGTCCCGATCTTCCGGCTCGCGGCCCAACGCGCCACGGAGTCCGATCGGGCGGCGGTCGCCGATCTCGCGGCGAGGTTCCACGACGACCTCGACATCGCCTCGTTCCGCGCCCTCGACCGAGAGTTCCACACCACCATCGCCGCGGCCTGCGGCAACCCGTTGCTGATCGAGCTGTACGGCAAGGTGCTCGACCAGCTGTTCCGCAGCCACGAGTTCGACGCGCTCCTGGGCGACGAGGCCAACCGGCCGTCGGTGCGGCGCATCATCGCCGAATCCTGCGCGGCCCACCGAGCGATCTCGGCCGCGCTGACGGCCGGCGACATCGCCGCGATCGAGCAGGCGGCGGCGGGCCATGTCGGGTCGGTCGAACAGTCGATGGTCGACGATCTGGTCTAGCCGGTCAGGTCCCCTCGGCCGGCCGGGCGACCAGCACTGGGCACCGGGCGTCGTGCACCACGCTCATCGCCACGCTGCCCATGGCGAGGCGGCGGATCCCGGTGCGCCCATGGGTGGCCATGGCGATGAGGCTCGCGCCCGTCGACTTCGCGTAGTCGAGGATCCGGTCGGCGGGGTCGGGGCCGTGCAGGACGTCGAAGTTCACCTCTCGGTCGACCAACGGGCGGAAGTCAGCCGCGAGCCGAGCCGTGTAGTTGGTCTCGCTTCTGGCGCCCACCGCCGCCGGAACCTCGGCGGGGTCGACGACGCTGACGAACCACGGGTCGAGGCCCGCGCCGTCGACGAACGCAGCGCTGTGGGGAACGATGGCCTCGGACCACTCCGACCCGTCGGTGCAGATCAACATCGGGCCGTCCGGCCAGAACTCGGTGAGCTCCGCGTGCGGCCCCACCAGCAGCACGGGTCCGGCCGCGCCGCGCAGCACGGCGTCGGCCACGCTCTCGGCGAACGCCGCGGTCCGGTTCTTCGCCGAGGTCGCCATGACGACCAGGGTCGAGGGGTCCGCGTCGACCGCCCGCACGATCTCCTCACTCACGGACGCGACAGCCGTTCGGACCGATACCCGGCCGCGGCCGCGCACGTCGGCGGTCTGACGGCCCACCGCCTCCTCGGCGCTGGGGAGCGTGCCCGAAGTCTCGGCGAGTCCCAGCACGTCGAGAGGTGCACCCCACACGTCGCCGAGCCGTTCGGCGATTCGGAGGGCGACCTCGCCACGGGGGCCGCCGTCCAGCGGGACCAGAATCCTGTCGAACATGACCAAACCCTTCCTGTCGAGTGCGTTTGCACTCTTCAGGTTCGTCCGTGCCGGGTCGCGCCGGGAGGGGCGAAGGTCCCGACCGCCGCCTCAGGCCAGGCCGAGCTCGGCGAGTGTCGCGGCGGCCCCGTCGTCGACCTGGGCCAGGAAGACCGCGCTGTCCCAGTAGTCGGTCCGGTGGGTGATCAGGCCGTCGCGCACGCGCAGGTGCTGGATGCCTCGGACCGAGAACTCCGCATCGCCCTGCCAGAGTCCGCTCATCGTGTAGAAGGCCGCGACGTCGGGCCCGTCGACCACCAGCTGTTCGACCTCGAAGTGCAGCCCGGGCATGCTCGCGAGGAAGCCGGGCAGGCGCTCCAGGTAGGCGTCCCGACCGTCGCACGAGCTGCCGAGCGAGGCGGTGTGGCGGTTGGCGAAGTCCTCGCTCACGTGCGCCGCGATCGCCTCGGGGTCCCTGCTGTCGAACGAGGCGAGGTAGGAGGTGACCACTTCGGAAGGGCTTGACGCTGCGTCGGTCATGGGCCCACTGTGGCACGACGAACTCGAACTCCGCCCCGTCGAGGAGGTCCTCAAGTCGTGCAGTTCGTCCACGCGCCGGCGCTGCGGCGCCACTGGTATCCCGTTGCCGAGTCCGACGATGTGGCGCCCGGCCCGCTGAGGGTGACGCTGCTCGGTGAGGAACTCGTGCTGTACCGCTCCGATGACGCGGTCGTCGCGGCGCCCGATCGGTGCCCGCACCGGGAGGCGCCGCTGTCGATCGGGCGGGTGGATGCGGATCGGTTGGTCTGCGCGTATCACGGGTGGGGGTTCGGCCCCGCGGGTTCGTGCGTGTCGGTCCCGTCATCGGGACCGGGGGCCGCGGTGCCACCCACGGCCCACCTTCGGTGCCTGCACGTCCGGGAGCGCTATGGCCTCGTCTGGGTGGCGCTGGAGGAGCCCGACGGCGACCTGCCGGTGATCGCCCACGACGACGACCCCGCGTTCCGTCGCATCAACACCGGAGTCGAGGTCTGGACCGCATCGTCGACGCGTATGGTCGACAACTTCCTGGACATCAGCCACTTCCCCTGGGTGTACACGGGCACCTTCGGGGCCGGTCAGGCCACCGAGGTGCCCAAGATCGACCTGTCCGAGCTCGACAACGGGTGGTTCGGCTACGCGTACGAGGTCGACGCCAACAACCCCGACGAAGCGGCTGCCACCTCGGGTTCGGACGACGAGGTCGTCCACCGCTGGATGAGTACGGGGTTCGTGCTGCCGCTCACCGTGCGGAGCACGATCCGCTACGCCGACGGCCTCGAGCACATCCTGTTGTTGTGTTCGACACCGATCGACGACGTGACGTCCTACTTCACGTTCGTCGTCTGGCGGAACGACGACTTCTCGGTCGACCCGCAGGAGGTCGTCACCTTCGATCGGGCGATCGGCGCCGAGGACAAGGCGATGCTCGAGCGGGTGCCGGGGGCGCTGCCGCTCGGGCGGACCGACCTGGTCAGCGTCCAGTCCGACAAGCCGTCGGTCGAGTGGCGCCGCCGGTTCCTCGAGTTGGTCGAGGTGCCCTGAGGGTCTCCCTCCTCGGCGGGGCGAGGTACCGCCCCGACCCGACACACGGGCGACTGCTATGGTCAGACCATCAGTCCATGCCGCTGTCGCCGGTCGATCACATGGGGGGCCGTGTGAACCTGAGCAATCAGTTCTGTCACTTCTACGACGAGGACGAGTTCAAGGAGACCGATCGCCCCGGGTTCCGGCGTCGCGTCATCACCGGCGACAACCTCCAGCTGTGCTTCTGGCGCATCGCCGGTGGTGCGGAGGGCTCGTTCATGCACAAGCACGACGAGCACGAGCAGCTGGGCATCATCGCCAGAGGGAAGCTCGACTTCCGGATCGGCGACCACGACACCGAGCAGCGGATGGTGCTCGGCGAGAACGAGTGCTACCTGGCGAACACCGGCGTCTGGCACGGCGACAGCGTGTTCATCGGCGATGACGAATTTGACGAGTGCTGGATTCTCGACGTGTTCAGCCCGCCCCGCGACGACCTGAGGAACGGCTGACCATGGCCGATTGGCGATTGGCGGTCGACATCGGGGGGACCTTCACCGACGTCGTGCTCCTCGACGCCGAGTCGGGGCGCGTCGTCGTCGACAAGACCCTGACCACCCCGTCGGCGCCGCTCGACGGCGTTCGCACGGGCGTCACCCAGCTGCTCGCCAAGGCGGGGGTGGCGCCGAGCGACATCACCAAACCCATCGTCCACGCGACGACGCTGATCACGAACGCGCTGATCGAGGGCAAGACCGGTCGAGCCGGGCTCGTCACGACCAAGGGGTTCGGGGACACGCTGCTGATCCGTGACGAGCATCGGTATGACATGTACGACCTGCAGATCGAGTTCCCGGCGCCGCCGATCCCGCGGGAGCTGACCTTCGAGCTCGACGAGCGCATCGGTGCCGAGGGAAACGTGCTCCGCGAGCCGGCCGCCGAGAGCCTCGCCGAGGTCACCGAGGCGCTGCGCGATGCCGAGGTCGAGTCCGTCGCAGTGTGCCTCCTCAACTCCTACGTCAACGCGGCCAACGAGCAGGCGGTGGCGGATCACCTGCGTCGCGAGCTCGGCGTGCCGGTCTGCGTGTCCGCCGAGATCTCCCCCCAGATCCGCGAGTACCCCCGCATGGTGACCGCGGCCTGCAACGCCGCCACGATGCCCGTGATCGGGCCCTATCTCGACGAGCTCCAGAAGTGGCTCTCCTCCGAGGGCTTCGGCGGCTCGGTGTTGATGATGCTCTCCAACGGCGGGGTGGTCGCCGCCGACGACGCGGCCCGCGGCCCGATCCGGCTCGTCGAGTCTGGGCCGGCCGCCGGCGTCCTCGCAGGCAGTTGGTTCGCGAACCGCATGGGCGAGGACCGGCTCCTGTGTTTCGACATGGGAGGCACCACTGCGAAGGCGTGCCTGATCGATCACGGCGAGCCCGAGCTCACCAACACCTTCGAGGTCGCTCGCGCCTACCGGTTCAAGAAGGGCTCGGGGTTCCCGTGCTCGGTCCCGTCGGTCGATCTCGTCGAGATCGGTGCCGGCGGTGGCAGCCTGGCGCGCAAGGATCAGTTCGGACTGCTCAAGGTGGGTCCCGACTCGGCGGGGGCCGATCCCGGTCCCGCCAGTTACGGCCGGGGCGGTGGGACCCCGGCTGTCACTGACGCTGACCTCCTGCTCGGACTCCTCGACGCTCAGGCGTTCCTCGGTGGTGACATGCCGCTCGACACCGATGCGGCCGATGCCGCGATGGGTGCGGTCGCCGGGTCGCTCGATCTCTCCGTGGTCGACACCGCTGCCGGCGTCCACGAGGTCGTCAACCAGAACATGGCGGCAGCCGCACGGATGCACGGTGTCGAGATGGGCGTGGACCTCAGGGGGGTCACGGTCATCGCGTTCGGCGGCGCCGGCCCGGTCCACGCATGCGGCGTGGCCGACCTGCTCGAGTCCGACAGGGTGATCTTCCCGGTCAACGCCAGCGTGCTGTCCGCATTCGGGACCCTGGTGTCGCCGGTGCGCATCGACCTGGCCCGCTCGCTGCCCCGGCTCATCGCCGAGGTCGATGCCAACGAGCGCGACGCGCTGCTGGACGACCTGCGGGACGAGGGTCGGCGCGTCCTGCTCGCGGCGGGCGTGTCGGAGGACGCCGTCATCTTCCGCTACGGGGTCGATGCCCGCTACGCAGGCCAGGGCAACGAGATCACGGTCTGGGTGGGTGAGGGCGACACCTGGCCCGCCACCGCCGAGCAGGTGCACGAGCGCTTCGAGGAGGAGTACCGGCGCATCTACGGCATGGCCATCCCCGACGTTCCCGTCGAGGCTGTGACCTGGCGCCTCTCCGCATACGCCCCCGCCGCCGACGTCGAACCCGATGTGGCGGTGGGCGGCGGCGAGGCTGTCGCGGCCGGGAGCCGCCCGATGGTGTTCGCCCGGGGGAGCGAGGCGCTCGACACCCCCGTCTACAAGCGGGCGGACCTGGGCGCCGGCGCAACCTTCGTCGGGCCCGCCGTCGTCGAGGAGCGCGAGACCACGAGCGTCATCCGTCCAGGGTGGACGGTCGAGGTCGCACCCGACGGCTCGATGATCGCGACGAGGAAGCCGATCGAAAGGGAGGACGCTTGATGGGAGCGGAGCCTGCGACGGAGCGACCAGCGTCGGGTGTCGGAGATGGCGGGGCCGGCGCCGCGGATCATCGCAGCGCCAAGGACTTCGACCCGGTCGCGCTGGAGATCCTGTGGCAGTCGTTGATCTCGACGGTCAACGAACAGGCCAGGGCGCTGCAGCGCGCCGCCTTCTCGCCGATCGTCCGCGAGGCCGGCGACCTGGCCAACGCGGTGTTCGACCGCCGCGGCCGGATGGTGGCCCAGGCCGTCACCGGGACCCCGGGCCACATCAACTCGCTGGCGATCGGCGCGGCGAACATGTTGGAGGTGTACCCCGTCGACGAGCTCGAGCCGGGCGACATCCTGATCACCAACGACCCGTACAAGACCGCCGGCCAGCTCTTGGATGTCACCGTCCTGGTGCCCGCATGGCGGAACGGTCGGGTGATCGCCTTCTTCGGGTCGACGATCCATCACACCGACGTCGGCGGCTACGGGATCGGTGCCGGCGGGCGTGACGTCTTCGAGGAAGGCCTGTGGATCCCGATCTGCAAGCTGATGCGCGGCAACGACGGTGTGCCGGAGCGCAACGAGGACGTCTGGCGGTTCATCCTGTCGAACGTCCGCCAACCCGATCACATGGCCGGTGACCTCCACGCCCAGATGGCGTCGGGCGAGGTCGGCGCGCAGCGACTCACGACGCTGTGCGATTCCTTCGGGCTCGACGACATCGAGGACCTCGCGGACGAGGTGATCACGCGGTCCGAGGCGGCCACGCGAGACAGCATCAGGTCGCTGCCGGCGGGCACCTACGAGGCCAGCGCCGTCCTCGACCTCGCCGACGGGTCGAAGATCGACATCGTCTGCTCGATCACGGTCGATCCGGACGCCGGTGAGATCACGGTCGACTACGACGGCACGTCGGAGGCGAGTCCGTGGGGCATCAACGTGGTGAAGAACTACACCCACGCCTACACCACCTTCACCGTCCGGTCCGTCCTGAATCCCGACATCCCCAACAATCACGGCAGCCTCGGCCCGATCAAGGTCGAGGCGCCCGAGGGGTCGATCGTCAACGCCGTGACGCCCCAGCCGGGGACCGCTCGTCACGTCGTCGGGATGTTCCTGCCGAACGCCCTGCTCAAGGCGCTGGCCCAGGTGAAGCCCGACCAGGCGATGGCCGAGGGCTCGGGCGCGGTCTGGACGATGCAGGTCAACGGGAACCACCCCGACGGCAGCCCGTTCATCACCGCCATGTTCACGTATGCGGGCGGCGTCGGCGCCCGGGCGACCAAGCCCGGCCTCGACGCCTGTTCCTACCCCACCGGCGTGTCGGCGGTCCCGATCGAGGTCGTCGAGGCATCGGCCCCGATCCGATTCCACCAGAAGTCGCTCCGCATGGACTCCGGCGGCAAGGGTGCCCAGCAGGGCGGGCGCGGTCAGACGATCGAGTTCTCGGTGGACACCGAGAAGCCCTGGCAGCTCAATGCGGTCACCAGTCGCCTCGACGACGCACCACAGGGCGTGTTCGGCGGGGAGGCCGGCGAAGCCGGGGCGTTCCTGGTCAACGGCGACAGGGTCGAGACCCAGGCCCGCATCACGCTGGCGGGCGACGACGTGGTCCGTCTCGAGTTGCCCGGCGGCGGGGGCTATGGCGCCCCGGAGGGTGGGGAGTAGCTCGTGGCGGGTTGGGGGGATGCGACGACCTTCGCTCACGCGTGGTCGCGCGCGGTCTCGGAGCACGACCACCTCACGTTCCTGATCTTCGAGGGTCCCGAGGGCCACGTGGCCGAGTGGACCTATGCCGAATTCGACGAGGTCGTCGGACGGATGGCGGTCGAGCTCGCCGGCCACGGCGTCGGTGAGGGCCACTCGGTCCACCTCGCGCTGACGAACAGCCCCACCTTCATCGCGGTCTGGCTCGCAGCCAACCGCCTCGGCGCGTGGATCGTGCCGTCGGACCCGATGGGTCGGACCCCGGAGCTGCAGGACCACATCGAACGGACGACCCCGACGGTCGGGTTCTGCGCGCGTGACCGCGCGGACGCATACCTGCCGGCCATCGGCGACCGGCCGGTGTTCCAGATCGACGAAGCCGACGTCGGGTTCGCCTGGCTGCCGGTCGCGG
>JBCCFK010000037.1:0-20576 GCA_039029775.1 Actinomycetota bacterium | reverse complement strand
GTGCGATCGGGCTGGGAGGGGTGCGCATCACCGGTGCACTGGCGCTCGGTCGGATCGCCGGACGGACGATCGCCACCGATGCGATCTTGGCCCCGGCGCCCGGCGGCCTCACCGGCGCGCCCGCCCTGGCATCGACCCCTCTGCCATCGACAACCATGAAGATCCCCGTGATCGACGACTGACCGAGGAGCCATGAGCGAGTTCGAGACCGTCCCGCTGGCCGAAGCCCTTCTGCGCGGCGCGGCAACGCATCCCGACCGCGATTGCATCGTCTTCGTCGACGACCGCGTGAGCTACGGGCAACTCGCCGACCGGGCCCGACGGTTCGGGCGTTCGCTGATCGGCCTCGGGGTCGAGCGCGGCGACCACGTCGGGATCCTGATGGCGAACTGTCTCGACTACACCGATGTCCTGTTCGGCGCCTCCCTGATCGGCGCGGTTCCGGTGCTCTACAACGCCCGCTTCAAGGCTCGGGAGATCGCGCACGTGACCACCGACGCTGGCGTCAAGGTGGTCGTCACCAACGACATCATCGAGCAGCACACCGACTACGTCGACCTCCTCGAGCGAGCGGGGATCCACGAGGCCCCGACGGTGGATGCAGCCGTCTTCCTCGGATCCGGCGATCGCGCCGGCTTCATGGGCCGCGACGAGTTCATGGCCGCCGGCGAGCACGTCGACCCCGAGGCCGTCCACCAGCGCCACGCCGGCACGACGGTGACCGACACGGCGCTGATGTTCTACACCTCGGGCACCACCGCCATGCCCAAGGGGTGCCCGCTCGATCACGTGGTGCTCCAGCACGCCGGAGTGGTGGGCGGCCTCGATCGCTTCGGCCTCCGGCCCGGCGACGTCCTCTGGGGTCCACTCCCCATGTTCCACAGCGCCTTCACCCAGCCGCTCAGCGGGGTACTGCACGTGGGCGGCACCTTCGTCTCGATGACGCACTTCGACCCCGGCGACGCGCTGGCGCTCATCGAGCGAGAGGGCGTCACCGCCGCCTTCCCGGCGTTTCCCACCATCACCCTCCAGCTGCTCAACCATCCCTCCTACTCCGAGGACTCGTTCCGCAACGTCAGGGTGATGCTGAACGTGGGTCCGCCGGAGGAACTGGTGGCCATGCAGGAACGCATGCCCCACACCAGCCAGGTGACGGCGTTCGGCATGAGTGAGTGCGGAGGTTCCGTGGCGATCTGCAGCCCCACCGACTCACTGGCGCTACGGACCGAGTGTTCGGGCCAGGCGCTCCCGGGCGACGTCATCGAGGTCCGAGATCCCGAGACCGGCGCACCGTTGCCGCCGGGAGAGCGGGGCGAGATCTGCGTCCGAGGGCGAGGAGTCTTCACCGGCTACCACAACGATCCGGAGAAGACGGCCGCATCGTTCTACGACGGCGGGTGGTTTCGCACCGGGGACCTCGGTGTGATGGACGACGGGGGCCGGATCACGTTCAAGGGTCGGCTCAAGGACATGCTCAAGGTCGGTGGCGAGAACGTGGCCGCGGTCGAGGTCGAGGGCTTCCTGGCCACGCATCCCGCCGTGGCCCTGGCACAGGTGGTCGGGCTGCCCGACGCCAAGTACGAGGAGGTCCCCGCAGCGTTCGTCGAGCTCGCGCCCGGGGCCTCGGCCTCCGAGGACGAGATCATCGAGTTCTGCCGGGGCGAGATCGCCAGCTTCAAGATTCCCCGCGTCGTCCGATTCGTCGACGAGTGGCCGATGGGCGCCACCAAGATCCTCAAGTACGAGCTGCGGGATCGCCTCCTCGCCGAGTTCGGCGACTCTTGACCCAGGGCGAGATCCCTCGCCGCTCGTGGCTCGTCCTCGGCCTGGTGAGCGGTGGGCAGATGGCCACGACTTTCGCCAGTTCCGCGCTCAACGTCGGCTTCGGGGTGATCGAATCGGACCTGGACGTCGAACGAACGACGCTGGCGTGGACGATCTCCGGCTACGCGATCGCCGCCGCTGCGCTCCTGCTGACCGCCGGGCGGACCGCGGACCGGGTCGGGGGGCGCCGGGTGTTCCTCGCCGGGATCGCCGCCTTCGGGATCGGTTCGGTGGTGTGCGCGATCGCGCCCAACGTGGAACTTCTCGTCGGCGGCAGGATCGTGCAGGGCTTGTCCAGCGCCGCCTTGATCCCGAGTTCGCTCACCCTGGCCCTGCAGGCGTTCCCGGTGCAGCATCGAGGCCTCGCCATCGGCGTGTGGGGGGCGATCGCGGCGGTGGCAGGAGCCTCGGGGCCGCCGCTCGGGGCCGCGCTGATCGACATCGGCACGTGGCGATCCGTGTTCGTCGTGCTGACCGCGATCAGTGTGCTGGTGTTCGTCGTGGGTCGGACGGTGCTGGTCGAGACGCCGAGATCGGCCGGGGCCGGCCGGCTCGACGTCTGGAGCGGGCCGATGGCGTCGGTCGCGGTCGGCCTCGTGATCGCGGTCCTGTTGCAGGGCCAGGACTGGGGCTGGTCGAGCATGCGCGCCATCGGCGCGTTGATCGTGGCCGCCACGCTGCTCGCCGCGGTCGTCGGACGGTCGCGTCGCCACCCCACCCCGTTCGTGGATCTGGGCCTGCTCCGCCAGTCGCGGTTCGCGTCGGCGTCGGCGGCCACCGCGCTCTTCAATGCAGCCACCAGCGGGTTCTGGCTCGGTGCGCCGCTGTTCCTCCAGAGCATCTGGGGCTGGGGCGTCCTCGCCTCCGGGTTCGGCGTCGTCGCCTCTCCGCTCACCCATCTCACCTTCGCCGTCCCCATGGGCCGACTCGCCGACCGCGGTCACCACAAGGGGCTCATGGTCGGCGGGTCGTTGACGACCGGGGCCGCGCTCGCCGGGATGGCCCTGCTCGTCACCGAGACATCCAGCTACTGGACGACCATCCTGCCCTTCACGATCCTCTTCGGATTCGGCAGTGGCATGGCCTGGCCGGTGTTCACGTCGGGGGCGCTGTTGGACGTCCCTCAGGACAAGTACGGCCAGGCCAACGGCATGAACCTGACCATGCGACAGTTCGGTGCCGCCCTGGGCGTTGCGGTCATCGTCGCCGTGATCGGCAACTCCGGCGACGCCACCGTGGACGACTTCCGCACCGCGTGGGCGGTGCTGGCGGTGGTGCTGGGGTTCTGCGCACTCGTCCTTGCCGCGATCTACCCCACGGCGCGGCGATCGACTGCGGTCAGGCCTCCGGCGCGGACCTCGTGACCCAGTTCCAGTCGGTCCCTTCGAAGCCCTCGACACCCATCGCCTCGACCCGGCGCTCCGCGATCAACCATCGCCGTCCTTCGTCTCGGCGGAAGACGTCGACGTAGCGGAGCCGCAGGGCGTCCTGACGGCCGTCCGGCCACTCGTGCCATGCGGTGACGTAGGTGATGCCCTCTGCTCGGTGGCCCTCGATCTCGACCAGGCTCTGGCCGAGCACGTGGGCGGTGCGCCGGAACTCGGCCTGCCCGGCGGCGATGCGAGCCCTGATCGCGCCGCGACCCTCCACCCTGCCACCTCGGCCCTCGCCGTAATCGGTCACGGCGTCCTCGGTGAACGTGGCCGCCATCGCGTCCAGGTCGTACTCGTCGAGGGTGCGGCAGTACCGAGCGAGCACATCGGCGATGGCCTGCCGATCGAGCAGCTCGTCGAGTTCGGCTGGTGTCGGGCTCACGATGCCTCCTGCGGCCATTCGTCGGTCAGGTCGCCGAGCTCGGCCAGGGCCCGGACCATGTCGTTCAGGTGCGTGCAGGACTCGACGCCGCGCAGCTCCTCGAGCACCCGCGTACGCAGGGTCGGCAACGGCGAGCCGACGAGCCGGGCGACCTCGTCCGCGGCAGCGGGGCAGTCGGGGTACGGGATCACTCGCGGCCTCGCGGTGACCGAGGCCAGGACCAATCCGTCCTCCCCCGGTGAGAGCACGGCGTCGAGCTCGTACTCGTGGACGATTGCCTCTCGGCCGTCGGGCTCCCAGGTGTGGTCGCGGAACCCGGCGCTGATCAGGAAGCCGCCATCGTCTGGCGTGAGGTCGATCCTTCGTCTCCGACACATGCCGAGACCGGTCGGCGGATCCGCCGGGTACCAGGCGGCCTCCGCGTCGTCGTCGGGATCGCGCTCGGTCACCGCCACGTTCTGGCTGCGTTGCTCGTTCTTCCGCCGCAGCTGCATGGCCAACCCATCGCGGCGATAGCCGGCACAGACGTCTTCCATCGCCGAGACCGGACCCGACGACAGCGCGACGAACAGCTCTTGGGTCTCGGGGCGCCGCGACAGGGCGAACGTGGAGAGCAAGGGCGTCGTGGTGAGGTCTTCGACGAGGAAGTAGGCCAGTGACGAGCGGTCGGCCTCGTCCGGGAACGCGGCGGCGATCGCTCGGCGGAAACCGCGCCCCGGACCGCTGCCCACCAACCGGCCCGGCTCAGCGAGATCAGGGCGCACGGTCACCCGCTCGATCACCCGGTCGGCCGAGAACACGACCTCGATCGAGGACTCGGCGAGCAGCTCCGGGCCACCCGAACTTGTGGTGAAGACGTCGCGCGCCCGTCCCGACACCTCGAGCGGACCGTCCGGCTCACCGGGCCAGGTCGAGATGATCCGACTTGTGCGGCGCACCGATCCTGGGGTGCGCGATGGCCACGTGGGCGACGGCTCCGCCGGATAGCCCGGCGACGACGCCGGGGTGGTGACCCGATCGACGGGTGGCACGCGATCGAGGGCCATGCCAGCATTCTATGATCAGGAATTCGTCGGCGTCCCCAGGACGCCACAGCATCCCGGAGGAGCGCCGTACCCAATGGATCTCGGACTGAAGGGCAAACGGGCCATCGTCCCCGCATCGACCAAGGGCATCCTCCGTCGGGTGGTCGACCAGCTGATCGACGAGGGTTGTGACGTCGCCCTCTGTTCGAGGTCGGAGGAGACGGTCAACCGGGCGCTGCGGGAACTGTCGGGAGGCAAGGGTCGCGCCGTCGGGCGGGCCTGCGACGTCAACGACAAGGACGACTACGAGGCCTGGATCGCCGAGGCCGCCGACGAGCTCGGTGGTGTCGACATCTTCATCCCGGGCGTCAGCGCCGGTGGCGGCCAGGACAGCGAGAAGAACTGGTGGAAGAACTTCGAGGTCGACGTCCTCTCCACCGTCCGAGGGTGTGAAGTCGTCGTCCCGCTCATGCAGGAGAGTGGCGGCGGCGCGATCACCTTCATCACCACCACCGCGTCGGTCGAGACCTTCGGCGGCCCACAGGCCTACAACGCCCTCAAGGCGTCGTTGCTGGTCTATGCCAAACAGCTCGGTCAGACCGTCGGGCGCGACAAGATCCGGGTGAACTGCGTCTCCCCCGGCCCCATCTACTTCGACGGCGGTGTCTGGGCGATGCTCGAGGACACGATGGAGAAGTGGTTCGCCAAGACGGTGCGCGACCACCCCGAAGGTCGCCTCGGATCACCCGAGGAGGTGGCGAACTGCATCCTGTTCGTCTCCAGCCCGGCCGCGAGCTGGGTGTCGGGCACCAACATGATCGTCGACGGTGGGTTCACCAAGCGGGTGCAGTTCTGATGGAGATCAAGCGGGATCAGGTGATCGAGCGGGTCGACCCGGACTCGCATCCCGGTGGGACGCCGCTCGGCAAGGCGCCCGACCAGGATCTGGGGCACGAGCTCGTGCCGAAGGAGCGCTACACCTCGGCCGAGTTCATGCAGCAGGAGTGGGACCACATCTGGTCCAAGGTGTGGCTGCTCGGCTGTCGGGAGGACCAGATCCCCGAACCGGGCGACTACATCGCCACCGACATCGGCAAGGAGTCGGTGCTGCTCGTCCGCCAGGCCGACGGCGGCATCAAGGCCTTCCACAACGTGTGCATGCACCGGGGCAACAAGCTGGCCGACGAAGGCGCCGGAAGCGTCGGGCGATTCGTCTGCGGCTACCACGGCTGGGCGTACGCCATCGACGGCTACTTCGACGACATCCCGGACCTGGCCACCTTCCCTCAGGGCGCACCGCCGTGTGGCGGCCTGGCCGAGCTTCCGTGCGAGACCCGGTGGAGCTTCGTCTGGTTCAGCCTCAACACCGAGGTCGAGTCCTTCGACGACTACATCGGTGAGCTGGCCGGCCACTTCGAGCCCTATCACTTCGAACGCATGGCGATGACCAGGTGGGTCACGGCCGAATGGAACTGCAACTGGAAGGCTGCGGTCGACGCGTTCGCCGAGGCCTACCACACGGCCACCACGCACCCACAGCTGCTCTGGTACCTCGACGACCTCGACATCCAGATCGACCTCTATGACAAACACTCCCGCTACCTGATCGCCTTCGGCGTGTTGAGTCCCCGGATCGACTCGGCGCCGGAGATCCCGCCGCCCCTCAAGGCGCTGTTGACCAACGCGGGGCTGGACCCGGCCTCCTACGAGGGCCCCATCAACGGGATCCGACGAGCGGTCCAGGTGCAGATGCGCGAGAACCAGGTCGAGCTGGGCAAGGACTACTCGGATCTGCACGACGACCAGCTGACCGACGACTACAACTACCTGCTCTTCCCCAACGTCACGTTCAACACCCACGCCGACGACCTGATGCTGTTCCGGCATCGGCCCCACCCCACCGACCCGAACAAGATGCTGTTCGACGTGTGGATGTTCGACTACATCGCCGACGGCGAGGAATGGCCCGACCTGCCCCGTCACGACCACCGACCCGAAGGCAGCACCCGCTCGCTGGGGCTCGTGATCGATCAGGACGCCGCCAACCTGTCCACGGTTCAACAGGGCATGCACAGCTCGGGATATCCCGGCCTGTGGCTGTCGGACCAGGAACTCCGGTTGCGGCACTTCCACAAGACGATCAGCGACCTCATCGGCGACGACTCCTGAGCGGCGCGACCGAGCCGGCGGCGCCGACGACGGCGCACCTCGGCTTCGCCGCGGTCTTCGCCGGCTTCATCCTCTTCGCCACCAGCCCCCCGCTGGTCGCCGGGGCGACACTCGAGGGCCTCGCCCTCGCCGGCTGGCGCGCCGGCGTCTCCGCAGCCGTCTTCGGCACGGTCGCCTGGCTTCGCGGCGGCCTGTCGCGCGGCGTGGTCACCAAGGGCGCGTGGGCAGGGCTCTGTTTCGGCCTGGCCGTGGGCATGTTCTTCGAGGCGGCCCAGCGCACCAGCGTGGCCAACACCGCGATCATCGCGGCGATGCAACCGATCCCGATGCTGTTCGCGGCGCGCCTCGTGTTCAAGGAACGGGTCACCGGAGCGGACGTGGGGTGGTTCGCCGTCGCGCTCACCGGCGCGGTGGTCATGGTGGTCTCGGCCGACACCGGTGGCACGGCCTCCTTCGACGGCGATGCCATCGCGGCGGTGTCCACGCTCTTCGGCGCCGCCTACTTCATCTTCAGCAGACGGGCGCGAGAGACGCTCGACGCGGTCCCGCTCATGGCGGGCGTCATGGCATGGGCCGGCGTGGTCCTGATCCCTCTGGCGTTCGTCTCGGGCCAGACGCTCTCCCCTCCGGTCGGCAACGAGCTGGTCCGACTGGGCGCCATCGCGCTGGTCCCGGGCGTCGGGCATGTCCTGATCGCCTACGCCCAGGGGTCGGTGTCGCTGGTCGTCATCGGCCTCGCCCAACTCCTGATGCCCGTGGGCGCGGCCACCCTCGCGTGGCTGTTCCTCGATCAGGACATCACGACCGGCCAACTCGTCGGCATTCTGTTGGTGATCGCGGCGCTGGCCGCCCACACCGTCCACCGCTCCCGCATGGAGGCGGTCGTGACCCAGGCCGCCTGATGACCTCGAAGTAGGGTGCCGCGCGATGGGTGACCCCGAGTTGGAGCCGAACCTGGCGTCGATGCGCCTGCACCGACTGCGCTCGGTCATGGCCGACCGCGGTGTCGAGGCGCTTTTGACCGCCGACCCGATCAACCTCTTCTACGCGACCGGTGTCCGCAACATGTCCGTGTTCTCGATGATGGGCGCGGCGAGGTTCGCCCTCGTGCTGCTGGATGGACCGGTGATCGTCTGGGAGTTCGCCGGCGCAGAGCACCTGGCTGAACGTGCGGGGACCGTCGACGAGGTGCGGACCGCCCCCGGTGTCACCGCTCTCAGCGGACCGCATTACCCGACGGCGTGCGCTGCATTCGCCAACGAGATCGCGGCCTGCCATCGCGGCCCGGCGCTGGCCGTCGAGCGCGTCGACCACCCGGTGACCGACGCACTGAGAGGAGCGGGGTTCGCCCTGACGTCGGCGACCGATGTGTTCGTCGCGGCTCGAGTGATCAAGCTGAGCGCCGAGGTCGACGTGATGTGGGCGGCGATGCATCGCGTGGAGGAGGCTGTCGCCGAGATGCTCCGCCACCTCGAGCCCGGTCGCAGCGAGGTGGAGATCTGGTCGCACTTCCACCGGCACCTCATCGAGACCGGAGGCGAATACGTGTCGACCCGGCTGGTGCAGGCGGGCGAGCGGACGTTCCCCTACTTCCAGGAGGCGGGACCGCACGTGGTCGGGGCGCGGGAGCTGTTCTGCATCGACACCGACGCCATCGGGATCGGTGGCTACGGTGCCGACTTCTCCCGGACCTACGTCTGCGGCGACGAGGCGACACGAGCGCAGGTGACGCTGCATCGACTCGCCGAGGAGCAGCTGACCCACAACGCGTCGCTGCTCGCGCCGGGAGTCTCCTTCGAGGCGTTCGCATCCGACGCCTGGCCCGTCCCCGATCGCTACGCCTCCTACGGCTACTACTGCCTGGCCCACGGGCTGGGGCTGTCCGGCGAGTACCCCTACCTGCCGCTGCACGACCCGGACTCGAGATACCCGGTGCCGGGCGAGTTCGAGCCGGGCATGGTGATCTGCGTGGAGAGCTACATCGGCGACCCGGACCATGGGTGCGGGGTGAAACTCGAGGACCAGTTCGTCATCACCGCGGAGTCGGTCCAGCGCATGAGCACGATGCCGTTCGACCCGAAGCTGAGCGCCTAGTCCGGAATCCGACCTTCCGCACGGGCGCGTTCGGTGGCGGCGTGCATCTTGCGGCCGTCGAACCCGATCGTCTTCTCCGGTGTCACCTTCAGAACACGCCGGTTCGGCGTGTCGTTGAGCCGGACGAACTCCGCCTGTGCGGCCCGGTCGCCGGGCCGGAGTCGTTCCGCCAGTGCCGGCAGGAACCACCCGATCGTCTCTGCATCGGAGAGGATCTCACACCGACCCTTGTAGGTCACCGCCAGGGGTGCTTCGGTGAAGGGCTCGACCATTCCTCGATGCTGCCACGGCTCGCTTGTGCCTCGCTTCGGTCCTCGCCGATGATCGAACCCGGACCGAGGGGGCTGAGATGAACGACGACCGACTGCGGCGACTGGCCGACAAGGACGACATCCGCGACGTGATCATTCGGTATTGCCGCGGCGTCGATCGCCAGGACGAGGAGCTGTTGCGCTCGTGTTACCACGCCGACAGCCACGACGATCACGGCCACTGGAAGGGCAACGGCCACGACTTCGCCGCCTTCATCGTCCGATCTCTGCCGACGCGGACTCACCACAGCACGCACGCGGTGACGAACTGCCTCGTCGAACTTGACCCCGACGACGTCGACCTGGCCCGGGCTGAATCGACCAGCCTGGCGCACCTCCGCCGAACCGACGACGACGGCGACGAGTGGCTCGACGTGTTCGCCGGACGCTACGTCGACCGCTTCGAACGCCGGGAAGGTGCCTCGCGCATCGCCCACCGGGTCGTGGTGCACGACTGGTCCACGTCCACCCGCCTCGCCGACGACGCGTTCCCGCTGCCGATGGATGCCTTCGTCCAGGGCACCCGGGATCGCAGCGACCTCGTCTACAGGCGCTGAGCCGTCAGGCGCGGAGGGCGTGCTCCACCGTGATCTGGCCGAAGCAGAGGGCCTCGCCGAGGTTCGAGCCGTCGCCCGGGTACAGCAGCCCGGACGCCTGACCCAGCTCTCCGGCCACGTAGAGGCCGACGATCGGTTCGTCGTAGGGGTCGAGCACCTGGCCGTGGCCGTTCTTGCGGGGCCCGCCGGTCGTGTTGGAGCCGCCGGGCCACAGCGCGACACAGTGGAATGGCGGCTCGACGATGGGGACCATCGACTCGGTCGGGCGGCCGTGGGGGTCCGCCTCGCCCGACTCGCAGAGCCGGTTGTACTCAGCGACTGTGGCGGCAGCCGCGGCGGGGTCGTCGACGCCGGCCGATCGCGCCGCCTCCTCGATGGTGTCCGCCTGCGCGATCCAGCCGCGATCGATCTCAGCGCTGTTGTCGTCGGACCAGTCGTAGCGACCCACCGCCGTCGCGCCGATGTGGGTGAGCGTGAGCGGCCCGGCCTCACGCCGGGTCTCGTCGAAGAACCAGAAGCACGGCACCCGAGGCCGGAGATTCCGGGCGGGGTCGTAGAGCAGCAGGTCGTAGTAGAAGTCGTGGCGCAGCATGGCCTGGCCGTGCTCGTCGGCGAAGCGCTGACCGAAGCGGTCGGTGATGACATAGCCGGGTGGCCCAATGCTGATCAGCATGTTGAGCGGCTCACCGTCGAGATCGAAGTGTCCGATCGCCCGACCGATCATCTGGTTCATGTGCCACAAGGAGGCCCCGACGGCCTGTGCCATGTGGACGCCGTCGCCCGTGTTGCCCGGGTGTCCGTAGAAGTGCACGGGATAGGTACGCAGGTTGTCCCGTTTGAGCGTCTCGTCGTACTCGTACCCCCCGCAGCACAGGACCACACCCCTCTCTGCGACGAACGCGCCAGCGTGGGTCGCCACGCCCACGACCGCGCCGTCGCTGTCGGTCAGCAGCCGCTCGGCCGGCGTCTCCCAGCGCACGTCGATCCCTCGTCTTCGAGCCGCAGCGTCCAGGCCCTCGAACAACGCCGGCCCGCCACCGGCTGCCGCAGCGAGCCGCTCGGCGACGCCCCCGGGCTGTACGGCCACGATCGCGTCGGCGCCGGGGAACCCCTTGTGCTCGGCACCCGCCGACGCCACCATGTCCAGCCCGCCGATGACCGTGTCGAGCCAACCCTCCAGCTCCACCGCTCGCTCGGCCCAGGATCGGCTCACGTCGACGGGAACCATGCCATCCGCGCATGCGTCGAGATACGCCGTGGCGTCGTCGACGTCGGTGGCGGTCATCACCATGCCGCCCGACATGCGCGTGTTGGGCGTGTGCGCCGTCTCCGGATTCTTCTCGAGCACGACCACGCTGGCACCCGCGTCGCGGGCGGTGATGGCCGCGGCGATGCCGGCGGCGCCGTAGCCGACGACGACGATGTCGAACGTCTCGCTCATTGGGGGACCTCCGCGGGTCTCGGGAGCAGGGTCATCAGAGATTTGGAGAGACCACCGTCGACGTAGATGACCTGTCCGTTGACGTAGGCCGCGTCGTCGGAAACCAGGAACGCGACCACGTTGGCGATGTCGGCCGGCTCGGCCAACCGGCGGCTGGGCACCGCCCCCGACCTGACCGCACGCACCTGCGGGTCGTCGTAGACGTCGGCCGTGCCGGGTGTGGGAACGAGCCCGGGACCGACCGCGTTGCAGCGAACGCCACGAGGCCCCCACTCGAGCGCGACCTGTTCGGTCAACGACAGCAGTCCGGCCTTGGAAGGACCGTAGGAGCCGACCGCCGGGTTGGCGTGCTTGGCGGCGATCGAGACGATGTTGACGATCGCACCCGAACCTCGCGTCAGCATCGCCGGGCCGAAGGCCTGCATCGTGTGGAACGGGCCGCGCAGGTTGACGTCGATGGCCGCGGCGAAGTCCGCGGCGCTGACGTCCTCGAGTGCGCCGAACCGCCAGGCACCGGCGTTGTTGACGAGCACGTCGACCGGTCCGACCTCGATGGCCGCCTCGCGCACGGCCTCGGGGTCGGTGACATCACACCCGATCACGCCCTCGGAGGCGACCAGGTCGAGCACCACCACGTCGTAGCCGTCGGCGCGCAGCCGCTCGACGATGGCCGCGCCGATGCCTCGGGCTCCCCCGGTGACGACTGCTCGGTTGACCACGGCCCCTCCCCCCGGACGAGCGCCGCTTGCTCGTTTCCCGAATCGTAGGAGAATGGCCGGATGCGTGCGATCGAGGGAATGTCGGTGCTGATCACCGGAGGCGGGTCGGGCCTCGGCGAAGGCGCGGCCCGCCATCTGGCCGCGGCGGGAGCCCTCGTGACGATCACCGGGCGCCGGGAAGGCCCGATCGCGGAGGTCGCCGCCGACATCGGCCCCAACTGCATCGGTGTCGCCGGAGACGTGACCGTCGAGGCCGATCGACAGCGCATGGTGGCAGCGGCCGTCGAGCACGGCGGCGGGTTGGAGGGCCTGATCTCCAACGCCGGCAACATCTACCGCTGCGACGTGCAGGACTTCGAGGAGGACAAGCTGCTCGAACTCTTCAACACGAACGTGGTGGGCGGCATGATGCTGACCAAGCTGGCCTACCCGCACCTCAAGACGTCGCGGGGCTGCGTGATCTTCGTGGGCTCGGTGCACACCCAGCGGGCATTTCCCAACGCGTCGCCCTACGCCGCGACCAAGGGTGCGCTCGAGGCCCTCACCGGCGTCCTCGCCGCCGAGCTCGGGCGGGATCAGATCCGGGTCGGATGCGTCCGTCCCGGCGGCGTGCTCACCGAGATCAACGTGCGGGCCGGGCTGACCACTTTCGAGGAACAGCGCGACCGGCTCGAGAGCATGGGAGCCATGCACGCCCTCGGACGCCCCGGCACCCCGGCGGAGGTCGCCGAGGCCTTCGAGTATCTGCTGCGTGCGGAATGGACCACCGGCAACGTGTTGACCGTCGACGGCGGACTGGGACTGGGCGTGACGAACGAATGAGCCCTGAAGCCTGATGACCGACACCGCCCTCGAGCAGTTGCTCCGCATCCTTCCCGGCGACAGCGACCTCGACCACGACGCGGTGTTCGCCAGGCTCCGGCGGGAGGACCCGGTCGCGCGATGCGAGGCCATCGACGGGTGGGTCGTGACCCGCTGGACGGACGTCACTCGTGTGTTCGAGGACGCAGAGCACTTCATCCCGATGGCCGCCGGGTCGGGGAGCTCGGGGATCTACGGCCGAACGATCCTGCACATGACCGGCGTCGAGCACCGCCGCAAGGCCGCCATCCTGGGGCGACGGATGCGCAACACCCGACGCCTGGGCGGCGACATCCGGTCGCTGGTGTCCGAGCTGGTCCAGGAGTTCGGCGCCGCGCTGCCCGCCGCCCCCACCGTCGCCGACGTCAAGGGAGACTTCACGGCGCTGGTGCCCCTGGCGGTGATCGGGGAGCTCATGACGATGCGGGAGGCCACCGCTTTTCCCGACTGGTACCACCGCATCGTCGCCGCCTCGGTCTCCAACGTCACGGGTGACCCCGAGGTCCATGCCCGGGGCGTCGCAGCCCGCGACGACCTCTTCGAGTGGCTCACCCCCGAGATCGTCGCCAAACGCGACGATCCCGGCGACGATCTGCTCAGCGACCTCTGCACGATCGAGTTCGAGGGTGAGGCGCTGACCGATGACGAGATCCGTTCGTTCTGCGCCTTCCTGCTGTCCGCCGGCATCGAGACGACGGACCGGGCGCTGGTCAACCTCTGCTGCGAGCTGATCGCGCATCCCGAGCAGTGGCGCCGCTTACAGGCCGACCGCTCCCTGGTGCCGTCCGCGGTGGCCGAGATC
This sequence comes from Actinomycetota bacterium, assembly GCA_039029775.1. GTDB lineage: Bacteria > Actinomycetota > Acidimicrobiia > Acidimicrobiales > UBA8592 > JBCCFK01. The sequence goes on along the minus strand of JBCCFK010000037.1, from coordinate 6,958 downwards.
CTCCGTCACCGACCCCCGGTCCAGGCATCGATCCGCCAGGCAGCGGTCGACGTGGAGCTCGCCGGCGTCACGATTCCGGCCGGCGAGAAGGTGATGGTGCTCCTGAGCGCCGCGAACCATGACGAGGATGTGTTCACCGACCCCGACCGGTTCGACGTCGGGCGCTTCGCCGACGACGCAGGTGCCCAGTTCACCCCGGCGGGAGCCAACCGCGGCTTCGGCGGCGGCGCCCACACCTGCACGGGATCGCTGCTCGCCAAGCTCGAGATGGAATGCGCCCTCACGTACCTGCTCGACCACTGCACCCACATGACGCATGCGGCCGACCCGCCGCCGATGGAGGGGTTCGTGCTCCGCTCCCCGTCACGGCTGGAGCTCCACCTCCATCGAACCTGACCGAAACGCATCGTTCCGAGGAGGAACCGCCATGACCGACACCGACGAGCTCGCCACACTCCGCGCTCGAGTCCGACGGCTCGAGGATCGAGAGGAGATCCGGGAGCTGATCGGCCGCTACGGGCGAGCCGTGGACGACCGCGACTGGGAGGCCTTGCGGGCCCAGTACACGGCGGACGCCATCTTCGACTCGGCGGCCGGACGGTCCGTGGGCACCGACGCCATCATCGACTACTACGCCGAGCGCACCTCGGCCTACGTCGCGTCATACCACTACCCCCACTCGTCGGAGGTCACGTTCGTCGACGACGACCACGCCACTGGGGTCGTGTGCGCACATGCCGAGCTCACCATCGAAGGCGACACGGTCATGGTCGCGCTGCGGTACCAGGACGACTATCGCCGCACCGACGGTCGGTGGCGCTTCCACGAGCGCAACACGAACCTGCTGTACGTCCTCAAGCTGTCGGAGCTCCCGACCGGCCTCGCCGACCGCATGCGGATCCGCTGGCCCGGCACCGAGCGTGCCGAGGCCGAGGTCGGAGCCGACGTGAGCGACGGCCTGACGATCGAACCGCGCGGGGTCTGAACCGCGTCGCATCGGGCGGGGCGTGGCCTGAAGGAAGACCGCGCCCGGACGGCGGATGATGCCAATTGTGCATATGAACTGCACGAACTACGTTCCTGTCCGTCCACGGTCACCAGGGGGGTTCCGTGAGTCAGATCGAGCCCGACATCCTTTCCGAGCTCTTCGCCATCGACCCCAATCGGGTCCTGGCGGAGATGCGGGAGGATCATCCATGCGTCTACAACGACGCCATGGAGTCGTATCTGGTCACCCGGTACGACGATGTCGAGCGCGCGTTCAAGGACAAGGCCTTCACCTCCAAGAACTACGAGTGGCAACTCGAGCCGGTCCACGGCCGCACGATCCTCCAGATGGAGGGCCGGGATCACTCCCTGCACCGCAACCTGATCGCGCCGGCGTTCCGAGGGAGCGAACTCGCGGCGAAGTTCGTGCCGGTCATCGAGCAGAACGCCCGTGAGCTCATCGACGGGTTCCGGGACGCGGGCCAGGTGGACCTCGTCGACCAGTTCACCATCCGATTCCCGATCAACGTGATCGTCGACATGCTCGGCCTCGACAAGTCCGAACACGCCCGATTCCAGGCGTGGTACCACTCGATCATGGCGTTCCTGTCGAACCTGACCGGGGACGAAGCCGTCATGGCCCAGGGGCTCCAGACCAAGGAGGAGCTCGAGGCCTACATGTTGCCGATCATCGCGGATCGCCGCGCCAACCCGGGCGAGGATCTCCTCAGCACACTGTGCACGGCGATCATCGACGGCGAGCAGATGAGCGACATCGAGATCAAGGCATTCGTCTCGCTGCTGCTCGTCGCGGGCGGCGAGACCACCGACAAGGCCCTCGCCAACATGATGATGAACCTGATCGCGAATCCCGATCAGTTGCAGGCCGTGCGCGACGACCGGAGCCTCATCGATGCAGCGTTCGCCGAGACGCTGCGCCACTCCCCGCCGGTGCAGATGATCATGCGTCAACCGGCCGAGGACGTGGAGATGCACGGCGTCACCATCCCGGCGGGCTCCACGGTCACGTGCCTGATCGCCGGCGCCAACCGCGATCCACGCCGCTACACAGACCCGGACCGGTTCGACATCCACCGCACCGACCTCGACGTGTCGAAAGCGTTCTCCGGCGCGGCGAACCACACCGGCTTCTGCCTCGGCCGCCACTTCTGCATCGGCGCCACGCTCGCCAGGACCGAGGTGGAGATCGCCACCAACCAACTGCTCGACGCGATGGCCGACATCGCGTTCGACGGGGACGCCCCCGTCCCCGAGGGTGTCTTCACCAGGGCACCCAAGACCATGCCGTTGACGTTCACCCCCACCGGGTGAACGTCGAGGGCGATCCCACCAACCAGACCCGAGGAGAAGGAACCACATGGGTGTAGAGGGAATGCGATTCGTGATCACCGGGTCGGCGACCGGCATCGGCGAGGCCACGGCCAAGCTGGCCGCCAGCAAGGGCGCCAAGGTGATGGTCAGCGATCTCAACGACGAACAGGGCGAGGCGGTCGCACAAGCGATCCGTGACGACGGCGGCGACGCTGCGTACCAGCACTGCGACGTGACCGACCCGGACGAGGTGTCGGCGCTCATGGCGGCGACGGCGGAGGCGTTCGGCGGGATCGACGTCCTGCACAACAACGCCGGCGTGCACGAGACCGGCATCGGCGACCCGACCAAGGCCCACACCGAGGACATGGACATCGACGTGTTCAAGAAGGTCGTGGAGATCAACGCGGTGGCGCCCTGGATCTGCTCCAAGTTGGCGCTGCCGTACCTCAAGGAGAGCAACAACGCCTCGATCATCAATGCGGCGTCGACCGGCTCGCAGTCGGCCTATCCCTCCAACACGGCGTATGGCACGAGCAAGGGCGGCATCCGCCTGCAGACCCAGAACCTCGCCGTCGACCTCGCGAAGTACGGCATCCGGGTCAACTGCTACGGCCCCACCGCCATCGCCACGAACATGGTCACCGACTTCATCAAGCAGTCCGACGACCCGGTGGGCTTCGAGCAGCAACTCGTCAGCACCGCGCTGATCCCCCGCCTGGGCCTGCCCTCCGAGGTCTGCGAGCTCGTCTGCTTCCTGGCGAGCCCCGAGAGCGCGTTCATCAACGCGGCCTACATCCTCATCGACGGCGGCTCGCTCGCATGGCGCGGCCAGGCGAGCGACATCGGCCTCTGATCCGAACCCGACCAGACCTGACAACGAATCGAAGGAGACCAATCACATGGCAGACAAGCAAGCGATCACCGAAGCACTCAACCGGGCAGGCGTGGCCTACGACGTGGGCGACGCCGAGTACCTCGGCGGCATGTTCACCGAGGACGCCACGTTCTCGATGATCATCGCCGGCGGCGACCCGATCGTGTTCGACGGCGGGCCGGCGATCCGGAAGCTGTTCACGGACTCGATGCACGACCAGGAGGGCGAGCAGCGCCGCCACGTGGTCACCAACATCTACTTCCCGGCGGTCGACGACACCTCGGCCACCGTCATCTCGTATCTGGTCCTGCTGGTCGTCGCCGACGGCGGCATGACCGTCATGTCGAGTGGCCAGTACACCGACGACTTCGTCCTCGAGGGCGACCAGTGGCTGATCAAGAAGCGCCACCTCGACCTGGACCTCCCCTACTAGGCCGCGGAAAGCAGCGCAGATGAACATCGGCGACATTCCGGCGAAGTGGGCGCGCCAGACGCCCGACAACGAAGCCATCATCGACTCGACGACGGGCAGACGGATCACCTTCGGCGAGTTCGACCGGCACGTCCGACAGCTCGCGAACGGGCTGCTCGGGCTCGGACTCCAGAAGGGCGACCGCGTCGGCGTGCTGAGCATGAACAGCATCGAGTACTGCGCGGTCTACTTCGCGTGCGGGCGCGCCGGCCTGGTCACACAACCGATGAACTGGCGACTGTCGCCGCCGGAGCTGAAGAAGATCATCGACAACGGTGAACCCCGGGTGTACATCAGCCAGGGCCAGTACGCGGGAGTCGCGTCCGAGCTCGAAGGCATGTGCGAGTCGGTCGAGCACTGGCTGCAGTACGGCACGGGCGGCGACGGGTCCTACGAGGCGATGGTGGAGGCGGCGTCGGACGACGAACCCGCGGGCTCGGCCGACGTCGGCGGGGACGATCCGTTGTTCATCCTCTACACCGGCGGCACGACCGGCGAGTCCAAGGGTGCGCTCCACAGCCACAAGAGCGTCTACTTCGGGATGCTGAACCAGACGGTCGCCGAGCGGATCGTCCCCAGCGACGTCTACATGCTGACCGGGCAGATGTTCCACATCCCGATCGTGTTGGCCATCAACTACCTGGCGCACGGGTGTCCGCTGGTCCTGATGAACTTCGACGCGAAGCTGGCGATGGACCTGATCCAGGAGGAGAAGGTCTCGGCCTTCCTCGGCGTCACGACGATGCTCAACTGGATGATGGCGGTGCCGGGCTTCGACGACTACGACATCTCGAGCCTCCGCAACATCCAGTACGGCGGCGGTCCCATGCCGTCACGGGTGATCAAGGAGGCGATGGAGAAGTTCCCCTGCACGCTGATCCAGGGATACGGCCAGACCGAGGGCACCACGATGACGTTCCTCTCCCAGGAGGATCACATCCGCGCGATCAAGGACGACTACCACCCCGAGCGGCTCAAGGCCTGCGGGCGGGAGGGCTTCGTCACGTCGGTTCGGGTGGTCGACGACGACGGCAACGACGTGCCGTGCGACGGCAAGACGCCGGGCCAGATCATCGTGAAGTCCGAGGCCAACATGGTCGAGTACTTCCGGCGGCCCGACCTCACGGCGCAGACGATCCGCGACGGATGGATGTGGACCGGCGACATCGCCACGATGGATGCCGAGCGATACGTCTACATCGTCGACCGGGCCAAGGACATGATCATCTCGGGCGGCGAGAACATCTATTCGGTCCAGGTCGAGGAGGCCATCGCCAAGCACCCGTCGGTCCTCGAGACCGCGGTGATCGGCATCCCCGATGACGAGTGGGGTGAGTCGGTGATGGCGTATGTCGTCCTCAAGCCCGACACCACCGCCACCGCGGACGAGATCATCGACACGGCGAAGGCGAACCTGGCGTCGTACCAGAAGCCGCGCGCGGTCGAGTTCATCGACGAGCTGCCCAAGGCGCCGACAGGCAAGATCCTCAAACGCGTCCTCCGCGACCCCTACTGGGCGGATGAGGAGCGCGACGTCTGATGCGGATCGGGTACCTGATCGACACCAACGCCGGCGCGTACGACCAGCCCCTGCCGGACAAGCACAACGCGGCCGACACGCTCGACGCCATGGTCGAGGAAGGGATCCTGGCCGAGAAGTACGGCTTCCACTCGATCCAGGTCCCGGATCGTCACGGTCGGACCGAGTCGTACTTCGGCTCGCCGTTGAACCTGTTGATGATCCTGGCCCGCGAGACCGAGCGCGTCGCGTTGGGCTCGTACTGCCTGGTCAACACGCTCTATCACCCGATGCACGTCGCCGAGCAATGCGCCATCATCGACAACATCAGCCGAGGGCGGCTGTACATGACCTGGGGCCGCGGCTTCCACAGCGGGTACTGGGGCCAGTTCGGCGTGGACGAGGAGCGCATGCTCGGCCGCTTCCTCGACAGCGTCCGCCTGATCGAGAAGGCGTTGGAGTCCAAGGGCGAACGCTTCGACTGGGACAGCGACTTCCACCAGGTCCGCGACGGGCTGCTGTCCCCGACCGCCTACCAGGAGCCGCGGTTCCCGTTCTGGGGAGGCGGCCAGCTGCCGGACGCGATCGAGCGGTGCGGTGTCTACGCCGAGTCCTACACCTGCGACGACTTCCCGATCCTCCCCGAGGTCTGGGAGCAGCAGGCGGGCGCCTACCGGCGCAAGGCCGAGGAACACGGCAAGGAGCCGTTCATCGTGCTCATGCGCAAGGCGTGGGTCGCGGACACGTTCGAACAGGCCGTCGATCAATACGGCGCCCACTACGTACCGGAGATGCGCTTCTACGCCGAGCAGGGGATTCTGGCCCACCACCCCGAGTTCGACTCGCCCGAGAAGATCACGGTCGAGTCCGCCCGCGAACACATCGTGGTCGGCTCACCCGAGCAGTGCCGTGAGCGCCTCGAGCAGTACTACGAGGAGCTCGGCGTCCAGTACTTCACGGTGCAGTTCCGCGTGGTCACCGGCCCGTCGTTCGAGGCGACCCGAGAGCAGATCCAGCGCTTCGGCGAGGAAGTCGTCCAGCCGCTGCACAAGAAGTACCCACCCATCAGCCACCCAGCGATACCGGAGGCCTGCCACTGGTAGCGCCTCCATAGGAGTTCCCATGAGCGATCCCGCACAACCTGCATCCGTCGACGACATCAGCTTCTTCGAGCCGGCCATCAACGATTGTCCGTACCACGCGTACGAGCTCATGCGCGACGAAGCGCCGATCTGGCAGGACCCGGTCACCGGCATGTTCGTCATGACCCGCTACGAGGACATCAAGAAGGTCGTGGTGGACGTCGAGGTCTTCACCAACGCCGTCGGGAGCGCGGCCGGGATGACCGAGAAGGCGATCAAGCCCACCGATCCCGAGGAGCTGGCCAAACACGAGCAGATGCTCGAAGAGGAGAAGATCCTGGCGCAGCTCTACGTCGATCACGGCTGGACGCCGACCGCGACGTTGGACGCGTACGACGAGCCGCAGCACATGGAGCTGCGGCGGCTGTTCGACAAGGCCTTCCGTCCCGGCAGGGTGAAGCAGCTCGACCCGTTCGTCGAGGAGCTCACCAACGGCCTGTTCGACGCATTCGTCGATCAGGGTCATTGCGAGTGGGTCGAGGCCGTCGCGATCCCGTTGCCGCTGTACGTCATGGGGAAGCAGTTGGGCGTGCCGGCCGAGGACTTGCCACAGATCAAGATGTGGGCCGATGCCTGGATCCAGCGGTTGGGGCTGCAGCAGAGGTTCGTGGAGCGACTCTGGTCGGCGG
>JBCCFK010000036.1:0-20626 GCA_039029775.1 Actinomycetota bacterium | reverse complement strand
CCGGCGTCGCCCAGCCCCTGCACCAGCGCCGCCTGCTGCCAGGCGGGTGTGGTGAGCGCCACCACGTCGTTGTCGGTCTGCACCATCACCAGCTCGGTGCCGTTGACCACCACGCCGTCGACGCCGCTGTCGTTGAGCGCGCCTTCGGCTGCGGCACGGGAGTCGAACTCGATGAGCTCCACCTCGGTCTCGGTCAGCTCGGCGACGGTCTCGATGGACTCCACCGCACCCGCAGGCTGCTGGCCAACCAGACCGATGCGCACGGGATCGTCGCCGCCGAAGATCGACCCCAGCGCGAAGATCCCGATGATCAGGGCCACGGTGGTGACGAGCCCCACCACGAAGGCCTTCGAGAGCAGCCGCGAGCGCATCTCTCGCTTGGCGATCAGAGCGATGGCCCGGCTGGATTCCAGTGTGGTCGCGCTCATCGTGCGACCTCCTCTTCCGTTGCGGTGGTACTGGCACCGGCCGGCGTGAGGACGAGGTCGTCGCCGGCGATGGCGGTGAAGGCGTCCTGGAGGCTGGGCAGGTCGTAGTCGAACCGGGCGACCGAGCCCACCTCGCGGGCCTGGGCCAGGAGGCGGTCGAGGTCACGGTCGTCGTCGACCCGGACCGTCACCGATCGGGTCGTGGCCTCCACGACCGGCGCATCGATGGCGTCGACCAGCGGCACGAGCGGCCGGTCCACCTCGATCGTGCACAGCTTCGTCCCAGATGCCCCACGGACCTCGGCCACCGTGCCGGCCGCACGCACGCGACCCTCGACGATGACGACCAGCTCGTCGCAGACCCGCTCGACCAGGTCGAGCTGGTGCGAGGAGAACAGCACGCCGACGCCCCTGGCCACCCGTTCGCGCAGCGCGTGCTGCAGTGTCTCGACCGCCACGGGGTCGAGCCCGTTGAACGGCTCGTCGAGGACCAGGAGCTCGGGGTCGGTCACCAGCGAGACCGCCAGCTGGACCCGCTGCTGGTTCCCGTGGCTCAGCTTCTCCAGCGGATCGTCGACCCGATCGGCCAGGTCGAGCGACTCGAGGATCTCGGCCGCCCGCGCTCGGGCCACGGACCGATCGACGCCCTTCAGCTCGGCGAAGAAGGCGATCTGCTCGTCCACCTTCATCTTCGGGTAGAGGCCCCGCTGCTCGGGCATGTACCCGAACCGGGCCAGCGCCGGCCGGTCGACCGGGGTGCCGTCCCAGGCGATCGCGCCAGCGTCGGGTTCGACCAGGCCGAAGATCGATCGCATCGTCGTGGACTTGCCGGCGCCGTTGGGTCCGACGAAGCCGACGATGCGGCCGCGGGGCACCGCGAGGGACACGTCGTCGACAGCGAGCAGGTCGCCGTAGCGCTTGGTGAGGTGGCTGATCTCGAGCATGCACTCATCCTCGTCAACCCGGGAGCGAAACGGATCCGGGCGGTGGCGGATTGCCTCTCCCCCACGCGGCGGAACGGCGCCTCCCCCGAGCGGCTGATCCCCGCGTCGCCCCAGGTCAGTAGCGTTGGAGGCCATGCGATCGCTGGCCACCGCCGTGCAGCTCCTCCGGGTGCCGTCAACCCGCGCGCTCGTGCTGCACCTGATCCTGATCCCGGCCGGCATCGCGTTCACCGTCGTCAGCGCCCTGATCATCAGAGACGACGCCCCGCCTGCCATCGAGCCGGCGTCACTCGGCACCACCTTGGGCCTGCTCCTGCCGATGATGCTGATCCTCTTCGGTCGCTACCGGTGGCCGCTGACCGTCCTCGCCATCTCGACCACCCTGCTGGTGATCGTGCGCGAACTCGACGTCCCCGAGCTCCAGGTGTCCAGCTTCAGCTGGATGATCGCCCTCTACTCCGCGGGGCGATACGGCCAGGGCATGATCCGCCACGTGATCCGCGGCCTCGCCATCGGCGCCCTCGTGGTCATCCTCGTCCGTGACGTCGTGGAGGTGTGGGGTGACCTCGACATCTTCGGTTTCACCGAGCGCACGTTCCTCCTCACCGCCGGCTCCAACATCGGATGGAACCTCGTGGTGTTCATCGGCGCCTGGTACGCCGGCGACCTCGCCCGCAAACGCGCCCAGCGCGACCGCGACCTCGCCGCCCGCACCCTCGAGCTCGAGGCCAGCCGCGAGGAGAACGCTCGCCGGGCCGTGATGGACGAGCGGGTCCGCATCGCCCGTGAGCTTCACGACGTCGTGGCCCACCACGTGTCGGTCATGGGTGTGCAGGCCGGCGCCGCCCGCCGAGCCGTCGCGATCGACCCCTCCAAGGCCGAGGCACCCTTGGAGGACATCGAGGCCTCCAGCCGTGAGGCGGTCGCCGAGCTCCATCGCCTGCTCGGCTTCCTCCGCCGCTCCGACGAGCTCGACCCCGACGGCCTCTCCCCCGACGCCCTCGACCCCCATCCCGGCCTGGCCCGCCTCGACGACCTCCGCCGCCAGCTGGCTGCCGCCGGCCTGGCTGTGCGCCTCACCACCACGGGCGACCGTCGTGCCCTCCCACCCAGCGTCGACCTCAACGCCTACCGCATCCTCCAGGAAGCCCTGACCAACTGTCTCAAGTACGCCGGCGTCGACCTGGCCGAGGTCGAGATCGCCTACGCCGACGACCATCTCCGCGTCGCCGTCCGCGACCGCGGTCGAGGCCCGGCGTCGTCCCCTCCTACCGCGGGCGGCGCCGGGTTGCTCGGCATGGCCGAGCGGGTTGCGTTGTTGGGGGGCGAACTCCATCACGGCGCCCGTGACGGCGGCGGCTTCGAGGTCGAGGCCACACTCCCCTACGCCGGCGAGGTCGCCGCCGCTCCCCCCGCCACCACCGGAGGCACCCGATGACCGAGTCGATCCGCGTCGCGCTCGTCGACGACCAGGAGCTCGTCCGTCGCGGCATCGGCATGGTGCTCGACCTCGAGCCCGACATCGAGGTCGTCGCCGAGGCGTCGAATGGTCAGGAGGCGCTCGACCTGATCGGGACCACCGAGGTCGACATCGTGCTCATGGACGTCCAGATGCCCGAGATGGACGGCCTCGCCGCCACCCGGGCCATCAAGGAGGCCGACGGCCCGGCGGTCGTCATCCTCACCACCTTCGAGCGCGACGAGTACATCTTCGAGGCGCTGCGGTCGGGCGCCAGCGGCTTCCTGTTGAAGAACGCCCCGCCCGAGGAGCTGATCGACGCGGTCCGGGTGGTCACATCGGGCGAGGCCCTGCTCAGCCCCAGCGTCACGAAGCGGGTCATCGGCGCGTTCACCGACCGTGACGCGCCGGTCCAGGCCGAGCCGCCGAAGGACGTCGAGTTCCTCACCGAGCGCGAACTCGACGTGCTCGGCCACGTGGCCCAGGGCCTCTCCAACGCCGAGATCGCCGATGCCCTCATCGTCGGTGAGGCCACGGTGAAGACCCACGTGTCCAACGTGCTGTCGAAGCTCCATCTGCGCGACCGCGTGCAGGCGGTGGTCTACGCCCACCGCCACGGCCTCGTGTGACACTGTCAGCACCCCTCGATACGGTCCTGGTGCTTCCCCCTCACGTCACCGACGACCGAGGGACCATGACCCCCGAACATCGACTCCAGTTCCACGCCTGGCTCATCGAACACGGGCTCGACCGCCCGACCGCCGATGCCATACTGATGACCATGTCGCCGTTCGACTGGCACGAACTCGCCACGAAGAAGGACCTCGAACGCTTCGCCACCAAGGCCGACTTCGATGGCATCAGGGCCGATCTCGACGGCATGAGGGCCGAGATGGGTGGCCTCGCCACCAAGGTGGAGATGCAGGACCTGCGCGTCGAGTTGCGGACCGAGATGCGCGAGATGCGGACGGAGATGGCGGGCATCCGCACGGACCTGCGGACGATGACCCTGAGCGTCGTCGGTTTCATCCTCGCCGTGCTGCTCGCAGGCGCCGCCACGGCGATCAGCCTCGCGGTCTGACGCGTGCTCTCGGAGATCCACGTCGCGATCGACTGCGTCGACGTCGACGCGCAAGCCGACTTCTGGGTCGCGGCGCTCGGCTATCGCCGGTACGGCGCGGCGGGCCAGTACCGATCGCTCGTGCCCGACGGCGACACGCCGCTGCCCAAGCTCGTCCTGCAGCAGGTCGACGACCCGCCCAAGGCGGGCAAGAACAAGCTCCACCTCGACCTGATCGTCGGCGACGGCATCGAGGCCGAAGCCGAGCGGATCGTGGCGCTCGGCGCCACTCAGCTCAGCGACACCATCGACGAGGCCGGCACCCGCTGGATCGTCATGGCGGACCCGGAGGGCAACGAGTTCTGCCTCTGCGTCCGCTGACCGATCGGCGGCTAGTGGCTGGAGACCTTGCCGGTGGTCTTGGCGTGCAGGGACTCGGCGTGACGGTTGAGGCCCACCAGGTGCGCGTCGATGCCTCGCTGCGCGAACTTGGCGACGACCGCATCCAACGCGACCACGGCTGAGGTGTCCCACACGCGGGCGTCGGTCAGATCGATCTCGACCCGCTTGACCTTCACCGCGTCGTAGTCGAACGAGTGCACCAGCTCGTTGGTCGAGGCGAAGAAGAGCTCGCCGCTGACCGCGTACAGGCGCTCGGCGTTGTCGGGATCGACCACGCTCGTGACCCTGACGAGATGCGTGACGTGACGGACGAAGAAGACCGCCGACAGGGCCACCCCGGCGGCCACGCCGTAGGCGAGGTTGTGGGTGATGACCACGATGGCGACGGTGGCGACCATGACCGCGGTCTCGGCCTTGGGAGCCGAGCGCAGCATGTCGGGCTTGACGCTCGCCCAGTTGAAGGTGCCCACCGAGACCATGATCATGACGGCCACCAGCGCCGCCATCGGGATGTCGGCGACCAGGTCACCGAGGCCCAGGATCAGGATCAGCAGGAACACGCCCGAGGCCAGCGTCGACAAACGGCCACGGCCACCCGAGCGGTGGTTGATCATCGACTGGCCGATCATGGCGCAGCCCGCCATGCCGCCGAGGAAGCCGGTGGCGATGTTGGCCACGCCCTGCCCGCGGGACTCGACGTTCTTGTCGGAGTCGGTGTCGGTCATGTCGTCGAGCAGCTGTGCCGTGAGCAACGACTCCAGCAGACCGACCAGAGCCAGGGTGATCGAGAACGGCAGGATGATGCGCAGCGTCTCCACGTTGAACGGCACGTCCGGCAGCGCGAGCCCGGGGAGCGCGTCGGGCAGTTCGCCCATGTCCCCCACGGTCGGGACGTCGACGCCGAAGCCCATGGCCACGCCCGTCAGGGCCACGATGGCGATCAGCGGCGAGGGGACGGCGGTGAACATCCGCGGCAGGCCGTAGATGATGACGAGGCCGGCGCCGATGAACACGAGGTTCATCACCAGCACCCTCGACGCGTGGTCGTCGTCGGTCAGGAAGATGTGCGGCCACTGCGCCAGGAAGATCAGGATCGCCAGCGCATTGACGAAGCCGAGCATCACCGTCCGGGGCACGAACCGCATCAACGACCCGACGCCCAGGTAGCCCAGCCCGATCTGCAACACGCCGGCGAGGATCGTGGCGGCGAACAGGTACCCGACGCCGTACTCGGCCACGAGCGGCACGACCACCAGCGCCATCGCGCCGGTCGCAGCCGAGATCATGCCGCGCCGTCCTCCGGTCATCGAGATGATGATCGCGATCGAGAACGACGCATACAGCCCGACCTTGGGGTCGACGCCGGCGATGATCGAGAACGAGATCGCCTCGGGGATCAAGGCGAGGGCCACCACCAGGCCCGACAGCAGGTCGGCGCGCGGGTTGGAGAGCCACTCCTCGCGCGTACGCGCGATGGACGTCGGGGAAGTCATGTGCACCTCGAGTGATCGGCGGGGAACGCCTTCACACAAGGGCGCCGCTGCAGGGTATGGGCCGACGACCCAGACGCGTCCCGAAACCATGTTCAATCCGTCACACGGCCCGAGGACCCAGGTCGCTGGGCGGCTCCAGCCCGCGTACGCCATCATTGGTCCACGCAGACGAGGGGGACCGGATGAAGCAGCTCACTGGAGTCGACGTCGGCTTCCTGGTGATGGAGACGCCGAACACCTACGGGCACGTCAACGGCCTGAGTGTCTACGAGCGGCCGTCCCCCGACTTCCACCCGTTCGACGTCGTCCGCGAGCGGTTCAAGATCATGGTGAGCAACTTCGAGCCGTTCCGCCGCAAGCTCGTCGAGGTGCCCCTCGGCCTCGACCGGCCGTACTGGGTCGACGACGCCGAGTTCGACCTGGACTTCCACGTGCGCCACATCGGGCTCGCGCCCCCCGGCGCCGCCGACCAGCTGGCCGAGCAGGTGGCGCGCATCGTCGGCCGGAAGATGGACCGGTCCCGACCGCTGTGGGAGGCCTACGTCATCGAGGGTCTGGCCGACGGGCGCTGGGCGCTGTTGCAGAAGACCCACCACGCCACCATCGACGGCGCCGCCGGCGTGATCGCGCTGCTGATGTTCGCCGACGACGGACCCGACGGCGAGTGGCACTACACCGAGCAGCCGTGGACGGGCGAGGAACCGCCGGGCCAGGGCGAGCTGTTGAACAAGGCACTCGGCAATCTGGTGATGAACCCGGTGCGCGGGACTCGCCTCGGTCTGAAGATGGTCCGCGACCTCGCCGACGCCGCAGGCGTCACGAGCGTGAGCGGCGCCGCCCAGCGGGCGCGCAGCATGCTCGGCCAGATCGGCCGCCAGACCGACCCCAACGCCACCCCCGAGAGCGACGAGCCCGGTGTCCACATCCCGCTCTCGCCGGCGCCGCCGACGCCGTGGAACAAGTCGGTGGGCCCCCACCGCCGGTTCGCCATGCGGAGCGCGTCGCTGGCCAACCTGAAGGTGCTCAAGAACGCCACCGGCGGCACCCTGAACGACGTCGTCATGGCGATCTGCACCGGCGCGCTCCGGCAGTACCTGATCGAGCACGACGCCTTGCCCAAGGGAAGCCTCCGGGCCATGGTCCCGGTCTCGATCCGCACCGGCGAGGAGGAGGACCCGTGGACCAACCGGGTCTCGGCGATCGTCGCGGACCTGCCGACCGACTGCGACGACCCGATCGAACGGGTGGCGCTGTGCCGCGACGCGATGAACGCGGCCAAACACACCTTCGACCTCGTCCCGGCCGAGACGCTCGGCCAGGCCGCCGACTACGCATCACCGGTCGTCGCCACCTCGGCGCTGCGCCTGGTCCACCGGCTCAAGCTCGCCGATCGCATGAACACGCCGGTCAACGTGGTCATCTCGAACGTGCCAGGCCCGCGCGAGCCCCTCTACTTCGCGGGCGCCAAGCTCGATGCCTACATCCCCGTGTCCACGATCTCCGACGTTGTGGGCCTCAACATCACCGTGCACAGCTACATGGACCGCCTCGACTTCGGTCTCATCGCCGACCGCGAGCTGGTCCCGGACCTGTGGCACCTCGTCGACCTGCACATCGACGAGATCGACCGCCTGTTCGAAGCGACCGGCGCGGACTACGCCGAGGAGCCGGCCCCACCCCCGATGCGCTACGGCGGCGACGGCGTCGACCCGGTCCCGCCCAGCTCGGCGGCGGTCGCCGAGATGATCGAAGCTCGCGCCGCGCTCGACGCGGCCCGCATCGGCGGCCAGAAGCCGGCCAAGAAGAAGTCCCCGGCGAAGAAGACCGACGGCGCCAAGAAGGGCGCCAAGGACACCGAGAAGGCGAAGGCCAAGGCCGAGGACTGACACCGCCCGGGCATGCCCGGTCGCACTAGGTTGCCGGCCATGACATGCACTCGTGGAGTCTGGTTCTCAGCCGAAGGCCTGCCGGCCGCCGATCTCATCTCGTTCGCACAGCGCGTGGAGTCCCTGGGCTACGACACCCTCTGGGTCGGCGAGACGATGGGCCGCGACCCGTTCGCACAGCTGGCCGCAATCGGCGCCAACACGTCGACGCTGGGCCTGGCGTCGGGCATCGCCAACGTCTACAACCGCCACCCCGGCGTGATGCTCCAGGGCGGCAACACCGTGGCCGAGCTGACGGGCGGCCGGATGACGCTGGGGCTCGGCGTGTCCAGCCCGGTGATCGTCCAGAAGGTCCGGGGCCTCGACTACGACAAGCCCCTCAGCTTCCTGCGCTCGTACCTCGACGCGATGGAGGAGTCCCGGTACACCGCGGTACCGCCGGCCGATCCCGTTCCGGTCGTGTTGGCGGCGCTGGGGCCGAAGATGCTCGAGCTGGCGGCCGAGCGCACGGCCGGCGCCCATCCCTACAACACCACCCCCGAGCACACCGCCATGGCCCGCGAGGTGATGGGGCCCGACGCGCAGCTCGCGGTGGAGCAGAAGGTGCTGCTCACCGACGACGCGGACCTCGCCCGCGCCACCGGGGCGTCCGTGCTGAAGTTCTACAGCCGGGCACCCGGCTACGCGAACGCCTGGAAGCGCATGGGTTTCGGCGACGACGACATCAACGACCTCAGCCCCCGACTCGTCGACGCGTTGATCGCGTGGGGCTCGGCCGAGCGGATCGAGGCCCGCCTCCAGGAGCACGCCGACGCGGGTGCCACCCACGTCTGCATCCACCCCCTCGACCCCGAACTCGGTCAGGGCAAACCCGATCACGCAGCGCTCGAGGCGCTCGCCCCGTCCTGATGGGCACCGTCGACCTCTCGACGCCGCCCGTCGACGACGACCTCGCGCCGACCGGGTTCATCGACAGCGCCGATCCGAGCGTCATTGCCTTCGTCGAGGAGACCACCGCGGGCTGCGTCGGCGATCGCGAGCGCGCCGTCGCGCTCTTCGACGCCGTGCGCGACGGGATCCGCTACGACCCCTACGACACGTCCCGGGACCCCGACGACTACCGGGCGTCGGCGGTGCTCGCCGGGTCGCAGAAGTGGTGCGTGCCCAAGGCGGTGCTCTTGACCGCCGCAGCTCGTGCGGCAGGCATCCCCGCCCGACTCGGGTTCGCCGACGTGAAGAACCACCTGCAGTCCCGGAAACTCGCCGAGAACATGGGCACCGACCTGTTCGCCTGGCACGGATACAGCGTGCTGTACCTCGACGGCGAGTGGCGCAAGGCATCGCCGGCCTTCAACCGCAGCCTGTGCGAGCGATTCGGCACCAAGGTCCTCGAGTTCGACGGTCGCACCGATGCCCTGCTGCACCCCCACGACGAGGCCGGCAATCGCCACATGGAGTACGTCGCCGACCGCGGCGTCCACCTCGACCTGCCGCTCGACGACATCTTCGCCACGTTCGACGAGATCTACGCCGACTCCAGCGCCGCGGGCACCGTCGACGAGATGTTTCACGGGGACTGACAGAAGCTCACGAGCCGACCCGCTCGGCCGATAGATGACAGGTGATTCGGAACGTCCTGCCTTGGCAGGGCGCCCCGTCTTCACCGGAGAGGGACACTCCGGAGATTCGGCGTGCCCTCCGCGTCCGCTTTCGACGGGCGTCGCTCTTCACGGTCCCCGCGTCGATCCCGACTGCAACCCTCTACTGCGCCGTCCTGTGGCGATGGGCGGACAACGGGCCGCTGTTCATCTGGTGGGCGATCGTGATGTTGCAGCTGGTCACGTACTGGCCGGTGCACTTCCGGACCGAGGAACTCAGCAGCGCCTGGCAGCGCAACGCCGGCCTCGCACAGATCGCGGGCGGTATCGCCTGGGGGCTCCTGCCGCTGATCGCCATGCCGAGCGACCCGCAGTGGCAGATGTTCGTCGCCGCGATGAGCCTCGGCGTCATGGCGAGCAACGCGATCTTCGCGGCCACCCTCGGATCGCTGTTCCTCGCGTTCCTCGGACCGTTCACGACGGTGACCCTGATCGGCTTCGCCCTGAACACCTCGGGCTCGACCCGATGGGTCGCGCTGGGGCTGACCGTCTACTCCGCGGGCTTCAGCGCCGTGCTGGCCACCATCCGTCGGGCCGACGACATCGAGGCCGCGTCGCTCGGCATC
Source organism: Actinomycetota bacterium (assembly GCA_039029775.1). Classification (GTDB taxonomy): domain Bacteria; phylum Actinomycetota; class Acidimicrobiia; order Acidimicrobiales; family UBA8592; genus JBCCFK01. The sequence goes on along the minus strand of JBCCFK010000036.1, from coordinate 10,730 downwards.
AACAACGGCCAGCTCGCGGCCGACCTCGAGACCGAGAGTGAGGCCCTCCGTCTCGCCAACGCGGACCTCGCGCGGGTCAACGACCAACTCGAGCACCAGGCCACCCACGACGGCCTCACCGGCCTCGCCGGCCGCCAACTGTTCGTCGAACGACTCGACACCGCGCTCGCCGGCGAAGAGGAAGCCGGCACGGTCGGCGTGCTGTTCCTCGACCTCGACCGGTTCAAGTTCGTCAACGACTCCTTCGGCCACGCGATCGGCGACGCGCTCCTCCGGGCCGTCGCCATGCGCCTCCGCAGCGTCGTGGGCGAAGACGAGCTCCTCGCCCGACTCGGCGGCGACGAGTTGGTCGCCATGGTCCGCCTCGGTCCCGACTCCTCGCCGGCCGAGGCCGCCGACCGCTTCCTCAGGTCGTTCGAGAACCCGTTCTCCCTCACCGGCAAGCTGGTCACCGTCGGGGCCAGCGTGGGCATCGCCGTGTCCGACGGCGAGTGCTCCGGCGCCGACCTCCTGCGCTTCGCCGACACGGCGCTCCTTCGATCGAAGACGTCCGGCAGAGGCCGCGCCACCGTGTTCGACGCCGCGATGCGCCTCGAACTCGACCGTCGATCGCGGATGGCCGACGAGCTCCGCGACGCCGTCCGCACGGGTGACGGCCTCACCGCGTTCCTCCAGCCGATCGTCGACCTGGACACCGGCATGCCGGTCGGCGCGGAGGCGCTCAGCCGGTGGCTGCACCCCGACGGGCAGCGCAGCGCCGGCGCCTACATGGACCTGGCGTCCGAGCTGGGCCTGGAGGCCGACATCTCCATCGGCGTGATCGAGGCCGTGGCCGAGTACCAGGCGCTGCAGCCCTACGGCCCCGGCGCCCCGTGGATCACGGTCAACATGCCGCCCCAGCAGCTGGACCACGTGTTCGAACACTTCGGGTCGTCGGCGACCCTCGCCAACCTGACCCTCGAGATCACCGAACGCGCCGCGGTCACCGACCTCGAGCAGGCGCGACGACTGTTGTCCGAGGCCCGCCAGGCCGGAGCGAAGGTCCTCCTCGACGACTTCGGCGTCGGCCAGTCCTCCCTGTCGCTGCTGACCGACCTGCCCCTCGACGGCATCAAGATCGACGCGGGCTTCGTCCAGCGCGTCACGAGCAGCCACTCCGCGCGCGCGGTCGTCCAGACCATCACCGACCTCGGCGAGCGGATGGGGCTCACGGTCATCGCGGAAGGCATCGAGACCAGGGAGCAGAGCGATCTGCTGCGCCGGCTCGGCGTGCGGCTCGCTCAGGGCTACCTGTTCTCCCCGCCGATGCCGCTGAAGGACTTCCCCGGCTGGTGCACGGCGGCCAGGGCCAGAGCACTCGCGAAGCAGTCGGGCGTCAGCGCCGGCTGACCCGATCCTCCACCGCCCGGGCGGATTCGACGGGGGTGCCCCCGTCGCCACCCCCCGGTCGCCGATACTGGCGGAGCGGAGCTTGGAGGAACTGCCCGGTGACCAATCTGTCCCGATCCCGAACGACCGGCGCGGCCATGGCCGTCGCGTTGGCGCTGATCGCCGCTGCGTGCGGCGGCGGCGGGGAGTCAGCCGTGTTGGTGCCGATCGACCCGACGGCGACGCCCGAGCCCACCGCCATCGTGGAACCCACGCCGACGCCGTCGCCGGAACCCTCCCCGACGCCCATCCCCGAGCCCACCCCCACCCCGACGCCAACGCCCGATGTGTGGCAGGTCGTCGACACCGTCGACCGGCTGAACCTCCGCAGCCAACCCAGCACCCTCTCCACCGTCATCGCCGAGCTCGCGCCCGGCACCGGCGGGTTGATAGCCACCGGAGAGACGGCGACCGCCGACGGCTTCGACTGGATCGAGATCGAGCCCACCGAAGACCGTGACGGGGGTTGGGTGGCCTCCGACTTCCTGGTCCGCGACGAATCCGCGCCGACTCCGCCCGTCGAGAGCAGGGTCTGCTTCCACAGCGAGATCGGGGATCGAACCACCACCGTCGTGATGGACTTCGCCGACGACGCCGAGACGTTCACCGGCGGGGTGCGATCCGTGAACGGCACCGAGATCGTCTACTGGGCCACGGCCGGACGACGTATCGCCGACCAGGGGTCGGTCTTCCAGGTGAGCGTGCAGGTGCTCGAGGCCGAGCTCCGGACCGAGCAGTGGGTGTCGGGCCGGGCCGGCGTGGTCCTGGGCGACGACACCGCCGTCGACGCCGTCGACTGCGCCGACGTCCCCGGACCGGTCGAATCGATCGACGCGACCGTGACCGACACGCCCGAGCCTCCGCCGGCCTGACGGTCGAGCCCCGCGGCGCCCTACCCTTGGCGCCCGTGACCGACCCGGCCCAGCGACTCCTCCGTCGCCTCGACCTCGAACGCGGCGCCGACGACGGCGCCGTCACCTGGCACGGCCAGGCGGGCGAGGGCGCCCTCAACATGAACGACGCGATCTACGGCGGCATGGTCCTGGCTCAGACGATCGTCGCCGCGGGGCGCACCGTGCCCGAGCGGTCGGTGCATTCGCTGTCACAGATGTTCCTGCGCGCCGGACGAGCCGACGTCCCCCTCGCCTACCGATGCGCCACCCTCTACGCCGGTCGCCGGTACTCGATGCTCGACGTCAAGGTGCTGCAGGAGGACGAGGTGATCAGCCACGCCCAGGTCGGCCTGACCGGTGGCGCCGACGGGCCCGACCGCCAGGACGGGCCCACGGCCTCGCGGGTGGCCATCGACGAGACGGTCGATCGCGATGTGCTCTTCGCCCGCAAGCGCGCCGGCGACCAGCCTGTCGAGGTCCGCGTCCTGGCCGACCGAGCCACCGACCCGACGCCGAGTCTGGAGACATACGTCAAGCCCAACGGCGCGCTGCCCGAGGACCCGCTGATGCACCAGGCTTTCCTGGCCTGGGTGAGCGATCGCGGATTCATGCGGACCGCCTGGAAGCCCCACGACGACGAGAGCGACTACCGCGGCGCCACCCTGGACCACTCGATCTGGTTCCACCGGCCCGTCGTGTTCGACGACTGGCACATGTACGCGATGCACAGCCCCTCGATCGCCGACGGTCGCGGCCTGATACTCGGCAGCGTGTACGACGCCGGCGGTATCCACGTGGCGTCCACCGCGCAACAGGGCAACTACCGACCGATCTGAGTCGGACCGTCAGCCGGTCACCTCGACGGTGCCGGCGATGGCGAAGTGATCGCTGAGGTGGAACGTCGCACCGTCGACCTCCTCGGGTCGATCCAACACCCGCACGTCGGACACGGTCACGCCCGGCCCCGCGAACCACCGGGTGAAGTAGGCCGAGAACTGTGCGCCGTCGGGCCGGAAACGATTGCGTCGACTGTTCCACGTGGCCCGCGGCGGCTTCGTGCTGTGGAAGCCGGCCGTGGTGATGGCCTCGACCTCCTCGACCCTGGTGTTGGTGTCGCCCACGATCAGCACGGCCTCGGTCGGACTGGCCTCGACCACCGCTGCGAGCTGCGCCAGGCGCTCGGACCCGGCGCCTCGCCCCGGGATGAGGTGGACGTTGGCGACGGTGATCGCCGGTTCGGCGATCGTGGTCAGGACCGCGGTGCCCGGGACCGTGGTCACGAAGGGCTCGGCCGCCATCAGCTCGTGGGTGATCAGGGTGGCCAGGTGCCCGCTGTGGCTGCGCGGGTTGGCCCGCACCATGTCGTGGGACTCGACATAGGGGACCATCGCCGGCAGCTCCTGGAAGGCCACGACGTCGGGCCCGAGTTCCAGGATGGTTCTGCGGATCGCTTCCTCGGTGTGGTGCGTCTGCCACGAGACCGGCGCCTGGGCGGAGATCTCGAGGAGCGCGAGGTTCCACGACAGGAAGGTCAGCGACGACGGGGCCACGCAGCCGCACGCTAGCGGCCTCCTCGAGGCGCCCAACTAGAGTCGGGCCATGCTGAGGAAGCTCGTCACGGGGACGGCCAAGATGAACGCCGGGTTCTGGTCCGAGGTGGCCCGCCTCGCCGAGCCGGCCCGGGCCGCCGTGTCCGACGGCGACGCCGGGGACCCCGAGACCGTCGTCCTCGAACGCGATGAGCCGGTCGCCGAGCCCCCGCCGCAATCGCCCGCGGAAGCGCCGCCGGCCGAAGGGGTGCTGGTGCCGCTCGACACCTGGACCAAGGTGATGGACCAGCTGGGCCACCTCCACCAGGCCGGTCAGGACCTGGCCGAGGCGCGTGAACGAGCGGCCCGGGCGGAGACGCAGGTCGAGTTCCTCAAGCAGCAGCTCACCGACGAGAAGGCCAAGCGATCGAAGCCAACCGCGCCGAAGCCCGTGGCCGCCGAGCCGGCGCCGGCGCCAACCCCTCCGCCCGAGCCGGCGGTCGACCTTCGCGTCGCCTCCCGGGCGCGGGTCGCGTCGGCCCGGAATCGGGTCAGCGGCTGGCTGCGGACCGACTGACCGCCTACACCTCGCCCACGAAGAGCACCTCGCCGGTGGGTTGCGGCGAACCACTCTCGGGTTCGATCGTCACGCCCCACGCCGCCGGATCCAGATCGTCCACGTCCAGCAGTTCGGCGAGAGAGCCGTCGGCATCGGGAGCGAACAGCCCGGCCGGGCTCGCCTCACCGTCGCGCAGCGACCACAACGCATAGGTCAGCCCCTCCCCCGGGTCCGCCAATGACGTGGCCTGCACGAGCACCTGATCGAGCTCATCGCTCCAGACCGCCTCGATCGATCCCGCGTCGCCCTCGAGCGTCACGAATGTGGCATCGACCGCTTCGAGCAATGGGGCGAAGCGATCATCGTCCGACCGGGTGATGACCGTTGTCCCGACCACGAGCACCACCGCGGCCGCGACCGCGGCCACCGCACGGAGGACCCGGCCGCGCCGCCCCCGAACCCGGTCGAGCTCCACCGCGTCGCCCCGCCGCGGCGAGAGCTGTCGGGTCCGGGAGATCTCGGCCATCACCGACGCCTTCAGATCCGACGGTGGCGGGACCGCGGCGTCCGCCGCGAGGACGGCCGCCGTCTCGCGGAAGTCCGAGACCTCGGCCGAACAGATGTCACAGGTCGGATAGTGCGCCTCGAATGCCGCGCGCTCGTCGGGCTCGAGCGCATCGAGCGCGTACGCGGCGGCGAGGTGATGGAGATCCTGGGTCATGTCGTCACTCCGAACTGGTCGCGGAGCTTGATCAGCCCGTCGCGTATTCGAGTCTTCACCGTTCCCTCGGGCACGTCGAGCAGCACCGCGACCTCCTTGTAGGTGTGCCCCCCGTAGTACGCCAGCGAGACCGCCTCGCGTTGGTGCTCGGTCAACGCGTCGAGCGAGGCGGCGACCAGCGACTTGTCGGCGCGGTCCTCGACCTCCTCGACGACCTCGTCGTAGGGAACGGACCGTTGGGACGCGTCGACCTCTTCGCGGGTGCGGCGCGCCTGCTCGGACCGCACGCGATCCACGGCGCGGCGGTGCGCGATGGTCGACGCCCAACCTGCGGCGCTCCCTCGCGCAGGATCGAACCGGGGTGCGAGGCGCCACAGCTCGACGAAGACCTCCTGGGTCACCTCCTGCGCGATCGCGGGATCCCGAACCACCCTGACCACGACGCCGTGCACCGTCGCCGCCAACGAGTCGTAGAGATCGCCGAACGCACGCTCGTCACCCAGCGCTGCCGCGGCCAAGAACGACTCCGGCGTCGCCACCTGCTCCTCGGGCACGGCGCGCAGTCGCCGGAACGGGTTCACGTCGTTCATGGTCCCACGTCCGGTGAACGGTTCATGGGGTGTGTTCGGAGCCGACGCCAGCCCGGATTGGCACCGACGAGCGGTTCGTCGAATTGCTCCAATCCACCCACCCGGTCGCTCCGAACCCCTCGCGGCGCCGGATCTCCCGACGCCGACTTCCACACCCGGAACGACCCACAAGGAGCATTCCATGAGGAAACTCTTCGGTGGAGCCGCCCTGCTGGCGCTGGTGGCTTCACTGCTCTTCACATCGGGAGGCGGCGTTCAGGCCGCCGACCACCTCGAAGCGCCGTTCGTCCAGCGCGACGGCCGCACCGACATCAACGACATCTACGCGTTCCAGTCGCCGGACGACCCGGACAGCACCGTCGTCGTGATGACGGTCAATCCACTGGCGGGCGTGGCCAGCGGCACGACCTTCAACCACCGCGCGAAGTACCAGTTCCTCGTCGACGCCGACGGTGATCGCCGCCAGGAGCAGGTCTTCACGGTGCGCTTCTCCAAGCCCGACGCCGACGGCGAGCAGCGCGTCCGCCTGCGGGTGGGCAAGGCCGGCAACCGGACCACCGTGCTGCGAGGCACGACCGGCGAGGTCGCATCGGGCGGCGGTATCACCATGACCGCCGGCACGTTCGACGACCCGTTCTTCTTCGACCTCCAGGCGTTCCTGGACCAGGTCAAGGGTGAGGGCGGCGGCCGGACATTCTGCGACGGCAACGAAACGGACTTCTTCGCCGGAGCGAACGTCAGCGCCATCGTCATCGAGCTGCCCAGCTCGGTGCTCGGCGGTGAGGTCAGCGCCTGGGCCCGCACCCGGATCGGCCGCACCACCGTCGACCGCATGGGCATCCCGGCGATCGCGACGGTCCTGATCCCCGACGGCCTCGAGGACGCGTACAACGCCACGCATCCGGTGCAGGACCGCCGGTTCTGGAAGAACGACATCCGCGACTCGCTGCTGGCCCTGTCGAGCCTGGACGGCTCGCCGTACACCACGGCCGAGGCCACGGCGATCGCCGAGGTGCTCAGCCCCGACCTCGTGCCGTTCGACCCGTCGAGCGACGCCGGCTTCGCGGCCCTCAACGGCCGCCAGTTGGCCGACGACGTGATCGACGCCGAGCTCGGCATCGTGACCGGCGGCTTCTTCGGCGGGTCGGCGGTGTTGACCAGCGATTGTGTCGACGCCAACGACGTGCCGTTCCTCGACACGTTCCCGTACCTGGCTCCGGCCCACGACTGAACCCGAGATCGGCGGCCTCGGGACCCGCCGGGGTGGGGTGCACGTGCGCCCCGCCCCGCGGGCCGAGACCCGAAAGGACTTCTCATGCTGCGCAAGCTGCCTGCGGCGATGGTGATCGCCGCACTCCTCCTCGCCATCCCCGGCATCTGGGCGCTCGTCTCCACGGGCGACGACGCTCCACCCACCATCGCGCTGACCCCGGCGGTCGACGGTGTGCGGTCGGCCGACGCGCGGGCCGCGTTCTGGCAGGACCGGATCGCCGGCCCGACCGACTGGCTCAACCGCGTCCACGCGGGCGCCGCCCAGCTCGAGGCGGCCCGACAGAGCGGCGACCCCGCCGACTACGAGGCCGCGCTCGCGTTCGCCGACGCCGCGCTCCTGGCCAATCCGACATCGGACGATGCCCGGACCCTGCGGGCGGCCACCCTGTCGTCCGCCCACCGATTCGACGAGGCGCTCACCGAGGCCCGGACGGTGCTGGCATCGGACGCGAACGCCTTCCAGGCCCACGCCGTCGCCGGTGACGCGCTGCTCGAACTGGGCCGCTACGACGAGGCGGACAACCACCTCGATGCCCTCGTGCGGCTCCAGCCACAGGCGCCGGCGGTGCTGTCACGGCTGGCCGAGTTCGCCTGGGACACCGACGACACGACGGGTGCACTGAGCTACGGCGAGCAGGCGCTGCTCCGGGCCAACGAGGCAGGACTGAGCTCCGGTGAGCTCTCGTTCTACGCGATCCGCCTGGCCCGCTTCCGCCTCGACACCGGTGACCTCACCGGCGCGGCGGACCTGGCCGCCGAGGCATTGCGCATCGCTCCCGAGGTGCCGGCGGTGCACTCGACCGTCGGGTTCGTGCGGCTCGCCGAGGGTCGATCCGCGGAAGCGATCGACGCCTTCGAGGCCGCAGTGGCGATCACCCCGCTGCGCGAGGCGCTGGTCGAGCTCGTCACGCTGCATGAGACGAACGGCGACGTCGACGCGCTGGCCGAGGCGGCATCGCTGCTCGAGGCCCTGGGGCCGGCACCCGAGGTCGGCTGACCTCAGCCGCCCGCGACCACCGGCGTGGTGAACCGGTCGATCGTCAACACCTGACAGTCGGTCACCGAATCGGGGTAGGTGAGCCACCAGCCCCGATTCATCGCGCCCGTCTGTCCCGGCGCGAGATCCCGGATCATCAGGGTGCGCTCGTCGAGGCGGACGTCGCCGTCGTTGAACGCGATGGTGACGGCGTAGGTGGCTCGATCGGGGGTGTTGTTGGTGACCGCGCCGTCGACCTCCCACTGGTTGGCCCGGTTGCGGCTACAGCCGTCGAAGCTGGAGATGTCGTCCTGGGGCGCGAGCTGCTCGTCCCAGGTGCGGGTGCCGACACCGTCGACCTCTCGATATTCGCATCCGGTCGCGACCAGCGCGGCAACCGCCAGCCCCGCCAACAGGGTGTGTGCACGTCTCATACCCGACCTGTCGAGGGCGGCCCGACGACCGGTTCACGCCAACGCTGCGGATGATCCGATCGACCCACCCACCACAAGCGGGCCCGGGTTCTCTCGGCCCCGACGAGTCTCAGAGGGTGAAGGCCATCTCCTCGACCAGCAGTCCGGGCACGCGGGTGCTGGAGGTGGACCGACGTTGATAGGTGCTCGAGTCGAGCATGACCTCGGCCTCGTCGGTCAGACCCACCATCGCGTCGCCGAACAGGCTGTAGATCGTGTCGTCGAACCGCATGACGTTGACGGGTGCGACGATCTCGCCGTCCTCGGCCCAGAACGTGGCGAAGCGGGTCATGCCGGTGGTCCGGCACGCGGCCCGGTCGGAGAAGTTGGTGTACCAGAGGTTGCCGACGTGCAGACCGGTTCCGAGCCGCTCGACCGATTGCCCGATCGGGACATCGCCGGGAGCGATCGCCAGGGCCTCGGGATCCTCGAACGAGCTCGCCCCGTTGGTGGCGAGGCCGTACTCCCGCGCCGAACGGGGCGACACCAGGGTGTCTCGATAGGTCCCGTCGTCGATCAGCACGACCTCGTCCGGCCGCACGAACCCGGCCTCCTGGAAGTTGGGGGCCACCCCGCCGCCGATGTCCTCGCTCACCCGCACCGAGGGATCGAGGGCGGCGTCCTCGGTCACCATCCGCAGGAGCGGCGTCTGCATCGTGCGGTGGCTGCGTTCGCTGAAGCCTCCCCAGCACCAGAGGTCGACCAGCTCTTGGAGCGCGGCCGGCGCCAGGTAGGTGCGGTAACCGCCGGGTGCCAGGTCGACGGGTTCACGACCGAGCGCCTCCAGTTGCCGGCGCGACCAGTCGATCCGCCGTTCGAAGGCCGCGTCGTCCCAGGTGAAACCCGCGTACGCGTTCTTGGCGGCCTTGTCGGCGCGGAGATGGAACGACCAGTCGAGGTTGAACGTCGCCGTCTGGTGCCAGTTGCGCTGCCCGAGCGAATTGGCGAAGCCGCTGAAGATGTCACCGGCGGCGTAGATGCCCACGAAGTCCTCGCCTCCCGCCGCGTCTCGGATTCGGCCCAGCGCATCCGCTGGATCGAGGAGCGTGCGGTCGCGCACGGCCTCCGAGGACACGGGGTCGGTGTTGAACGACAGGTAGGGGTCGTCGGGCACCAGCGCGCGCTGCTCGCGCAGTCGTGCGACCAGATCGCCGACGCGAGGACGGTCGATCGCCGGGTCGTTGGACAGCATCACCGAACCCTCGGCGTGGCGTCGACCGCTGATCAGGTCGAGTGACAGCGTCATCTGCTGGACCGAGCCGGCCTGGCGAACGTCGCCTCTGGTGAAGCGGATGAAGTCGGTCACCTCGCCCGCGGTCGTGGCCAGCAGCACCTCGTCGGCCTGGAGGGCGTCCGTGGCCCACCCCACCGCCTCGTCGAAGTACAGCTGGGTGGACACCGCCGACGTCATGAGCCCGAGGCTACCCAGACGCGCCGGCGGCCAGACCGCCCGCACGCCACGTTGTCACCGCCCCTCTCTACGGTGACATCGAGGCTCGACCCCGCACCGCTCGACCCTCCACCTCGCGGCTCCGGCCCGCCTCCTGGACCTCACCCGGAGAGGGAGCCCATGTGGCCACAGCCCGGCCCGGCACCGTCATCGCCGTCACACCGCCTGCACACCCACCATGCCCGCGTCCGCCTGGCACTCGCGTTGGCTCGCGACTTCCCGCACGCCCATGTGGCGGCGCTCCTCGACCCCGACTCGACGGTCACCGACGGCGTGATCCTGCACGAGGCGGCGCACACGGTGGACCACGCCGTCGGGTTCGCCCTGTGTCTCGCCCGGCTGCACCCCGAGGACCACGTGACGGGGACCGTGCTGTTCTCGGTCGTCGGAGACGCCGAGCCGCTCCGCGACGCAGACCTGGCCACGTGGCGCCGCATACGGGACGTCGGTGAACTCCTCCCCGGCCTCCGCGACTGGCTGATCACCGATGGCCGGGTCGTGTGGTCGATGGCCGACACCACCGGGACCGAACGTTGGTAGTCCGGCGACCACTCGGACCGCAGCCCGGCGGCGAGCGTCGTCAGCTGGCGCCGCCGAAGACCTCGACCTCGCCGAAGAGACAGGCCGGCGAGGCGTGGCCGGTGCCGATCATCTGGTTCAACTCACCCTTGCCGCAGTTGGGGGTGCCCATGACCGTGAAGCTCGCGGTGTCACCCACGCCCTTGAGGTTGCGCCAGAACGTGGCCGAGATCCCGCGGTAGCTCGGGTTGCGGACCGTGCCGGTGACCTCGCCGTCCTCGATGAGCTGGCCGTACTCACAGCCGAACTGGAACTTGTTG
>JBCCFK010000035.1:0-20765 GCA_039029775.1 Actinomycetota bacterium | reverse complement strand
GTTGTGCTTGAGAGACTTGATGAGATCGCGCGCATACAATAGTAACCCCAAGAGAAGGGCGCCATCATCGCCCGCAAGGACCAAGAGTTGCGCGACAAGGACGCGACCCAACCCGCCCTCCGGGTGGGCGAACGACAGGAACTCGGGTGGGCGGCGACGTTCCTCGCCTCGCCCTACGGTCGGTTCATCTCGGGCCACACGCTCGTCGTCGACGGCGCCAACTGGCAGCGACGCAGCCTGACCAACCCGCCGATGACCCCCATCCGGGACCAGATGGGGAAGGGTCCGTTCACGCTCGACGGGTAGGACCGACACCGATCGCCGCAGGTCGACGACGCCACCATCTTGCGACGAGGGGAAGAATCCACCCGGCGATGCTGTTGTCATCTCGCACGACGTGGACTTCCGTGCTGTGCTTGGGGGTTCGGGGGCGTCACCCAGGCGGGTCTCCTCGCTGCGCCCCACGAAGAGCGGGAGAACGACATGAACCCCAGGATTGCGATCATGGCGACGGCACTCACCCTCTCGGTGGTCGCCGTCGTCGGCCTCGTGGACGCCATCATCGACGACCGGAGCGGTTCGGCGGTGCTGTTCGGGGTCCTCGCGGTCGGCATCGTCGCCCTCAGCCGGCTGCGGGTCGGCGAGACGACCGTGACGATGCGACGGGACCTGGCGTCGTGGCTCGACCGGGTGTCACCGGTGACCGGCGAGACACCGGACGAGATGAGCGACCGCGCGGTGTCACGCCTGCGCGCCGGGTTCATCGATCTCCGCGAGGACTGAGCGATGACGCCACACACGATCGTCCTCGACGGCGCGGGTGTCGGACCCCTCGTCGCCGGAGGCAAGGGATCGGCGCTCGATCGGCTCGTCGCGCTCGATGCCCGCATCCCCGCCACGGGCGTCATCACGACGTCCGCCTACGAGGCGTTCGAGGCCGTGCCCGAGATCGCCGCGTTCGTCGACGAGCTCAAGACCGCCGAGATCCCCGACCCGACCCGACACGACGAGCACCGGCGCATGGTCGACGAGATGTTCCTGTCGGTCCCACTCCCCGACCCGGTGTCCGCCGAGATCGACTCGCTCGCGCTGACCGTCGGGGCCGACGCACTCGTCGCGGTCAGGTCCTCGGCGACCGCCGAAGATCTCGAGTCGGCGTCGTTCGCGGGCCAGTACGAGTCGTACCTCAACGTGGAGGCCTCCGGGGTCCACGATGCCGTGCGCCTGGTGTGGGCCTCGCTCTGGTACCCAGCCCCGCGCGCCTACCGGCGGTTCCGACAGATCGACGAACACGATCTGACCATGGCGGTCGTGGTGATGCGGATGCTCGATCCGAGCGAGGCGGGCGTGCTGTTCACCGTCGACCCGGGCGGTGGCGACGACGCCGTGCGCCTCGAGGTCGTGCAGGGCCTCGGCGAGCAGCTCGTCTCCGGCGAGAAGACACCGGATGCGTACGTGATCGACCGGGAGACCATGGTCGACGAGTTCGCCGCTATCTCCGCGCCCCTGCGCGACCTCGCCACCGAGGCACTCCGGCTGGAGGAGGCCCTCGGTGCGCCGCAGGACATCGAGTTCGCCGTCCACGACGGTGACCTCTATCTCGTGCAGGCCCGCCCGATCACCACGGTGGTCGACGCATCCCGGACCGACGACGGCTTCGACTTCTCCTGCGGTGACCAGACCACCTACACCACCGCCGGCATCGCCGAGACGATGCCAGGCGTGCTCTCACCGCTGAGCTGGGGCATCAACAGCTGGCTCCTCGAGAACGGGTTCCGCAACCTGTTCGATCTGCTCGGCGGCGGCGCGGACGTGCTGACGCACGAGCACGCACTCATCGGCCGCTTCCGCGGTCGCGCCGCGCTCAATCTGGACGCCATGTCGGATGCGGCGGCGTCGATCCCGGGCGGCTCGCCCGACGAGCTGCAGCGGCAGTACTTCGGCGAAGCCGTCCCTCGCGAGGACGGCGAAGCGCCGTCGGAGCCCGAGCCGCTCAGCCGAGGGGCCGGCGCGTCCCAGGGCGTGCGGGTGCTCCGCGCGCGTCGGACAGCGGTCGAGGAGTCCGAGGTCGTCATCCAGGCCGTCGACAACCTGATGGAGGACGAGCCCGGTCTCGTCCGCATGGACGACGACGGGCTCTTCGCATACTGGAACCGGCTGATGCATCTGGGCCAGCGCGTGGCCGCCGCCGAGGTCGCAGTGGCAGCCATGGCCAGCGCCGCGCACCGATCGGTCGAGGTGTTCCTCGAACGCCACATGTCCAAGTCCGAAGCCGCGGCATCGGCTCGGGCGCTCACCAGCATCGAGGGCACGGAGCGGCGCTCTCGAATCGCGCTCGCCCTCGACGACATCACCACCCGGATCCGCAACGACGCCGACCTCCGGGCCATGGCCGACGAGGACTGGGAGACCACCCGGGAGGCGTTCGAGGACACGGTCCCGGGCCACCGGATCGTGCTCGACTTCATGGAGGCCCTGCGCCGGGCGGGGTCGACCAGCATCTTCGCCGGTCCCACCTGGGACGAGGTCCCCCAGCTCGCCTGGTTGACGATCTACACCGAGCTGCTGTCACCGCCGGAGTTGAGCGGGGCGGCCGAGCGGCGAGCCGACGTGCTCGCGGCGCTCGAGCATCAGTTGACGTCCACGTCGAAGTGGCGGTGGACCCGCTTCGTCACCGGCCAGCTCCTCGACGTGCGCCGACGGTTCCTCCGCCGCGAGGCGGCGGACGCGGCCGAGCTCCTCCATCGGCGCGAGCTCACCAAGGCCGCGCTGTTGATCATCGGTGGCGTGGTCCGCCACGCGAACGTGGAGATGGGAATCCGCCTCCACGAGCGCGGCGTGCTCGAGAGCCCGGAGGACGTCGAGATGCTGTCGGTCGGCGAACTCCGCGCGTTGGTCGGTGGAGAGGCCCCGACCCACGAGACGATCGCGCTCCGCCGCCGGCGGAACCTCGAGGCGTCGCAGGCGGAGCCGCTGCCGCTCGTCTGGACGGGCGAGCCGCCGGAGCTGTCGGCGGCCGACATCAGCGGCGAGCACTTCGAAGGCTGGAGCGCCAGTCCCGGTCGGTACGAGGGTCGGGCTCGCATCGTCGACTCCCCCGCCACCAGCGAACTCCGGCGCGGCGAGGTGCTCATCGCCACCACCACCGATGCATCGTGGGCACCTCTCTTCATGGCCGCCGGCGCGGTGGTCGTCGAGCAGGGAGGTCCGCTGTCACACGCAGCCATCGTCGCCCGCGAGCTCGGCATGCCGGCGGTGGCCAACGTTCCCGGGCTCATCGCCCGCCTCCGACAAGAAGCGGAGGCACCGCTGATCACGGTCGACGGCACCGACGGTGTGGTGGTGATCCACCGAACCGACGAGGAACAGTCCGACATCGATCTCACCGGCTCCGCGGCCTCGGACACGGTGGCGGCGGGGGTGGCACCCGTCCGGACCAGCGATGAGCGGTGGGACGACAGCGGTTCGGGGTTCAACGTGTTCGTCGCGGGCCTGATGGGCGCCGGGGCGTTGATGTCGATCCTGATGGGGCTCACCGAGTCGATCAGCAGCATCCGAGGCCGCGAACGCCTGCGACGGCAGGCGGCCCCGAAGGCGCTCATGATGTCTGAGGGGACGATCCACGGCTACGAGCACGTCCTCAGCCGGCCGACAGGGCTGCGGCCCCGACGCGACTACCTGCTGGCATCCCTCGTGCTCTACGGCGTCGCGGCCGTGTTGCTCGCCACCTCGCTCGATTCGTACCTGTCGAAGGCGTCCGGCTCGGTCGTCGCGTTCGCCGTCGCGGCCACCGGCGTGGCCACCGTGGCGGCGATCGCCACGACGTCGCTCGTCGCGGCACGTACATGGCCGGCGGTGCCCCCGATCGTCCGTCGGGTGGCGCCGGGCCGACCGGCGCGAGAGCACTCGGTCTGGGCCTCGGTCAGCGTCCCGGCGCGCCGGGCGATCTACGCCATGCTGGCGCTGGTGGCGGTCGGGGGTCTCCTGGCGATCGTGGCCGAGAGCTGGCTGCTCGAGATCGACGAGCCGATCTACTTCGACTGGCTCGAGGCCCGGGAGGACAACGACCGCTGGGGTCCCGGTTGGCTGAACAATCTCGGCCAGCCGATCGTGATCATCCCGCTGTCGGTGGCCATCGGCCTCGCCACGGTGAAACGTCGCATCGTCGCCCTGGCCTGGCCGGCCGCGATCATCGGCGGCGGCCTCGCCAACCTGGTCCTCAGCTGGGTGGTCCATCGCGAGCGCCCACCGTTCAGCGCCCACGCCGGCGAGTTCACCTCCTACCCAGGGGGCCACTCGATCCAGCTGACGCTGCTGATGGGCATGGTGCCCCTCGCCGTCGAGGTCGTCTCCGAGAGCCGATTGGCGGGCCGGGTCACAGCGGTGCTCGCCGCGGGCGTATGGGTCGTGGCATGGGCCGACACGGTCCGCACCGGCGGGCACTGGCCGATCGATCAGGTCGCTGGACTATTGATCGCGCTCTCGCTGTTGACCGTGGTGTACAGCGCAGCAAACCGCGAGCGCCAAGATCACGTCCGCGAGAACCGCAGACACCGGACCGACCCGGCGGAGCGTCACTGACACGTCGCCGGCACCGACCCGGCGAGACGCCATGACGCACGAACGCCCCAGACCCGGCCAGATCCACATCCCCCACTGGATCCTGCACGCCGCCCACCTCGTGGCGGTCGCCCTGGCGATCCTGGTCGTGGTCTTCCTGTTCCTCGACCGGCAGTTCGGCTGGCTGGGCCACCAGCCGGGCGGCGACGCCTTCGACCTCAACGAGCAGCCGATCTTCATGGTGCTGTTCGCCCTGGGCGCGCTGATCGCGCTGCGCTGGCAACTCGTCGGTGGCGCGATCGCGACCTTCACCGCCGCAGGACTCGTCGTCTTCGCCAGCCGTCAGCTCCGAACGGTCGATGCGATCATCGTGTTGGTCGGCTTCGTCATCCCCGCGCTGCTCTGGCTGATCGTCGGGCTGTTCGAGCTGCGCGACGAACGCTTCCATCGCGCTCCGGGTGAGCACCCGCGTCCACTGCTGCGGCGCCGCGACGTGCTCGGCGGTCTCGGTGTCATGGCGATCACGACCGTCGGCGGTGTGCGGATCGGGCGGTGGCTCTTCGATCGGATCTACGGACCGACACACCCCGAGTCGCGGGTCGCCGCGATCGTCGGCTCCCCGACCCGGTGGGTGTGGTCCGGCGCCGTGACCGAGTCGACCGCCGCGGTCACCACCCGACTGACCGACGACGAGGAGCTCGCCCCGGTCGAACTCCGGGTCGCCAGGACGCCCACACTGACCGACCACCGTCGCTTCACCGGCGTCACCGACGACGAGGGGATCGTCCGAGTGGACATCTCCGACCTCGAGCCCGGCACCAGGTACCACTACGCCTTCGAGGTGGACGGTGAACTCGATCGCAGCCGAATCGGGTCGTTCTCGACCAACCCGACCGGTCCGGCCTCGTTCGGGGTCGCCGCGGCCAGCTGTTCCCGCACCGGGTCCAACGGCGTCGTGTGGGACACGATCCGGTCGCTCGACCCGCACCTGATGATCATCACGGGCGACTTCCACTACGCCGACATCACCCGGAACGATCGGCTGAGCTTCCGTCAGATCTACGACCATCAGCTCAGCCGGCCGGCGCAAGCCGCGCTGTTCCAGCGGATGCCGGTCGCCTACGTGTGGGACGACCACGACTGGGGCGGAGCCGACAGCGACGTCGGCGGTCGTCGTGCCGCCCTCGACACCTATCGCCGCTACGTCCCGCATCACCCGCTCATGTCGCCCACGTCGCCGGTCAACCAGGCGTTCACGATCGGCAGGGTGCGGTTCATCATGACCGACGTCCGCGTGGCCCGTGAGCCCGCCGACGACGGTCTGCCGGGCACGATGCTCGGCCCCAGACAGAAGGCGTGGTTCCTCGAGGAGCTCCGAGCAGCGCCCGCGAATCACGCCCTCACCGTCTGGGTCAACCCGGTGCCGTGGATCTCGTCGGACCCCGGAGGCGACGACTGGAGCGGATTCGCGGAGGAACGCGGGGAGATCGCCGACTTCATCGCCACGAACGACCTGGCCCCGACGCTGTGCATGATCAGCGGCGACGCGCACATGGTGGCGCTGGACGACGGCACCAACAGCGACTACTCGGCTGCCGGCGCTGCGTCGTTCCCCGTCCTGCACGCGGCGGCGCTCGACCGGCCCGGCTCCGAGAAGGGCGGCCCGTACAGCCACGGCGCATTCCCCGGAGGCGGCCAGTTCGGCCATTTGGCGATCGACGACGACGGCACACGGATGCGCGCGACCCTCACCGGCCGCGACTGGCGCAACCGCATCCTGGTCGAGCACAGCTGGGACATCCCGCAGCGCTGAGCGCACCAGGCATCGGCCGGCGGGCTCGGCACTAGTATCTGACGGACCGTCAGATCCGGATGCCGGGGGGCTGCTGTGGGTGCGATCGTCGGAGACAACGAGTGGATCTACGGCATGCAGCTGCCGGTGCAGACACTCACGCGGACCCTCGCCGACCCGTGGGAGGACGACGCCACCGTCGCCGACCTCGTCCGTATCGCCCAGAAGGCCGAGGCGACCGGCCATGCGTTCATCGGTGTCTGCGACCACGTCGCGGTCCCGGACAACGAGTACGCCGCCCGGATGACCACCACCTGGTACGACACCGTGGCCACCCTGTCGTACCTCGCCGCCCACACCGCCACGACGCGGCTGCTGTCTGTGGTGTGGATCGCCGCCTATCGCCATCCGCTCCAGACGGCCAGTTCCTTCGGCACGCTCGACCACCTCTCGGGCGGACGGACGATCCTCGGCGTGGGCGCCGGCCACGTGGAAGCCGAGTTCGATGCGCTCGGCATCGACTTCACGGCCCGCGGGAAGATCCTCGACGAGACGATCGACGCGGTGCGGGCCGCCTTCGACGACACCTACGTGTCGTTCGAGGGCGAACGGTTCGCGTACCGCGACGTCGGGGTCGCGCCGCAGCCCGCCGAGCCGCTGCCCATCTGGATCGGCGGATCCGGCACCGCAGCATGGAAGCGCACCGGCCGCCGCGGCGACGGCTACATCCCGATGGGCAACCAGGTGCCGCAGTACGCCGAGATCATCGACACGATCAGGACCGCCGCGGACGAGGCGGGCCGCGGCGACTCGCGCTTCGACGTCGGATACATGCCGGGGTGGTCCTACCTCACGGGCCCCACCCCGGAGGACCTGCCGATGACCTGGGTGGAGGGGCCCGACGCCCTCGCCGAGGACATGCGCGCCGCACGCGACGCCGGCGCCAACACGTTCCACATGAAGTTCCGCGGCAGGACCCTCGACGAGTACCTCGAGCAGCTGGACGCGTTCGCCGAGACGGTGGTTCCGCTCGTCGAGGAGGCCTGAGATGCAGTCCGGCCCCCGCAACCCGTACCTGGCGGACTCCTCCAACGCGATCGGGCACGGCCGATGCGACCAGCAGGACAGCTTCTCGGCGAGGGGACCGAACGGGCCCACCGAGACGTTGACCGACGAGGACGTCCAGTTCACCTGGCTCGGACCGGGCCACTTTGGCGGCAGCTTCTCCTCGCCCTACCCCGACGGGCGACGCGTGATCTGGAGCAACGGCCTCGAGACCATCGTCAAGCTCGACTACGACACGCTCGAGGTGCTGGCCACCCACACCGTCGCCGGCAAGGACGTCACGCCGATGGAGACCTTCCACGAGGCGGTGCACGGCCTGGACGCGCTCGACGGCCAGGACGCGATCGACCACGCGCTCACGCTGGCATTGAGCTACATGGTGGGCCTCGACGGCGTCTACAAGATGCTCGACCGCGACAATCGCCTCCTCGTCGGGTACCACGACCGGGTCGTCGCCTACGCGGACCAGGACCCGACTGACCGCCACTCCCCGATCGTCGAGGACGCGGTGTGGTCCAAGCCCGACCACATCGAGGGCAGCTTCGTGGGGATCAACATGACCTTCGACGGCCGGATCGTCGTCTCCACCGACCACGGATGGCTGATCGCCCTCGCCCGGGACTTCGGCGAGTACGACGCGATCCGCCTGCCCGGTGCCGAGGGCGCCGCCGACCACTGGCAGCGGATGGAGGACGCCGGCAAACGCGGCTACGGCTGGGTTCGCACATCGATGTGTACCGGTGACGACGGTGGGATCTACATCAGCTCCGTCGACACCACTCACAAGGTGGTGTGGACCGGTGAGCGGCTGTCCCTCGACGAGGCCGACGGCGCGTGGTCCTCGCCCTATCGCAACGGTGCCGGATGGGGGTCGGGCACCACACCGTCGTTGATGGGATTCGGCCCCGACGAGGACCGCTTCGTGGTGATCGGCGACGGCGACCAGGTCGTCAACATCACGCTGTTGTGGCGCGACGAGATCCCCGACGACTGGGAGCAGCTGCCCGGCGCCCCATCGCGCCGGATCGCGGGCATCGGACCGGCCAACATGGGCGATCCGGACATCGCGGCGATCCAGACCGAGCAGTCGATCACCGTGTCCGGCTACGGCGCGATGACCGTGAACAACGAACCCGCCACGGTCCCGGAGGACTTCCCCAAGGCGGGTCAACGCCTGCTGGTCTTCTTCCTCGGCCATCACCCGGAGTACACGCCCCACGGGCTGCACAAGTACGAGTGGAACCCCCAGACGCGGACGTTGGACGAGGCGTGGATCGCCACGACCGTCTCGTCGCCCAATTCGGTGCCGTCGGTCTCCGAAGGCGCGGACCTCGTCTACACCTGTGGCGCTCGCGGCCGGAAGTGGACGATCGAGGCCCTCGACTGGACCACGGGCGAAGAGGCGTTCCACTTCGTCGTCGGCGACTCGAGATTCAACACCGGCGGCGCCAGCACCATCGTCGACGAGGAGGGCCGCATCCTGTTCGGCAGCCTCTTCGGCAAGACGAGGATCCTGCGATGAGCGACGGACCCAGGTACTGGCTCCGCAGCGCCGAGGAGTGGCGAGCGCCGTGGGACGACTATCGGCGCCTTCGAGACGACGACCCCGTCCATCGCGTCGACGACCCCGTCCGGGGGACCTACTACGTCTTGTCGCGCTTCGAGGACGTGTTCGACGCGGCCCGCGACACCAGTACGTTCTCCTCGGCTCAGGGTCTCACACCGGACCAGGGCGCCATGGCGCAGTTCGAGGACATGGCCGCCCCGATCGTGATGATGGACCCGCCTGACCACACATCGATGCGGCGGCTGGTCAGTCGACCGATGACGCCGCGACGAGTCGCCCCGTTCGAACCCGAGATCACCGCGTTCGTCGACGATCGCCTCGACGAGATCGCGGCCGCCGGCGAGGTCGACATCGTGGCCTCCCTCCTCAAGCCGCTGCCGAGCTTCGTGGTGGCGCACTACCTGGGCGTCCCCGACGAGGACCGGCTGCGCTTCGACGAGTGGACCCAGGCGATCGTGGCGGCCAACGCCAACGACGACCTCGCATCGGCCCAAGACGCCTTCCTGGCCGTGTTCGGCTACGCCAACGAACTGATGGAGCGACGCGCGGTGGACCCCGGGGAGGACATCGTCAGCGACCTGGTCGCAGCCGGTCAGGAGCAGGCCTCGACCATGTGGGTGGTCGGCTTCATCTTCACCATGATCACCGGCGGCAACGACACGACGACGGGCCTGTTGGGCGGCGCGGCGGAGCTGCTGACGGCGCATCGCGACCAACGCCGACGCCTGCTGGACGACCCTGGGATGATCCGGCCGGCGGTCGACGAGTTCCTCCGGCTGACGTCTCCCGTGCAGAACCTGGCCCGCACGACCACCTCCGACGTCGACATCGGAGAGACCACGATCCCCGAAGGCACAAAGGTCGTGCTGCTGTACGGGTCGGCCAACCGGGACGAGCGGGAGTTCGGGCCCGATGTCGACGAGCTCGATGTCGGCCGGTCCCTCGACCGGATTCTCAGCCTCGGCTACGGAGCCCACCACTGCCTCGGCGCGGCGGCGGCGCGACTTCAGGCCGTCGTGGCCCTGGAACGCATCCTGGACCGCTTCCCCGACTTCGAGGTCGACGCCGACGCCGGCCGGTTCGCCCCGGGAGGCTTCGTCCGCCGGTACGAGTCGCTGCCGTTTCGGATCTGACCGCCGCCCTCAGCTCCGAGCCACGGTGCTGGCGCCGCTCGTCGCCACGTCGATCGTGGCGTCGCCGCGGACGTGCAGGTCGCTCGCACCGCTGAGCTCACCGTCGACGGCGCCGGAGCTGGAGATCCGCACCGACGAGGCGCCGGACAGATCCAGCCGAGCCGGACCGGTTTCGAGGTCGAGTGCTGCGACGTCGGAGGCGCCGGACGCGTCCAACACCAGCTCACCGGTGCGGCCGGCGAGGGTCGCCAGAGACGCGCCGCTCATGTCGGCGCGTGTCACCGCATCGATCGCCAGCTCGACCTCGACGACCGAGGCGCCGCTGACGCCCAGCTCGAGGCGCCCCGCCACGATCTCGCCGCCGCTGACCTCGGACGCGCCCGAGACGTCGACCAGGACCGTGTCGCCGACAAGCCGGTCGAAGGCCACCGAGGCCGTGGACTCCACGTCCAGGTCATCGAGACGGTCGACGTGCAGGATCAACTCGGCCACGATCGGGCCCCGGACCGACATGTCATCGGGGAAGTCCAGCGAGAACTCGTCGTCCCCGATCTCGATCATCGCCCGCCGCTCGAGCTCGCGATCCATCCGCATCTCGACGCGGTGGGTGCCGTCGCTCACGATCGTGACGTCGACGGGACCGTCGATCGACACGGACGAGAACGCCTCGAGATCTCGCGCATCCTCGATGATCTCGCCGGACGCCTCGATGGCGTCGTCGCCGAAGATCGAACCGGTACACGCCGTGGCCAACATCATCATCGCCCCGACGACGGGGGCCGTCTTCCGCCAGTCCATGCCCTGATCCAACACCAGGTCGGCCGACCCGACATCCCCCCAACGGAGGATCGGGAGTCCCCTCCGGGGAGGACGTGCCAAGATCCACCGCATGACCGACATCACCACGACCGGCGTCTGGTTCTTCACCGAGACCATGCCCGCGGGCCAGGCGGCCGAGTTCGCCGCCCGCATCGAGTCCCTCGGCTACTCGACACTGTGGCTTCCCGAGACCACGGGCCGGGACCCCTTCGCCCACATCGCCCACCTGGCCAACCACACCGAGACGCTGCAGTTCGCCACGGGCATCGCGAACATCTACAACCGGCATCCCGGTGTGATGAAGCAGGCCGCCGCGACCCTGGCCGAGCAGAGCGGTGACCGCTTCCTCCTCGGCCTGGGCGTCAGCCACGCACCGCTCGTCGAGGGTCTGCGCCAACTCGACTACTCCCGACCGCTCAAGGCCATGCGCGAGTACCTCGCAGCCATGCAGGCATCGCCGGTCTCGGTGATCCCCACCGACAGCCCGCCCACGACCGTCCTCGCCGCGCTCGGCCCCAAGATGCTCGAACTCTCGGCCACGGCAGCCGACGGTGCCCACCCGTACTGGACGACGCCCGAGCACACGGCGCAAGCCAGGGAGATCATCGGACCCGACAAGCTGCTCCTGGTCGAGCAGAAGGTCTGCCTCACGACCGACGCCGACGCGGCACGGGCTGCCGCCGACGCCGCGCTCGGCATGTACGACTCGCTGCCCAACTACGTCAACAACTGGAAGCGGCTCGGTTTCACCGACGACGAGATCCAGGGTCGGGACCCCCGCTTCGTCGACGCCGTCGTCGTGTGGGGTGACGAGGAGCGGGTTCGCGCCGGGGTGCAGGCGCACTACGACGCCGGTGCGACCCAGGTCTGCGTCCAGCCGCTGCACCCCGACGGCTCCTTCGGTAGCCCGGACTGGAACCTGCTCGAGGCGCTGGCCCCGGCGAACGCATGAACGCCCCGCCTCACCGTCGAGCGCTGCTGGTCGGGTCGCTGCCCGCCCCGGACGAGGCAACGGCGATGGCGGGCGCCATGTCCGTGCTCGGCCCGTTGCTGGACTCGCTGCCGGACGGTGAGATCGGAGAGCGGAGCGACCGGTTCCCAGGAGGAGTCCGCGGCGCATGGACCGCCATCCTCGCGGAGACATGCGCGATGGACACCGACTCGTGGGAGGTGGTCGAGGAGGCCACCCGCAACGAGGCCGGCTGGGCCACCGACTACGGCCAGAACAGCCGCCTCAAGCCACGCCGCAAGCCCAGCGACATGGCGAACCACCTCGACCTCGGGTGGAACACGTTCGCCAAGCAGAGCTATCCGGTCTTCGAGGAGCTCCGCAGCCGAGCGGACCGACCGGAGCTCCGGTTCCAGGTCGGGCTGCCCACCGCGTTGGGCATGACCTTCGTCATGCTCTCGCCCATCAACGCGCTGCGATATGCGTCGGCGTTCAACCGGCGACTGGCGTGGGAGGCCAACGACATCCTCGACCATCTCGGTGGCCACAACGTCCGCTTCCAGTTGGAGGTACCGGGCGAGCTCGCCATGGCCTATCGGATGCGGGGTCGCGGCCTTGCCCTGCCGCTTCGCTTCGTCCTGGGACTGGTCGACCAGGTCCGGCCGGAGGCGCCGTTCGGGGTGCATCTCTGTTTCGGCGACCTCAACAACAAGGCACTGATCCGACGTCCGGAGCTGGACACCGCGGTGGCGTTCACGAACGAACTCATCGATCGATGGCCGGCGACGCACGACCTGGACTACGTCCACATGCCACTGGCCGAGGCCGACATCGAGCCGACGACGGACCGGTCCTGGTACGAGCCGCTTGCCGACCTCCGACTCCCATCCGATTGCCGGCTGGTGGCCGGCTTCGTCCACGACAAACTCGAGCCCGACGAGCACGACCGGCTCCTGGACATGATCGAGGACATCGTCGGCGGCCCGGTCGACGTGGCGAGCTCGTGCGGTCTGGGGCGTCGTGACGAGGCCACGGCACAGCAGCTCATGGCCGAGACGGCCCGCCTCGCTGCGGTGTCCTAACCTCGCCGCATGAAATTCGGCGTCTTCTACGAACATCAGCTGCCCAAGCCCTGGACCGAGGACGACGAGTTCCGCCTGCTCCACGAAGCGCTCGACCAGGTGGTCCTGGCCGACGAGCTGGGCTTCCATCACGCCTGGGAGGTCGAGCACCACTTCCTCGACGAGTACTCCCACTCCTCGGCGCCGGAGGTGTTCCTGAGCGCCGCGGCGGCACGCACGAAGAGCATCCGACTCGGCCACGGCATCCGCCAGGTCATCCCGAACTACAACCATCCGGCGCGCACGGCCGAGTGCGTGGCCACGCTCGACCTGATCTCCGACGGGCGGGTCGACTTCGGGATCGGCGAGGGGGCGACCCGCCTGGAGTTGCACGGCTTCGACATCCCGGCGAAGCAGAAGCGCGCGATGTCGCTCGAGGCGGCCGAGCAGGCCGCGAACATGATGGTCCTCGACCCGTACCCGGGCTACAGCTCCGACAACTTCTCGCTCCCCTGTCGCAACGTCTTGCCCAAGCCGCGACAGAAGCCGCACCCGCCCATGTGGATCGCGTGCACCAACCGGGACACGATCAAGCTGGCAGCCCAGAAGGGCCTCGGCGCGCTGGCCTTCAGCTTCGTCGACCCCGACGAGGCGCGGACCTGGGTCGACATCTACTACGACATCATCAAGAGCGACGAGTGCGTGCCTCTGGGCCACACCGTCAACCCGAACATCGCGCTCGTGGCCGGCTTCTCCATGCACGAAGACCGCGAGGAGGCGATCCGCCGGGGCCAGGAAGGCTTCGAGTTCTTCGGCTACGCCCTGAACGCGCTCGTCGCCCACGACCAGGTCCCGGGTCGCACCGACCTGTGGGGCGAGTTCCAGGCGTTGCGCGGCGATGGCACCGAACAACGCATCCGCAAGGCACGCGACCTCGGCGACGAATACCGCAGCTGCATCGGCGCGCCCGACGATGCCCGCAGGTACCTGCGCGAGATGCGCGACGTCGGCGTCGACCAGGTGATCTTCCTCCAACAGGTCGGCAAGAACCGCCACGAGGACATCTGCGCGAGCCTGCAGCTCTTCGGCGACGAGGTGATGGACGAGTTCTGCGCCGACGAGGTGGCGCGCCAGGACAAGAAGGACGCCGAACTGGCGCCCTACGTCGAGGCGGCGCTGGCTCGGAAAGAGTGGATGCAGCCCCTCGCAGACGAGGACATCCCGGTCGTCAAGGCGTCCGTCGCGAAGGCCCAGACGAGCAACCGGGGCGACTGACACCGCCATCGTCCCAACGCCTCATCGGCGGGGTGGGTCACTTCACCCGTTCCCCGCAGAGCGGCCCACGCCGAAGGGCCCAGCTGTCCGCTCCTGGCCGTGGCGGTTTGCTACGTTCCGAGCCGAGGACGGCGGACATTCTCGATCGGCGGGACATGGGACAGAGCCGGGACGCGCAGCGTCTCCAACGACTGGCGAAGAACCAGGTGCACGCGTGCGTGCTGGTGGATCGACCCAAGGGCTTCGCGCGCGCCGCGGACGCCCGTCTCGCCGCCGGGGTCGACGAGGCTCGCCCACGCGAGGTCATCGACGCACTCTGCAGTCGGCTGGCCGACGAGGACCGAGACCCCACGATCGAGGAGCACCTCGCCGACGGCGTCTTCCTCGGCGTGACCGCCACCGACCTCGTGGTCGCCGACACCAGCCGGATCAGCGGACGGCCGAAGGCCCTGATCCGCCGGGAGCCGATCACCGACATCAGGGTCCGTTGGCTCGACGACGAGCGCCAGGGCCTGCGGTCGCGCATCCTCGTGCTCGAGTTCACGGATGGTCGATGGACCCTCCTCGCGACACCGTGGAAACGCCTGATCCCCGACGACGCCGTTCGGCTCGTCGACGCGCTCGGCAGTCGCGCCCGCCGCGTGCCGAGACCCGAGATCGGCAGCCCCCGCGGCTGATGGCTCAGAAGGGTCAGATGGGCAGGTCGCCCGTCGCCCGCCTGGTCGACCCCTCGTCGGTGTAGGCCGCGATCGTCCGCTGCGCGATCCGCATCTGGTGGACCTCGTCGGCACCGTCGGCGAAGCGGGCCCAGCGGGCGTGCTGGTACATGTGCGCGAGTGGGGTGTCTGTCGAGTAGCCCAGCGCGCCGTGGACCTGGATCGAGCGATCGATCACCCGGTTCAACATGTTGGCGACGAAGTGCTTCGCCATCGAGACCTCGGCCTTGAAGTCCTCTTTGCGGTCGATCTTGTGCGCGGCGTGGAGGACCATCAGCTTCGCCTGGTAGAGCTCCATGGTCGAGTCGGCGATCATCCACTGGATGCCCTGCTTCTCCGCGAGCAGGGAGCCGTGGGCGAACCGGTTGAGGGACCGGTCGACCATCATGTCGAGGGCGGTCTCGGCCTGGGCGATCCAGCGCATGCAGTGGGCCAGGCGGGCCGGGCCGAGGCGGTACTGGCCGAGCAGGTGACCCTGGCCTCGGCCCCCCAGCATCTGGTCCTTGTGGACCCGGAGGTCCTCGATGACGATCTCGCTGTGGCCGGTACCGCCGTGCATCGTCTCGACCTCGCGCACGTCGTTCCAGCCCTCGGTGGGCAGATCGATGATGAAGGCCGAGTTGGCCGCCTGCGGCATGTCCGGGTTCTCCTCGGTCCGGGCGATGAGGATCGCGAAGTTGGCGCGGCGAGCGTTGGAGATGAACCACTTGTGTCCGTTGATCACCCACTCGTCGCCGTCCTCGTACGCGTTGGTCTGGATCAGCGTCGGGTCCGAGCCGGCCACCTCGGGCTCGGTCATCGCGAAGCAGGACCACGCCGTGCCCTCGCAGAGCGGCTTGAGGTACTTGTCCGCCTGCTCCGGGGTCGCCCAGTGCAGGAGCGTGTGCATGTTGCCCTCGTCGGGCGCCTGGCAATTGAAGACCCACGGGCCGTAGTAGGACTTGGCGGCCTCGGCCTGCACCATCGCCAGCTCGACGTGGCCGAGCCCCATGCCACCCCACTCCTCGGGCATGTGCGGCAGCCAGATGCCCGCCTTGAAGGCGTGCTTGCGGAGCTCGATCAGCTTCTCGATGCGGGCGCGACCGCTGAGGCCCTCACCGCCGTCGTTGCCCTCGATCTCGTCCTCGACCGGCCGGATCACCTCGTCGACGAAGCTCCGCACCCGAATCCGGATCTCTTCGAGTTCGGGGGTGAGGGTGAAGTCGATGGCCATGGTGCAGTCTCCGATTTCGGCGGCGGGCCGGGGCGTCCGGCTCTCGCATTCAAGCACGCGGCCTCGACCGGCGCGCTACTGTGACCTCGACCGGTGATTCGGGACCTGAGGTCTCGGATCGCATGCCGGGTCGCCCGTCGTGGTGGGTTCGCCGGGGTCCCGGGATGCAGGTCAGGCTCCCGTGAGGCGGGCCCTCGTCCATGCGAATCCGGTGGGAGATTCGTCGAGCGGACCAGGGCCCGCCCTCGGCGCGTGCCGCCAGCGCGGCGCCGCCTCGACGAGCGACCGGGCCATGCCACCTGCGGCGAGCCGCGTTGGTCAGACTGGACGGGTGCTCCGATCCCGACCCACTGCGACCGCAGCTGCGATGTGCCTGCTGGTGGCCTGCTCATGGCTGGCCGGCGGAACGGCGGCGGCCCAGGACGACCGTGACGACGTGGTGGTGGTCACGACCGAGATCGAGCCGTTCGTCGTGCGCGACGGCGACCTGGTCGACGGCTTCTACTTCGAGATCTGGGAGGATGTCGCCGCATCGCTGGATCTCGACTATCGGGTCGAGTGGGCTCCCAGCTTCGGCGAGATGCTCCGCCGCCTCGACGACGGGACCGCCGATGTCGCCGTCGCCCCGCTTGCGCCGACGGCGGAGCGAGAGGCGTCGTACGACTTCTCCTCGGCGGTGATCACCTCGGGTCCCCAGCTGGGGGTGCACGACCGCGCGACGTCGGACGCATCCCTTCTCCGCACCCTCGTCGGGTCGGGAGCGCTGCGGGTCCTGCTCTTCGCCGCCCTGGGACTCATCGTCCTCGGCCATGTCATCTGGCTGGTCGAGCGACGTGACGAGGAGGGCTTCGGCGACTTCCACAGCAGTTGGCCCCAAGGCGCCTGGGACGGCATCTGGTGGGCGGCGGTCACCGTCACCACGGTCGGCTACGGCGACACCGCCCCGCGCTCCACGCGGGGCCGACTCGTCGCCATGCTCGCGATGCTCGCCAGCCTCTTCCTCGTCGGCGCGTTCGTGTCCCAGGTCACCGCCGACCTGGAGGCCGGTCGAGCCGACCAGGGCATCGCCGACCTCGACGACGTGGGCGATCGAACCGTCGCCGTGGTCGCCGGCTCCACCTTCGCCACCTACGTCGAGAGTCAGGGCCTGACGGTGGCCGGGTACGCCACCCAGGGCGAGGCGTTCGATGCCGTGTCCGAAGGCGACCACGACATCGTGGTCGCCAACCCCTTCGCGCTGGCGACCGTCGGCCCGGCGCTGGGCATCTCGGCGACCGGCGACGTGCTCTACGAGGAGTTCGAGACGTTCGGCTTCCAGCAGGGCTCGTCGCTGCGAGAGCCGGTGAACGCGGCGCTCGCCGACCTGCAGTCCACGGGCCGCATCCAGCGGATCATCGACCGCTGGATCGACTGATCGCGAGCCGGCTCAGGCGAGCTTTGCGTCGGGCACCCAACTGCCGTGTGCCCCGTACGGGACGCGCTGTGGCAGGTGCACGACGGCCACGGGCGGCGCATCGAAGCGTTGGGCGTCGACGATGATCAGGCGCGATTCCCCCGACCGCTCGTCGTGGGTCAGGCTGATCACCCACCCCTCGTCCTCGGCCGCATCGGGCGACGCAGGAGCGAAGACCGGCTCGGCGCCCCTGACCCCGTCACCGAGGTGGTGCTCCCAGCACTCCCCGCTCCGCAGGTCGTACTTCCACAGCGCCGAGCCGTAGACCGGCTCCTCGGCGTTGCCCTCCCCGGCCATCGCCATCAGGTAGCCGTAGCGCGCGTCCAGCCCGACCTTCCGTTCGTCGACTCGGCCGAAGTCGCCCGGGCGGTCGTCGATCAGTTCTTCGGTGACGGTGTCGGCGGCGAGATCGATGGTCCACCGCCAGAGCCGACCGACCTCGGCGTAGTCGTCGTTGCTGGTGCCGAAGGCCTCGGGCTGGCGGGACACGTGCAGCACCACCTTGTCGCCCTCCTCGTGGGCGTTGACCGGGTGGAACACGTAGCAGGGGTCGATCTCGAACCACCGCACGTCGGCGTCGGTGCCGGTCCGCGGCATCACACCCAGCCTGGCGCCGGCGTCACGGTTGAATCGGAACGGCACGCCGGAGTCGAGGGCCTCGAGGTCGAAACACAGCGGCAGGTCCATGAAGACCGTGTGGTTCCGGGTGACGTTGAAGTCGTGCATCATCACCATGTTGGGGATGTCGATGCCCTCGAGTTGGCGGACCTCGCCGTCGGGGCTGACCCGGATGTAGGTGAGATAGGGGGGCTCGAACCCGAAGTAGCTGAAGGCGATCAGCTCACCGGTCTCCGGGCACACCTTCGGGTGCGCGGTCATCGAGCACGTCAGCGCCCCGTCGTAGTTCTGGTAGCCGAGGGTGTTCAGCTCGCCGTCGATCCGCCACGGCCAGTGGCCCTCCTCCAGGCAGAGGATCTCGCCGTTGTGGACGACGACGTGGGTGTTCGCCGTGCCCCGCGTGAGATCTCCGACCGATGCCATGGGGTCGCCGAGGGGATCGGTGATGTTCGGCGTCTGGACGAACCGGTTCCGGTACCACTGCGCCGAGTCACCCGAGAGGCGCACCCCGTGGACCATGCCGTCGCCGAAGAACCAGTGCGGCGAACTCCCGGTGGAGGGGTTGGGCCCGGTGCGGATGTAGACGCCCTCCAGCTCGGTCGGGATCGTGCCGTCGACCCGCAGCGCGGTGTCGGTCAACTCGTCTCGTACAGGTGCCCAGTTGCCGCGCAGATGCCACGGGGCTGGTTCGGTGGCGGTCATCACTCGTCCTCCCGGTCGGCCCCAGCGTGGCACGCCCGGGGGAACCGCGTCACCGATCCGGGCTCCGCGACCGCTCGGCCCGACCTACTACTGTGCCCCGCCATGGATCTGAGACTCGACGGCAAGACGGCATTGATCACCGGTGGCTCGCGCGGCATCGGCAAGGGCATCGCCACGGCGATGGCCGAGTCCGGCGCCAAGGTGATGATCACGAGCCGCAAGGCCGAGGCCTGTGAGGAGGCGGCCGCCGAGATCGGTCACGGATGCCTGTGGGAGGCCGGCCACGTCGGCAAGCCCGAGGACGCCGAGCGGGTGATCGACAGCTGCATCGCCCAGTTGGGCGGCGTCGACATCCTCGTGAACAACGCCGGCACCAACCCCTACGCAGGCCCGACCATCGACGTCGACATGGGCCGCTGGGAGAAGACCTTCGAGGTCAACCTGACCGCACCCCTGTTCTGGACCCAGCTCGCCTGGCGCAAGCACATGGAGGAGCACGGCGGTGTCGTCCTCAACATCTCGTCGGTCGGCGGACTGAGCACAAACCCGGTGCTGGGCGTCTACGACATCACCAAGGCCGCCCTGATCCACCTCACCAAGCAGCTGGCGCCCGAGCTCGGACCGAAGGTCCGGGTGAACGCCATCTGCCCCGGCCTGATCAAGACCGACTTCGCCCGCATGCTGTGGGAGGGCGAGCGAGGCGACGAGGTCGCCCAGGTCTACCCGCTCAAGCGGCTCGGCGAGGTCGAGGACATCGCCGCTGCGGCCGTGTGGCTGTCGGCAGATTCGGGCTCGTGGATCACGGGCCAGGCGATCGTGCTCGACGGCGGCGGCCTCGTTCAGTTTCGCGAGTCGTGACACAGCGATAGTGTCCGGCAGACCCAGGACCCGACGGGGGTGAACGTGGAAGCAAAGGATCTGGTCGCCTTCGAGCTCTTCTCCGGACTGACACCGGACCAGCTCGATTCGTGCGCAGCGCTGTTCTCGGAGCAGCGCGTGTTGATGGGCGAACGCCTGACCGAGGAGGACGACTTCTCCTATTCGCTGTTCCTGGTGCTCGAGGGCGCCGTGAAGGTCAGCGTCGACGGGGCCGACGTGGCGGCGCTCGGCGCCGGCGACCACTTCGGTGAAGTCGGCCTGGTTCGAGGCGAGCGGCGCAACGCCGAGGTGACGGCAACCGAGACGTGCCGCGTCGCCAAGCTGATGACCTGGGACTTCGAGAAGCTCACCGAGACCCATCCCGCGCTGGCGGCTCGTCTCGAAGCGAAGGCTGCCGAGCGCGAGCGCTGACCGACTCAGCGCGAGAATGTGCCGATGAGCCGTCAGCCTCCGATCCGCTACATCGACCGCACGAAGGCGCAGTACGACGCGCTCGGCTACGGGTCCTACGACTGGGCGCACAACCCGGACGCACCACCCATCACCACGCTGCCGCGGCCGGTGTCGGAGCTGCGGCTGGGCGTGATCGCCACCGGCGGCATCTACGCGTCTGGGCAGACGGCCTTCACCTACAAGGACGACCTGACCTACCGGGCGATCCCGAGCGACACGCCGTCGGAGCACCTGCGGGCCACCCACTTCGCCTACGACCTGACCGATGCGCGTCGAGACATCAACGTCGTGTTCCCCGTCGACACGCTGCGCGCCATGGTCGCCGACGGCGAGATCGGTGAACTGGCGCCCGACCTGTTCACCTGCATGGGCGGGATCTACTCGCAACGACGGGTGCGCGACGAGCTCACGCCCGCGCTGGTCGAACGCTGCCGCCGCGACGAGATCGAGGCGGTCCTGCTGGTCCCGGTTTGACCGGTCTGCCACCAGTCGGTCGGTCTGATCGCACGC
>JBCCFK010000034.1:0-21959 GCA_039029775.1 Actinomycetota bacterium | reverse complement strand
TCGAGGTCGACTGGACCCACACCGCGCTCTACGACGAGCTGGCCAAGATCGGCGTGACCGTCCCGAACCAGGGGTGGGAGCGGCTGACGCCCATCGTCCCCGGCGCCGAGGACCGGGCGCGCCTCGAGCTCAGCAAGAGCGATGCGGCGTTCTTCCTCGAACGGCTCGGCACCCGCGACGGTCAGGCGATCGAATGGCGCACCACCGTCATCCGGGGTGACCGCTACCGCTTCGTCACCGACTGGTCGACGGGGAGCAGGTCCGAGCTCAAGCCCGCCGCCATCTGACAACGACCGGTCGCGACGGCGCCCGGGGTTGACGTTCTGACCAAATGTACGTACATTCGTACTATGAGGTCGACACCTGAGACTGAGCGCCCGCCGGCGCAGGCTCGATGGGAGCATCGCGTGCCCGCGGCCCGGTGGATCCGGTCCTACGATCGCCGCGACCTGCGACCCGACCTGGCCGCCGGACTGACGATCGGGGCGATGCTCGTGCCCCAGGCCATGGCCTATGCGTTGCTGGCCGGCCTGCCCCCCGAGGTCGGGCTGTACGCAGCCACGGTCCCGGTGCTGGTCTATGCGGTCCTCGGTACCTCCCGTCAGCTCGCCGTCGGACCGGTGGCCATCGTCTCCCTGCTCACCGCTGAGGCCCTGGCCCCGCTCGTCGAGGAGGGGACGGCGGGCTACCTGGCGGCGGCCGCACTCCTCGCCGTGCTGGTCGGAGCCATCCACATCGGTCTGGGTGTCGGTCGACTGGGCTTCCTCGTCAACTTCCTCTCGCACTCGGTCCTCGTCGGCTTCACCGCGGCTGCGGCGATCA
This sequence comes from Actinomycetota bacterium, assembly GCA_039029775.1. GTDB lineage: Bacteria > Actinomycetota > Acidimicrobiia > Acidimicrobiales > UBA8592 > JBCCFK01. Next base: position 21,137 of record JBCCFK010000034.1, on the reverse strand, counting down.
TCATCGGCTTCTCGCAGGTCAAACACCTGCTGGGGATCTCGGTCCCCCGACAGGACCACTTCCACGACACGGTCACCGAGGTGGCCCGCGGGCTGGACGGCACCAACGGCACCACCCTGGTGATCGGCGCCGTCGCGCTCGGCGGGCTCACCGCCCTCAAGCGCTGGGCGCCACGGGTTCCCGCCGCGCTCCTCGTCGTGGTCACGTCGATCGCAGCGGTCGAGGTCTTCGACCTGGAGTCCCGGGGCGTGCGCGTGGTGGGCGACATCCCGGACTCGCTCCCGGCGTTCGGGCTGCCCGACCTCGACGGCTCGCTCCTCGGTGATCTCGTCGTGACCGCCCTGGTGATCACGATGGTCGGCTTCATGGAATCGATCGCCGTGGCCAAGGTCTACGCCAGGCGGCACCGGTACGAGCTCGACGCGAACCAGGAGCTGATCGGCCTGGGCGCGGCCAACGTCGCATCGGGACTGTTCGGCGGTTACCCCGTCACGGGCGGGTTCTCCCGAACCGCCGTCAACGACACCGCCGGGGCGCGGACGCCGCTGGCCTCCGTGGTGACCGCGGCGATCGTGCTGCTGACGATCGCCTTCTTCACGCCCCTGTTGTCCTCCCTGCCCAACGCCGCACTCGGCGCGATCATCGTCACCGCGGTGGTGGGGCTCGTCGATGTCGCCGAGATGCGTCACATCGCACGCGTCAAGCGCAGCGACCTCGTCGGATTGACGGTCGCCTTCGTCGGCACCCTGGCGCTCGGGATCGAGGTCGGCATCGCCATCGCGGTCGTCGCCTCGATGCTCGTGGTCTTCGCCCGGATGTCCACGCCGCACAGCGCCGTGCTCGGACACGTCCACGGCACGACGAGCTACCGCAACGTCGACCGCTTCCCGGAGGCGGTCACCGTCGACGGCGTGCGGATCGTCCGGATCGATGCCGCGCTGTCCTTCGTGAACGCCGCACACGTGAAGGCGCTCCTGCTCGCCCAGGCGGACCTGATCCGCGATGCGGAGTCCACCGACGAGGCCCCCGCGGTGACCGATCGCCGTGGAGCGTTGGTGCTCGACGCCTCCGGCATCAACGACGTCGACGCCACCGGCGCCGACATGCTCGCCGAGCTCCTGCCCGAGATGGACGACCGCGGCGTCGCTCTGCACCTCGCCGACGCGAAGGGTCCGGTGCGCGACGTCCTGCGGCGGGCCGGTCTGTGGGACCGCCTCGGCCCGCACATCCACACCTCCACCCACGATGCGGTCGAAGCGATCGCGGACCGCCGGCCCGCGCCGTCCGACCAGCGGCTGCACGGCATCGACGAGCGCTGTGGACATCACGATCGCACACACCCGCTGACCACCCAGACCCTGGAGATCCCTTCATGAACGCCACCATCCCGGCCACCGACCGCATCTCGACCGGCGAGCTCGCCCGCCTCCGCGCGGGTGATCCCGCCATCCGCATCCTGGACGTCCGCACCGGCGGCGAGTTCGAGACGACGCACATCCCGGGGTCCTACAACGTGCCGCTCGACACGCTCGGCGAGCACGTCTCCGACCTCGCCGACATCGATCACCCCGTCGTGCTCGTCTGCCAGTCCGGCAGCCGGGCGACACAGGCCCACAGCGCGCTCCGCAATGCCGGAAAGCACACGATCCACATCCTCGACGGCGGCATCGCCGCCTGGGAAGCCGCCGGCCAGGAGGTCTCCCGCGGCGACGTCCGCCGATGGGCCATGGATCGTCAGGTCCGGCTGGCGGCGGGCTCGCTCGTGGTCGCAGGCGTCGTCGCCAGCGTCGTCGCCCCCCGCCTCAAGTGGCTGGCCGCGGGGGTCGGCAGCGGCCTCGTCTTCTCCGCCGTGACCAACACCTGTGCCATGGCGAACGCCTTGTCCAAGCTCCCCTACAACCGCACCGATGCGTGCGACATCGACGGCGTCCTCGACCGGCTCGCCGCCGACGCCGCCTGATCGCCCCAACGTCGGAGGACGTCATGATCTTCACCCAGTACTACCTCGACTGCCTGTCCCAGGCCTCGTACCTCGTCGGCGACGAGACCACCGGACGAGCCGTCGTGGTCGACCCGCGACGCGACATCGACGAGTACGTGGCCGATGCGGCCGAGCACGGACTCGACATCGAGCTCGTCCTCGAGACCCACTTCCACGCCGACTTCCTCTCGGGCCACCTGGAACTCGCCGCCGCCACCGGCGCCGAGATCGGCTACGCCTGGGTGGCGCAGACCGAGTTCCCCTCGCGAGGCCTGGTCGACGGCGAGCGCATCTCGCTCGGCGAGGTGCAGCTCGAGATCCGACACACCCCGGGCCACACGCCGGAGTCGATGAGCATCGTCGTGTGGGAGCACGAGGACGACGATGAGCCCTACGCGGTCCTGACCGGCGACACGCTCTTCATCGGCGACGTCGGGCGCCCCGACCTGCTCGCGTCGATCGGCTTCACCCGCGAGGAGCTGGCGGACAAGCTGTACGACAGCCTGCACGACAAGCTGATGACGCTGCCCGACGCCACCCGGGTCTTCCCGGCCCACGGCGCCGGCTCGGCCTGCGGCAAGAACCTGTCGACCGAAACGCAGTCGACGATCGGTGAGCAACGAACGAGCAACTATGCGCTGCTGGCCCCCGACAAGGCGACCTTCATCGAGCTGGTGACCGAGGGCCAGCCGCCGGCGCCGGACTACTTCATCCACGACGCAGTGCTCAACCGTCAGGACCGGCCCCTGCTGGACGAGCACGAGCCGCCGGTCGCCGTCGACCTGGCGACGTTCGACACGCTGGTCGACGACGGGGCGATGATCATCGACGGTCGGGACCCCGAGGAGTTCGCCAGAGGCCACCTGGCGGGTTCGATCAACGTCGGGCTGGCCGGTCGCTACGCGGAGTTCGCGGGATCGGTCGTCCCGGCCGACGTCGACATCGTGCTGGTCGTGGACGACGGGTTCGAACTCGAAGCCAAGAACCGGCTCGCGCGGATCGGCTTCGACCGGGTCCTCGGCCATCTGGCCGACCCGTTGGCCGTCATGGCCGACAACCCATCTCGGGTGCAGCGCGCCTCGCGGCTCACGGCCACGACGTTCGAGCAACGACGCCACGAGATCGAGGACCTGCAGCTCGTCGATGTGCGGAACCCAGGCGAGTACGCGCTCGGCACCATCGACGGTGCCGACTCGATGCCGGTCGGTCAGCTCCCGACGCGTGGTGGCGAACTCGACCCGATGCGGCCGACCGTCGTGTTCTGCGCGGGTGGCTACCGGTCATCGGTCGCAGCCAGCGTTCTCCGCCAGGCGGGGTTCGTCGACGTCTCCGACGTGGTGGGGGGCTACGCAGCCTGGGCCGAGCTCGCGCGGACCGGCGGCTGAGTCGACCTCCGGTCGCAGTCCCCGCCGCGACCGGAGGTCACGATTCGAGCGCAGCCGCCAGGCGTTCGAGCGTGGCCTCCATGCCGGCGCGGTTGTGAGGCACGCGGTCGCCGACCCCGGAGGTCGGGCTGACCCCCGTGCGCAGCTCCTCGGGGCGCAGGTCCTGCCAGTACTCGGTCACGGTGCAGCCGCCGCCGGTCGCCTCGATCGAATACCCCCACTTCGAGAACACGAAGTCGCGGACCTGGCAATCGAAGAAGAACCGTTCGTGGGGGACGGCCTCGGTCACGACCGAGTCGATCTGCCACTCCTTGTCGCCGTTGCGGTTGGTGCTCGTGAACGTGGCGCCGACCTCGGCCCCGTCGAACCCCTCGTGCCAGGCGCCACCCTGGTTCTCGGGCGACCACTCACCCATACGGGTGATGTCGGTGATGGCGGCGTAGACCGCCTCGGGTGAGGCGGCGATCTCTCGCGAAACGGTGACGTCGGGTTCCATGGCCGGGATCCTAGGTCGCCGCCCGAGGCCGCGAGCCGGACCGACGGCTAACGTCGCCGGCGATGTATCCAGGACGCTGGGCCGCCGAACGACCCGACCAACCGGCCGTCATCATGGCGGGGTCGGCTGAGGTCACGACCTGGGCAGATCTCGACGCCGCGTCGAACCGTCTCGCCCACGCGCTCCGCTCGGCGGGGCTGCACCGCGGCGATCACATCGCGTTGTTCATGGACAACCGCGTCGAGTTCTTCCACGTGGCCTGGGCCGCGCTGAGGTCGGGCATCTACGTCACCGCGGTCAACTCGTACCTGACCGCCGAGGAAGCCGGCTACATCGTCGACGACTGCGAGGCCCGCATCCTGATCACCTCGGTCGCGAAGGCCGAGGTGGCCGAGGCCATGGTCGACCACACGCCCCGGCTCGAACAGCGGATCGTCGTCGGCGGGGCCCTGGCGGGCCACGACGCGTACGAGGGCGTGGTCGCCGGCCAGCCCCACACCCCGATCGACGACGAGTCCCAAGGCGACGCGATGCTCTACTCGTCGGGCACGACCGGCCGGCCGAAGGGCATCATCCGACCGCTGCCCGAGCGCTCGCTGTGGGAGGTTCCCGCGGCCGAACAGGACGCACGTATCGCCGCCATGCCCTACGACTACCGGCCCGGCATGGTCTACCTCTCGCCCGCGCCGCTCTACCACGCCGCGCCGTTCGGCTTCACGATCCGGACGCATCAGGCCGGTGGCGCCGTCGTGGTCATGGAGCGGTTCGATCCCCTCGGCTCGCTGGAGGCGATCGAACGGTTCCGGGCGACACACAGCCAGTGGGTGCCGACGATGTTCGTCCGGATGCTCGAGCTCTCCGAGGAAGAACGCTCCCGTCACGACCTCTCCACGCACGAGGTCGCGATCCACGCGGCCGCACCGTGCCCCGTCCCGGTGAAGCAGCAGATGATGGACTGGTGGGGCCCGATCATCCACGAGTACTACGCCGGGACCGAGCGCATCGGTGCGACCCGGATCGGCCCCGAGGAGTGGCTCGAGCACCCCGGCTCGGTCGGCCAGCCGGTCGACGGCGCCGTCCGCATCGTCGACGACGACGGGAACGAGGTGGCCGCCGGCGTCGAGGGTGCGATCTACGTGAAGGGTCCCGACACCGGCTTCTCCTACAAGGGCGACCCCGAGAAGACGGCCGACACTCTCCTGGCCGACGGGTTCGGCACCTACGGCGACATCGGCTACGTGGACGAGGACGGCTGGTTGTACCTGACCGACCGGAAGAGCCACATGATCATCTCGGGCGGGGTGAACATCTATCCCCGCGAGGCGGAGGACGTCCTGATCACCCACCCGGCTGTCGCCGACGTCGCGGTCTTCGGCATCCCGCACCCGGACCTCGGCGAGGAGGTCAAGGCCGCGGTCGAGGTGGCAGTGGGTTCCGAGGCCGGCCCTGCGCTCGCGGCCGAGCTCGTCGCGTTCTGCCGCGACAACCTCACGCACTACAAGTGCCCGCGGTCGATCGACTTCGAGGACGAGCTGCCACGGCTGCCGACCGGCAAGCTGTACAAGCGCAAGCTGCGCGACGCCTACTGGGACGCCTGACCGGCCGCCGGGCACTCCGTCCCCCGGAGGCTCGACACGGCCCCGCGCGCTCGAATCGGCTCGAGGCCGTTGGTCTAGCGTGTGGCCGACATCGACAAGGGGGGACGTCATGGGTCATCTGGATGGGCGCGTCGTACTGGTCACGGGCGCGGCTCGAGGGGTCGGCCGCGAGCACGCGCTGCTGATGGCCGCCGAGGGCGCGAAGGTCGTCGTGAACGATCTCGGCGGCGAACAGGACGGCAGCGGCGGCGCGGTCGCCCCGGCACAGGAGGTGGTGGACGAGATCGCGGCGATGGGTGGTGAGGCCGTCGTCAACGGCGACTCGGTCACCGACGCCGAGGGAGTCAAGCGGATGATCGCCGTGGCCGTGGACACGTTCGGAGACCTGCACGCCGTGGTCAACAATGCCGGCATCCTCCGTGACCGCATGCTGGTCTCGATGTCCGAGGACGAGTTCGACTCGGTCGTCGAGGTCCACCTCAAGGGCACCTGGCTCGTGATGCACCACGCGGCCAACTACTGGCGCGAGCGGACCAAGGCCGGCCACGACGTGAAGGCCTCGATCGTCAACACGTCGTCGACCTCGGGGCTGCACTCCAACGTCGGCCAGGGCAACTACGGACCCGCCAAGTCCGCCATCGCCACCCTGTCGATCATCGGTGCGCAGGAGTTGGGCAAGTACGGCGTTCGCGTCAATGCGCTCGCACCAGGGGCGCGCACGCGCATGACGTTGTCGACGCCAGGCCTGGGTGAGCGGATCGGCGCGCCCGACGACGGCAGCTTCGATCCGTGGGACCCGGCCAACGTGTCGCCGCTGATCGCGTGGCTCTGCACGGCCGATTGTCCGGCCACCGGCCAGGTGTACTCGCTGGCCGGCAGCCGCCTCGGCCGCTACCTCGAGTGGACGAAGGCCGACGTGGCGTTCGCGGACGGACGATGGGAGATCGACGAGATCGACCGCGTCGCCGGTGCCTGGGAGACCGGCCACCTCTCGACGCGCAACCTGCTCGTCACCGGGGTCGAGGAGGTGCAGCTGCCGTGAGCGAGGACCTGGACGCCTTCCGTCGGCGGTGCCGCGACTTCCTGTCGGAGCACGCGACCGGGATCGGGGTCGCGGAGACCGACGACCCTCGGGGTGACAAGCAGCTGGCTCGGGCCAGGGGGTATCAGGCCGCACTCGCGGACGCCGGCCTGGCCGGCCTCACCTACCCGGTCGAGTACGGCGGCCAGGGTCTGACCGACGAGCACGAGCGGATCTGGCGCGATGAGGCCGGAGCGTTCCCCGTCATGCAGGTCAACCTGGGTATCAGTCAGGGCATGTGTCTCCCGATGCTCAACGAGTACGGGACCGCCGAGCAGCGAGCCGCCTATCAGGAGAAGCTCATCCGCGCCGACGAGGTCTGGTGCCAGATGTTCTCCGAGCCCGGGGCCGGATCCGACGTCGCCAGCCTGCAGACGCGGGCCGTGCTCGACGGCGACGAGTGGATCGTGAACGGCCAGAAGGTCTGGACGACGCTCGCCCACGTCTGCGACCGCGGCATCCTCATCGCTCGCACCGACGTCGACGCGCCCAAGCACCGAGGCATCTCGATGTTCATCGTGGACATGGACGCCCCGGGCGTGGAGGTGCGCCCGATCCATCAGATCGACGGTGGCATGCGCTTCAACGAGGTCTTCTTCAGCGACGTGCGCATCCCGGCCGACCACCGGATCGGCCCGCTCAACGAGGGATGGCGGCTGGCGACGGCGATGCTCATGTACGAGCGCGTCGCCATCGGCACCGGTCAGAAGGGCGGTGTCACCCACGACCGGGCCGACAAGCTCATCCGAGCCACCACCCGCCAGGATCGCATCGGTGACCCCGTCGTGCGGCAGGAACTCATGCGGCTCTACAGCGCCGAGGTCTGCCAGAGCCTGATGGCGATCCAGACGCGCGCCGCGGCGGCCTCGGGCAAGACGCCCGGCCCCGCTGGGTCGTTGGGAAAGTTGGCCGGCGCCAACGTCGCGGCGCTCTATCGGGATCTGTCGCTCGCCATCGTCGGGCCCTCGTCGGTGGCCTGGGAGGAGGGCGGAGGCGGATGGTCCAAGGCCGCGCTGACCACCTTGACCAGTCGGATCGCAGGCGGGACGAACGAGATCCAGCAGAACATCATCGGCGAGCGCGTCCTCGGCCTTCCGCGAGAGCCCTCGGTCGACAAGGACCTCCCGTTCCGCGAGCTGAAGGTCGGCACGCAGGACGGCTGAGCGTCAGCGTCGCCTGCCGAAGCGGTCGTGGGGCGTCTCGAGGTCCACGCCTGCGGCGCGCGCCGCGTCGACGATCCGGTCGACCGGGAGGTGCTGGGCGGCCGGCACGGGGACGGCGTCGAGCCGGTCGGCGACGCCTCCGAGGCGCCACCGGTCGGGCGCCGACTCCTCCAGCTCGTCCCACGCCATGGGCATCGCCACGGGTGCGCCCGGGCGGGCCCGCAGGGAGAACGGGACGACGGTGGTCGCGGTCGGGGTGTTGCGCAACCAATCGACGAAGACCCGACCGCGGCGCTCCCGCTTCAGGAACTCGACCGTGAGGTCGTCGGGGTGCTCCGATGCGGCCAGGCCGGCCAGCGCTCGGGCGGCCAGAGCTGCCGCGCCGGTGGTCGTCCCGGGAGTCAGCGGTACCCAGACGTGGTAGCCCTTCGAGCCGGTCGCGACGGGGACGCCCGCGAGGTCGTGACGAGCGAGGAGCGCGCGCACGACCCGGGCGGCCGATCGGACGGCGTCGACCTGATCCTCGGGCGGGTCGAGGTCGATCACCAACCAGTCGGCCTCGGAGGGGCGATCGACCGTCGTCAGCCACATGTGGAAGGTGATCGTGTTCTGGTTGGCGAGCCAGGCGACGTCGCCGGGATCGGTGACGACCGGGTAGGCGGTCTCGCCTCCGTCGCGCTTGGGCACGAGGTGGCGCTCGATGGATTCGGGGAAGTGGGCGGCCGCGTTCTTCTGCATGAAGCCCTTGCGCTCGATCCCCTGGGGGAAGCGCTGCAGCGTCAGCGGCCGGCGGGACGCGAAGCGGAGCATCGCGCTGCCGACGAGGCGGTAGTGCTCCACGACCTGGAGCTTGGTGATGCCGGCGCTCGGGAAGAGCACCTTGTCGGGGTTGGAGACCTCCACGACGCCATGGTCGCGCGGCCCGGCCGGTTCAGCGGCCCGGCGCGTTCTCCAGGTCGACCCACCCGCTGATCATCCCGGCCTCCAGGCCGCGGTCGACCATGAGGTCGGCACCGTTGACCCAGCTGGCAGGACCGAGGGCCATCCAGACGACGGGCTCGGCGATCTCCTCCGGTCGGGCCGACCGCTCGGTGAACACCCGCAGCCAGTCGGTGTAGTCCTCACCCATCTGTGCACGGAAGGAGGGCGTGAGCTGTGTGTCGACCCCGCCCGGACTGACCGAGTTCACCCTGAAGGCTCCGGTGGCCGCTCGCTCCGCTGCCTTGAGCGTCCACAGCGTCACGCACTGCTTGGAGAAGGTGTACGGGTCCTTGGACCAGCGTCCCTCGTTCTCCATGGCCCAGGCCAGGCCCGCCTCGAAGTCCGGCGTGTCGACCATCGGCTCCACGACGTGTCGCCGCTTCTCCCACTGGCGGCCGGCGCTCGATGAGACGCTGACCACGCCGGCGCCCGGCGAGAGGCGGTCCAGCAGGGAGTCGGTCAGATGTCGGAGGCCGAGGAAGTTGACCTTGAGCACCCAGTCGGCCGGCGTGGGACCGGCGACGCCGGCCACGTTGACGTGGGCGTCGAGCTGCGCGGGGAGCTGGGCGACGGCGGCGTCGATCGACGCGGGCTCGGCCAGGTCGCAGTGCACGAAGGAGACACCGTCGCGGCTCTCGACCTCCGCGACGTCGAGCACGTGGACCGTGGCATCTCGTTCGAGCAGCTGGTCCACAACCGCGGCGCCGACACCGGTCGCTCCGCCGGTCACGCTGACCACGGGTCCACTCATCCTCCAGCCCTCCTGTTGCCGAGGCAACGGGCCGGGCGGCCCCGCTCCAGGTCGTCGATCATCTCCGGTCCTCTCCTCGGCGGTTCGCACGAACGTACCGCCGCCCGCGGGCGGCCGTCGGCCTCGCCCGGTCGCGAGGCGACCGGTACGCTCCGGGCCGGGGCGTCGGGAGGTCGGCGCCGCACCGACGTGAGGGGGACGCAGACCATGCGAGGCATTCTCGGGTACGGGGCCTACGTGCCGTACTACCGCCTGCAGCGCTCGGCCATCGCGGCCGCCCTCGGTTCCGGCGGCGGCAAGGGCACCCGCGCGGTGGCCGCCTATGACGAGGATGCGACGTCGATGTCGGTCGAGGCCGCCCGGAACATGCTGCGCTCCTTCGATGCGCCGACCCCTGCCGCGGTCTACTTCTCCACCGTGACGCCGCCGTATCTGGACAAGACCAACGCCAACGTCGTGCACGCGGCGCTCGACATGCCGTCGAGTGTGTTCGCCGGCGACATGGTGGGCTCGGTTCGGTCGACCACCGCTGCGCTGACCGCCGCCCTCAACGACCGCCGTCCGATCCTGATGGCCTCGTCCGACGTGCGCACCGGCAGACCGTCGAGCGGCGACGAGTCGGCGCTCGGCGACGCCGCCGGCGCGTTGGTGATCGGGTCCGACGCGGACGCGCCCGTGATCGCCGAGTGGCTCGGCGGCGCCTCGGCGACCCGCGAGTTCCTCGACCGATGGCGGGCGCCGGGCTGGGACTACTCACGCGTCTGGGAGGAACGGTTCGGGGAGGCGGTCTACCGGCCGCTGGTCGCCGAGGCGGCCACCGCCGGGTTCAAGGACGTCGATCTCACCGTGGGCGACGTCGACCTCGCCGTCATCGGCGGCCTCCACGGTCGAGCCGCCCGCGGCGCCGCGGGTGCGGCCGGTCTCGACGGCACGCCGATCGCCGACGATCTTTCGCAGACCGTCGGCAACACCGGCAGCTGCCAGAGCCTGCTCACCCTGGCGAACGCCCTGGACTCGGCCGCGCCCGGCCAGGTCATCATGGTCCTCAACCTCGCCGACGGCGTCGACGTGAACTTCTTCCGTGCGACCGACGCCATCGCCGACTACCGACCGCACGCCACCGTGGCCGACCTCGTCGCCGGCGGCAACGACGAACTCACCTACAACACGTTCCTGACCTGGCGGGGCTATCTCGACCGGGAGCCGCCGCGCCGTCCGGACCCGGACGCTCCGGCTGCGCCCCCGACGAACCGCGGCGTCGAGTGGAAGTTCGCGTTCAAGGGCTCGCGCGATCGCAGCAGTGGTGCCGTTCACCTCCCGCCACAGCGGGTCTCGGTGAAAGGCGGCGCCGTCGACGAGATGGACCTCGTGCCGATGGCCGACATCGAAGCCACCGTGGCCACCTTCACGATCGACCGCCTGGCGTACTCGCTGTCGCCCCCGGTCATCGCCACCGTGATCGACTTCGACGGGGGTGGCCGGTTCACCTCCGAGCTGACCGACGCGGACGTCGAGGAGGTCCGGATCGGGCTGCGCGTGCGCATGACGTTCCGGCGCCTCATGACAGCCGACGGCGTGCACAACTACTTTTGGAAGGCAACCCCGATTCGTCAGGAGTGACACATGGGTTCACGCGGGATCAAGGACAAGGTGGCCATCGTCGGGATGGGCTGCACGGACTTCGGTGAGCACTGGGACCGATCGGTCGACGACATGCTCATCGAGTCGGCTCACAGCGCCTATGACTCCGCCGGCGTGGACAAGGACGACGTGGAGGCGTACTGGTTCGGCACGCTCGGCTCCGGCACCTCCGGACTCACGCTGAGCCGGCCCCTGAAACTCGACTACAAGCCCGTGACCCGAGTCGAGAACATGTGCGCCACGGGCTCCGAGGCATTCCGCAACGCGGCGTACGCGGTGGCCTCGGGTGCGTTCGACCTGGTCATGGCGATCGGGGTCGAGAAGCTGAAGGACAACGGCATGTCCGGCCTGGTCAGCGCCACCCTGCCCGACGACGGCACCAAGACCCAGATCACCGCGCCCGCCGCGTTCTCGCTGCTCGCACCCGCGTACTGCGACAAGTACGGCGTCGACGAGCAGACGATGAAGGACGTCATCTCACGCATCGCCTGGAAGAACCACTACAACGGCGCCCGCAACCCTCGAGCTCAGTTCCAGAAGGAGGTCTCGAAGGAGACCATCTGCAACGCGCCGCTGATCGCCGGCCAGCTCGGCATCTTCGACTGCTCCGGCGTGTCCGACGGGTCCGCGGCGGCGATCCTGTGCCGCGCCGAGGACGCCCACAAGTACACCGACAACCCGCTGTACGTGAAGGCGCTCGCATTCTCTGCGGGCCCGGGCGCCGGTCTGATCGATGCCGACTACGACTACACGACCTTCGACGAGGTCGCCCGCTGCGCGCAGGACGCTTACGACCAGGCCGGGGTCACCGATCCCCGCGCCGAGATCGCCATGGCCGAAGTGCACGACTGCTTCACGCCCACCGAACTGGTGCTGATGGAGGACCTCCAGTTCTCCGAGCGCGGGGAGGGCTGGGAGGACGTGCTGTCGGGCACCTTCGATCTCGATGGCGAGCTCCCGGTCAACCCGGACGGCGGCCTGAAGAGCTTCGGTCACCCGATCGGGGCGTCGGGGCTGCGGATGCTCTTCGAGTGCTGGCTGCAGTTGCGCAAGCAGGCTCCCGACGATCGCCAGATCCTGTCGGTCGACAAGGGCAAGACGCTGGGCATGACCCACAACCTGGGTGGCCGTCCCGGCGACTGTGTGAGCTTCTGCGCCATCGTCGGCAGCGAACTCGGCTGACGACCCCGCGTCAGCCGGCTGCCAGCCGGGCTTCCAGTTCGGCGATCCGATCGGTCAGCGGCCGGGTCAGCGCCTCGACCTGCGCCTCGGTGTAGCGCGGCGTGATGTACTTCGGGCAGTTCCACGCGGTCGCGACCACCTCGATGGTCACCGCCCCGTCGGCGCGGATGCCCTCGGCGCCGAGTCGGGCCAGGAGCTCCTCCGACGGGTCGGGGTGGTGGGTGGCTCGCCCCCAGACCTTCAGCCGACTGCGGGTGGGATAGTCCATCAGGATGAGCGCCACGCGTCCGTCGCCGGCGAGGTTGCCGGTGCCGACGTACTGCCGGTTCCCCGTGCGTTCGACCCAGCCGATCGTGGTGTCGTCGATGACCTTGACGAAGCCGGCGTCACCGCCGCGGTGCTGCACGTAGGGCCAGCCGGTCTCGCCGACGGTTGCCATGTAGAGGCTGTCCCGGCTCTGGATCATGCCCACCTCGTCGTCCGAGAGTCGGTGCGGCGTCTCCTCGATCGAGCCCGACGGGGCGAACGCGTAGTGCTCTCGCGATCCGGCCTGCTCCTGTTTTGCGATGACGTTCGGGGTGAACGCGATGTCGAACCAGTCGCTCACACCGCTGCCCTCCGGTCGGCCCGCCGGCTCGGGCGGGACCACTCGATTCGCTCGCTCACTGCTCTGCCTCCTCGTTGCCGGCACTTGTGACCAGCGCATGGCCCGCCGTGCGGGCGAGATCGATGGGATGTCGGTTGCCGAAGATCGACGCCTGGACGATGGCGCCGTCGACGACGACTGCGAGCGCGCGACCCTTCGGGGTCAGCGCGTCGAGCTCGTCGGCGAGAGCGGCCTTGTGATCGCGGATGATCCGCCGGTGCTCGTCGGTGAGGTCGTGGCCCAGGGCGTGGGTGTTGATGAATCCGCAGCCCCGCCACCCGGTGGCTTCCATCCAGGACGCCAGCGCATCGAACACCGCGTCGACCGGAGCTGCTCCGGCGTCCAGGGCCACGCGGAGATCGGCACGGAATCCCGCCATCCAGGTCTCGTGTCGGTGACGCAGCCACGCGGCGACCAGATCGGCCTTCGACGGGTGGGTCGCGTAGAGCCGGCGGAGCGAGAGGCCGCTCCGATCGCGGATCTCGCCCATCGTGACCGACCCGATGCCACGGGCGTAGAACAGGTCGTCGGCGGCCTCGAGTGCTCTGGTCTCGGCCTCGGCGGCCGGAATCGTGGCAGCGGGGCTCATCGCAGCGGGATCCCGGCGGTGTCGCCGTCGGGTCGTGGGCCGAGGATGCGGCGCTCGCTCTCGTCGATGCGGAGGTCGTTGATCGATGCCTCGCGTCGGCGCATGAGCCCCTGGTCGTCGAACTCCCAGTTCTCGTTGCCGTAGGAGCGCCACCACTGGCCCTCCAGGTCCAGCGACTCGTACTGGAAACGCACGGCGATGCGGTTCCCGCCGAACGTCCAGAGGTCCTTGCGAAGCGCGTACTCGCGCTCGCGGGACCACTTCGCGGAGAGGAACTCGACGATCTCGGCGCGGCCGCGGACGAACAGGTCGCGGTTCCTCCATTCGCTGTCCTCGGAGTACGCCAGCGCGACCCGCTGAGGATCCCGGCTGTTCCATGCAGCTTCGGCGCCGAGCACCTTGTGCCGGGCCGAGGCTTCGTCGAACGGTGGAAGTGGGGGACGGGTGTCGGACATCGTCTGCTCCGTGAGAATGACTGTTCTCACCAAACACGACGACGTCACCGCGTCATTCCCGCAGAGCGAGAGATCTCACGACGCGAGCCCGGCCACCTCGTCGGGGGAGAGGCCGCGGTCGTAGATGCGCAGCTCGTCGACCGTCGCCGCGAGCCAGACGGCCGGCGCCTGGTACGTGTCGGTCCCGATGAACGCCTCGAACCCGGTCTGGGAGATGTCGCGAAGGCCGACGAACCCGTTGGCCGCCTCGACACCGTCGACGTAGAGGATGAGCCGGCGGCCGGACCGGACAGCGGCGACATGGTGCCAGCCGTCGCCGATGGGTTCGCTCGAGTCGACGCACGGCTGCTGGGAGTTGTCGCTGGCCTCGAAGCAGGCCCACGGTCGGCCGCCCCGGAGCCAGAGGCCGTAGCGCGAGTGTCCGTCGCGCTCGGGGTCGCTCTTCTCGAACACCGTCCAGAAGTCGTCGGGGTTCGCCGCCTCGTCGGCATCGATCCAGGCCGAGATCGTGAACTCGTTGCCGAGGCTCAGCGCATCGGTGTGCTCGAAGGTCACCAGATCGTCGACCCCGTCGAATCGCAGCGCCCCGCCGTCGTCGCCGTTGCGGTCGGGGGCGGGGGTCGCCCCGTCGACCACGCCCTCGCTGTCGCCGGCCGCATCGCGGGCATCGCCGTCGAGTGGATAGTGGGCGACGAGGCCGTCGGTCGTCGTCGCGTCGTCGGCCCCACATGCCGCGACGGCCAGGGCCGCGACGAGAAGGGTCGCCAGTCGGCGTCCGATCACCGGTCGGTGATCGCCAGGATCTGGTCTTCGGCCCCGTCGATCTTGATCTCCCGCACGTGCTCGTCGACGTCGTCGTTCTCGAGGCGCAGGGCGCGGACGATCACGGCGTGCTGGAGGTACATGGTCGTGATGTAGCTGAGCTCCATGACGGCGACGGGGCCGATCGCCTCGTGCAGCGCGTCGAACAGGCCGTCGGAGACCCGGCCGTGGTCCGATCCGAGGCAGTCGGTGTAGGCGAGGACGAGACGCTCGGTCCTGTCGAACGCTTCGCTGGCCTGCCAGTGTGGGATGGCGGCGATCTTCTCCTCGCTGACGCCCAGGCCGCGCAGCGACTTGCAGTGCTGGGAGAACACGAACTGACTTCCTGCGACCCAACCGATGCGGGTCTGTCCGAGTTCGCGATGCAGGGGGTCGAGCTCGCGAGTCTGCGTCTGGTACAGCCGAAAGCCGTGAACGGCGTGCCCGAGGATGTCGGGGGAGTTGGCGAACACGGTCCACCAGTCACCGCGG
The DNA here is from genome assembly GCA_039029775.1 of Actinomycetota bacterium. GTDB lineage: Bacteria > Actinomycetota > Acidimicrobiia > Acidimicrobiales > UBA8592 > JBCCFK01. The sequence continues at coordinate 5,895 of JBCCFK010000034.1, read as the reverse complement.
GTGCCGGTGGCGGTCCCGGGGTCGGCGATCGGGTCCCGGTCGCCGAAGATGACCCGGTACATGCGCTCGACGATCGGGGCGTTGTCCTCGGTGCGCGGGACCTCTGGCAGGCGGGGCATGGCTGTCCTCTCGTGGCTCGCCCGTCGTGTTCTGGGCGATGATGTAGGCAGTGTGGCAGAGGCGGCCACGCTGTGAACGAGGAGAGCGATCATGGCCGACGAGGGATTCGAGTTCGGTGGTGTCCACCACGTCGCCCTGGTGTCGAGCGACATGGCGCGGACCGTCGACTTCTACACGAACGTCCTCGGCATGCCGCTGGTGAAGACGCTGGAGCTGCCCGGGGGAGGTCAGCACTTCTTCTTCGACTGCGGCAACGGGGACTGTGTCGCGTTCTTCTGGTATCCCGAGTCGGCTCCTGCGGCACCCGGGGTGGCCTCGGCGTCTGAGAACGGTCGGATCAGCAGCGCGATCGGGTCGATGAATCACCTGGCGTTCACCATCCCCGCCGAGCGCTTCGACGACCACGTACAGCGCCTGACCGATCTCGGGATCGAGAACTTCGTCCTGAACCACGACGACAGCGAGAGCACCATCGCCGAGGAGGTGCACGACGGCGTGTTCGTGCGCTCGGTCTACTTCCGCGACCCGGACGGGATCCTGCTCGAGATGGCGTGTTGGACCCGGGAGTTCGACGGGGCCGACGCACAGGATCGCCCGGCCACCGCAGACGGCACGCGCCTCGGCCTCTGACCACCACGATGTGCCCGGGGGTTGACTTCGGCGCGGCTTCGTCGTACTTTCCAGATCAGTTAATTAACCGTGTGGTTATACATGTGGTTGTGGAAGTGGTTGTGGATGCCGTTGTCGACGTGGTTGTCGACGGGCGAAATGGAGGCGAGGACGTGGCCGCAGTCGCAGCGATGGACGAGGAGCAGCTCGACGAGACCTTCGCCGCGCTCGCCAACTCGACCCGGCGCGCGATCCTCGCCCGTCTGGCCGAAGGCGAGGCGAACGTCAACGAACTCGCCGAACCCTTCGACATGTCGCTGCCCGCCATCTCCAAGCACATCAAGGTGCTGGAGTCCGCGGGCCTCGTCGTGCGCGGCCGTCGAGCCCAGTACCGACCCTGCGCCCTCGACGCCGCACCGCTCCGAGCCGTGTCGTCGTGGGCCGAGCAGTACCGACCGGTCTGGGAGGACCGCTTCGATCGCATGGGCGACTATCTCCGAACACTCCAGGAAGCCGATCACGAAGCTGATCGAGAAGTAGATCAGGGTTCAGATCGGGAAGCTGATCAGGAAGAAGGAACAGACCGATGACCGACACCCAATCCGTCGTGATCGAGCGCACGCTCTCGGCACCAATCGACCTCGTCTGGCAGATGTGGACCGAGGCCGAGCACTTCGCCGCCTGGTACGGGCCGATGGGCGCGACGATCCCGACCGCCACGATGGACGTCAACCCCGGCGGCCGGCGACTGATCTGCATGGAGATGGCAGGCCCCGACGGGACCATGCAGATGTGGTTCACGGGCGAGTACGTCGAGATCGACCCCACGACCCGGCTCGTCTACACCGAGGCGATGGCCGACGCCGAGGGCAACGTTCTGCCGCCCGAGGCGATGGGGATGCCCCCCGGGGCGCCGATGGAGACCAGGGTCGTCGTGGAACTCGAGGACCTGGGCGGCAGCACGCGCATGGTGATGACGCACGAAGGCGTACCCGCCGACTCGCCGGGCGCCATGGGCTGGCAGATGGCGATCGACAAGCTCGAGGCGCATCTGGCCGCCTGACCCTGCGCGAGCGGAGGTTGCCTCCGAGCGCGCGGGGTAGCGTCGGTGGATGGACGAACCCCGCGTCGACCGCCCGCAGATGCCAGACGGGTACGGCGTGCCCGAGACCACCGACGGCGTCATGTCGTGGTCCCGGGTCGTCGAACGTCTCGAGGCCTCCAAGCAGTACTGGATGGCGACCGTCCGCCCGGACGGTCGACCCCACGTCGTGCCTCGGTGGGGTGCTTGGCTCGACGGGAAGCTCTTCTACGACGGCTCACCCGAGACGATCCACGTCCGGAACATCGTCGCCAACCCGAGCTGTGTCCTGCACCTCGAGGACGGCTGGCAGAGCGTCATCGTCGAAGGTCGCGCCGTTCCCGCAGAGCCGCCGGGACTGGAGCTCGGGGCTCGGATCGCCGAGGCCATCGGCGGCAAGTACGGCGCGGACGGGTACGAGCCCACGCCCGACTCCTGGGAGGGCGACGACGCCGGTGGGCTGGTGGTCTTCACGCCCGCAAAGGCCATGGCCTGGTTCGACTTCCCCAACGACGTCACGCGGTTTCGCTTCTGAGCGATCCGGTCGGGATCGGGTCCGGCTGCCGACGGCATGGGCCTGTCCCGCTCCCAGAGCCCGATCACGTCAGCGCCCGGTCGTCCGCCAGCGCGGTTCTCGACCGGACCAGCAGCGTCTCCGCCGCCTTCGGCGTCGTGCCCAACGCGGTGGCGACGCGGCTGACCTCCAGGTCAGCCCAGTACCGCAGGACCACGGCGTCGCGGGAGCGCGGGGGGAGGGAACGCACCGCATGGGCGACATCGCACCGGCGAGTGCCCGACTCGGCGGGGTCCTCGGGCCCGGCCCCGACGCTCGCCGCCATCAGGACGAGCCGGTTCTCGACGCGCGCCGACGTGCGGTAGTGGTCGACGACCCGGCGCCTGGCCACGGTGGCGAGCCAGGCGGGCGAGATGTGTGCGGCGGGTTCCGATGCCAGGCGCTGCGCGGCGGCGAGGAAGACGGTCATGGAGATGTCCTCGGCCAGCGCGGTCGTCGTGACCCGGCGTCGGACGAGGCCGAGCACCGTGCGCCAGTTGGCGCTGAACAGCTCCTCCAGCGTTGCGGTCGCCGCTTCGTCGAGTCCGCGATGGTCGGTCATCTGGCACCTCCTCTGCCTGCGAAACAGGCTTCTGGAGGCGGCTTAAGGGTGACTTAGCGTTGGCTAGCGGACCTGTGGGGCGACCTCTTCGATGAATCGGGCGGCCGCATCCGCGGCCTCGGGGTCGCGGCTGGAGAACGACGCACCGGCCACGGAGAACTTGTCCAGCCCCAGCTCGCGCAGCTGCCCCAAGCGGTCCACGCAGTGGTCGACCGAACCCATGATGGCGAAGGTGTCGAGGAAGTCGTCGGGGATGACGCTGGCCTGGGTCCCGGTGTCGCGGGCGTGATGGTTCATGTCGTAGTTCTCGTGCACGGTCTCGAAGACCTCGCGTTGGGAGTCGTCCGCGGGTCCGTTGACGGTGCCGTGCATCGCCGAGAACCTGATGAAGAGGCTGGCCGATCCCTTGCCGATCTCGCGGGCCCGAGCCGGGTCGTCGTGGGCCACGACGTTGACGTACGCGCCGAAGTTCAACGTCGCCGGGTCGCGGCCCGACTCTTCTGCCGCAGCCTTGGCCGTCTCCACGCCCCACGCAACCCGCTCCGGTTGGGCGCCGACGGCGAACATCACCCGGTCGGCGTGGCGAGCCGTGGCGCCGATCACCTTGGCTCCGGTGGCGGCGACCTCGACCGGGACCGGCTGCACGCGGCCGGACGCCCATCGGATCCGACTGGCGTCGGGCTGGTCGGCGAGGTCCAGGTCGTCGACCGAGGAGGCGATGTGGTCGGGGAGTGGCGGGACGGCGTCGAAGGGAACGTCCTCGCCTCGGCAGTAGCCGCAGACGGCGGCCAGGTACTGCTCGAACCACGCGAGGCGAGCCGGGGACTTGCCGACGTGGGCGAGCGCCGAGTCGCCTCGCCCGATACCCAGCGTGAACCGACCTTCGGAGAGAGCCTGGAGGGTGAACGCCGAGCTCGCGGTCACCGCCGGGTGGCGAGTGACCACGTTGGTGACCGCGGTCATCAGGTGGAGTCGATCGGTGGCGGTGGCAGCGAGCGAGAGGAAGACGTAGGGGTCGGGCGCAAGGTTCTGTGAGTCGACCATGCCCAGCGAGTCCCAGCCGGCCGCCTCGAGTCGCTGCGCCATGTCGGGCACCCGCGGCAGCGGCGTCGCCGGCACCGTGGTCGAGAATTCGACGGTCATGATCCCCCCGGAGTCGTTGCGACGACCCTACGGATCGCCGTGTGTCCCCGCCAGCCTCACCCGAGCGCCAGGTGGGCGACCACCGATGCGACGGCCTCGGCGGCGAACACCTCGTCCGGCGCATCATCGAGCTGGGTCGGCGTGGCCGCTTCGAGTCGCGCGGCCAGCATGCCGGTGAGCTGGTCGATCGCGAATCGGGCCGCGGTCTCGGGGGAGGCGTGGCCGATCTCGTTCCGACGGGCCAGCAGCAGGTCGACGAGGCCCGCGTCGAGACGGCGGCGCGCCTCCCGGTAGCGCCGGTCGACCTCGGGGTCGGTGAAGGAGACCTCGACGAGGATCCGCTTGTAGCCCGGTCGCCCGACGGCGGTCCGCAGTGACGAGGTGACGTAGCCGGTCACGACGTCCTCGATGGAGCTGCCCTGCCACCGATCCGGATCGATGCCGAGCGTGACACCCAGCTCGAGTTGGTCGAGCAGCCGGTCGACGACCGCAGCCACGAGGCCGTCCTTGTTGGTGAAGTGGTGGTAGAGGGACCCGATCGAGCGGTCGGCCGTCTCGACGACGTCGGTGACCGGTGTGGCGGCCACGCCGCGTTCGGCGAAGAGCTGCTCGGCGGCGTCGAGGAAGGCGTCCTTCGTGGTCGTGGTGCGAGCTTGCTCGTGGCGATTGCTGGCTGGTGCGGGTGGGTTCATCGTCATCCGGAGCGCTGCGGTTGCGCGCCTCAGCATAGCCGTGTTAGAACTAGAATTCTAGTTCTACTCCTCCACTGGTGCGCACAATCGCAACCCCTCTCGGAAAGGCGCCGTCATGGCCTCCACGATCCTGATCACCGGCAGCTCGACGGGCATCGGGCGCGCCACGGCGGAACTGTTCGCCGACCGCGGCTGGAACGTCGTCGCCACGATGCGCGACCCGGCGGACGGCGCGGCCCTCGCCGAGCGCGACAACGTGTTCGTCACGCCTCTCGACGTCACCGACGAGGCGTCGATCGCGGTCGCGATCCAGGCGGCCATCGATCGCTTCGGGTCGCTCGACTGCCTGGTGAACAACGCGGGCTACGCGGCATACGGCGCGATCGAGGCCACCTCGCTCGAAGACGTCCGGCGGCAGTTCGACACGAACGTCGTGGGTCTGCTCGCCGTCACGAAGGCGGTGCTGCCCCACTTCCGGGCGCGATCGGCGGGAACGGTCGTCAACATCAGCTCACCGGCCGGCAAGATCGGGTTCCCCCTCGGCACGCTGTATTGCGGCTCCAAGCACGCGGTCGAGGGCATGTCCGAGGCGATGAGCTACGAGCTTGGCGCCATCGGCGTTCGCATGAGGATCGTCGAACCCGGAGCCATCCGGACGGACTTCGCGACGCGGTCCTTCCACATGACGGTCGACGACGATCTCCCCGAGTACGCCGGCCTCAGTGCGGCCATCGCCGGCAGCTTCGCCACCATCGACGACGGCGCGAGCCCCCCGGGGGTCGTGGCCGAGGTCATCCACGCCGCGGTCGTCGACGACTCGGATCAGCTCCGCTACACCGCCGGCGCCGACGCGGCGGAGATGATCGGTGCCCGGGCCGCGGCCGGCGACGAGGCGTTCGTCGCCGGTCTCCGCGCTCGCCTCTCGGGCTGAGCCGCTTCAGCCGAATGCGAGGCCGAACGAACCCAGGTCGCCGAAGTCGAAGCGGAACTCGTCGCCCGGGCGGATGTCGATCGGGCGGGTGAAGGAGCCGGCCAGGATCGCCTGGCCGGCTTCGAGGGTCAGCCCCTGGGTGGCGTAGCGACGGGCGAGCCAGACGATGCCGGCGGCCGGGTGGTCGAGCACGCCCGCCGCGAC
>JBCCFK010000033.1:0-22158 GCA_039029775.1 Actinomycetota bacterium | reverse complement strand
CCACTACAACGCGCTCTTCGGCGAGGGCGGCAGGCCGGATCTGGTCGACGACGAGCGATTCCAGTACGCGGCCGGCCGCTACGAGAACAGCGATTCGCTCTATCGGGACGTCTCGGAGGTCCTGGCCACGCGAACGACGGCGGAGTGGCTGCGATTCTGCGAGCGACACCGGATCCCGGCCGCGGTCGCGGACACGTTGGAGCACATCGTCGCCGAACTCCCGCTCGCCGAGCACCCGGTGGTCGGCGCCTACCGGACGATCCCGGCGCCGGAACGGTTCTCGGCCACGCCCGTCGACCCGCCGACCCCGGCGCCGCTGATCGGTCAGGACGGCCGAGCCCTGCTGGGCGAGGTGGGGTACTCCGCGGAGACCCTCGACCGTCTCGAGGCGGAGGGTGTCCTCGGTCCGCTGCGCCGATGATCCTTGCCGCGCTGGCGGCCTGAACGTACCTTCGGTGCACCATGTTGAGCATCCCCGATTCACACGTCGACCTCGTCAGTCAGCCCCATGGCTGCGTGATCACGACGATCGCCCCGAGCGGCCTCCCACAGTCGACCGGCATGTGGTTCCTCTATGACGACGGTGCCATCCGCTTCTCGTTGCTCGAGCATCGCAAGAAGTACCGGAACCTGCGGGCGAATCCGGCCTGCACGTTCTTCCTGATGAGCCCCGAGCGCATGATCGACACCATCGAGGTCCGTGGAACGGCCTCGTTCGAAGCGGACCCCGACAAGACGTTCGTGACGCGGGTTCGCGCACACTATGGCGCGCAGGGGCCGCCGACCGACGGGCCCGACGACCACCGGTGGATCGTGACCATCGAGCCTCACCGCGTCAACGCCACCGGACGGAGCTGAGCTGCCATGACGTACGACATCAGTGACCTTCCCCGCCAGGACGGCCGTGTCGCCCTGATCACGGGCGCCAACACCGGGCTCGGCTACCACAACGCTCTCGACCTGGCTGCGAAGGGCGCGAGCGTGGTCTTGGCGTGCCGCAACGAGGAGCGAGCCCGCGCTGCGATGCAGCGCATCACGGCCGAGGTCCCGGATGCCTCCCTCGAGTTCCTCCAGCTCGACCTGAGCTCACTCGACCACGTCCGCGCCGCGGTCGACTCGTTCCGGGCCTCCCATGACACGCTGGATCTGCTGATCAACAACGCCGGCATCATGATGACGCCGTACGAGCAGACCGTCGACGGGTTCGAGGGTCAGATGGCGGCCAACTACTGGGGGCACTTCCTGCTCACCATGTCCCTGATCGACCTGCTGCCGGACACGTCGGATTCGCGGGTCGTCACGCTGAGCAGCCTCGCCCACATGCAGGGTGCGAAGAAGATCCGCTTCGACGACATCCACTGGGAGAAGAGCTACAGCCGAACCGGCGCGTACCGCCAGACCAAGCTCGCCTGCCTGATGTTCGCGCTCGAGCTGCATCGACGCCTCGAAGGCGCAGGCAAGGCGATCGTGTCCGCTGCCGCTCACCCCGGCGTGTCCGAGACCGAGCTCGGCCGGTCGCTGCCGAAGCCGCTCGTCCTGTTCACGCGCTACACCGTCGGACCGTTCATCTCCCACGACCCGGATCAGGCGTCGTTGCCGACGCTCTTGGCGGCGATCACCCCGGACGTCGCCGGGGGTGACTACTTCGGCCCACAGGGCATGGGCGAGATGAAGGGCGATCCGGGCCCGGCCAAGATCCACGCCTGCGCCCGCGACGAGGCGGCCGCGGAGCGGCTCTGGGATCTCTCGGTCGAACTCACTGGTGCCGACCTTCCCTCTTGAGCGGAACTACGGCGCCGCCCGTTGCCGTCGCCAGTTCGGGGCCACGACCGTCCGGAGGATCACCAGCGCGACACCCGACGCCGCTGCGGCGGTCAGGAATGCGGCTCGATAGCCCGACGTCGCCACGATGACTCCGATGACCGGGCCGATCAGCGCGTTCGCGATGTCGAAGAACGCGGTGTAGGTCGCCATGGCGGACCCACGCTGACGGACGCTCACACCCTCGACGGCGATCACCATGAACGACGGCGACTGCAGGGACAGGCCGAGGGCGACGAGCGCCGCCCCGACGAACAGACCGGCGGGCTCGTCCCAGAGTGCGAGGAGGCCTGCCGCGAAGACACTGAGGACGAGCGCACCGCTCCCCGCTCGGATGGGGCCCACGATGTCGGGGACGCGCCCGAACAACACGCGGGCCACGATCATCGTGCCCGAGCTCACCATGAACACGGGGCCCACGTTGTCCAGGCCGATCTCGTCGGCGTAGAGCGCTGCGAACATCAGGTAGCCGTTGAATGCGAAGACACCGAAGAGGGTGACCACACCCGGCCAGACCGCGTTGCGGTGGATCAAGGGCGATGGCGCCGCGTCGGGGTCACCTGGCCGGTAGGACAGGCCCCACGAGAGCGCACTCGCGGTCGCAGTCATCGCGAAAACGAAGAACCAGGCCGTGTCGTAATCGGCCGCGTCGAGCACCCACTCGCCGAGCGTCGGCCCGAGACCCATCCCGACGTGGAAGGCGATCAGGTTGTAGGCGGCGGCCTGGCTCCGCCGGGTGTCCGGGGCCAGTTCCATGGCTCGGACCGAGGTGCCGATGAAGAACGCCGCGTTCCCGGCGCCCATCACGAGGCGGCTCGAGATCGCGCCTGCCACCGAGGGCCACACGACCAGCAGCAGAAGCCCACAGCCGGTCAGTGCCGCACCGCCGGCGATCAGGCGTCGCGCGCCCCGACGGTCCGAGACCCGACCGAGGACCGACCGACTCAGCAGCGCGGTGACCGCCATCGACCCCATGACCACGCCGGCCGTCGCCTCGGTGCCGCCGAGCTCGTCGACCACGAACGGGGGTAGCAGCGCATTGAGCGCGCCGGTGCCGAGCGAGTTCGTCGCGCCCACGAGAATCAGGAGGAGGAACTCGCGGGTGAACAGTGGCTCGGGCGAGCCGGCTGCCGCCCTCTCCTGCTCCGGCGTCGTCACCATCGAGCGCTCAAGCTAGCGCCGCCGCCGGTGAGGCCCTCGTGGCCGGGAACGCCCGACCGCCCCCTCGGGTCCTACCGCTCGCCGATGAGCACAGGCAGGAGTGCGGCAGCCACCTCGGCGGGCTTCTCCTCGTGGCAGAACAGGCCGGCATCTTCGATCTCGGCGATCTGCGCGTCCGGGAACGTCGCCACATCGCGGCGTGCCGCCTCGATCGGGAAGAACGGGTCGTCGACGCCCCAGACGAGCTGGACCGGCGCCGCGATCCGAGCGTGGACGTCACCGAGCTCGTGCAGGAAGCGGAGGTCGAAGCTCTTCAGCAACCGGACCGCTGTGGTCTGGCGAGCCCGATCCTCGTGCAATGGCCGGAGGAAGAACTCGTCGAACTCCCCGTCGAGGAGGGAGCGGTCGGTGAACGCATCGCCGAGGACGAACTTGTTGCGGCGGATCGCGGGCTTGCCGGCGAGCCAGCCCAGCGCCCGACCGAAGCCGGGCACCCGCCGGTTCGCGAGGAACATCCTGAAGCGCCAACTGATGCCGACGGAGGGTTCGGTGTTGATGAGGCCCATGCTCCTGAGCCGATCGTCGCCAGCCAGAGCGTGGCGGGCGATCATCCCACCGCTGTCGTGCCCGACCACGGCGACGTCGTCGAGGTCCAGCTGATCGATCGTCGTCCTCAGCGCATCGATGTGGCCCTGGATGGAGACCGCCGAGGCATCGGAGAAGCGGCTCGAGCCCGCGCTCACGTAGTCGATGACATGGCAGGTCACGTGATCGACCAGATACGGCAGCAGGCCGCGGAAGGTCGCCCCGCTGACGGGCCAGCCGTGGGAGAAGACGACGTCTGGCCCGCTGCCGACCCTGCGGTAGGCGACCTCTCCGTGGCCGACGTCGACGAACGACTCGGGCGGACGGCGGAACAGGTCGGATGCGTCTGCTTGCGTGAGGGGCATGGATCGACTCCGGGAGATTTTGTAGTGATCACTGCGAATCTACCGGGAGCGCTCACCGCGATCAAGCGTTCGGACTACGGTCCCCGACCATGACGTTTCAGGCCCTCATGCTCGACAAAGCCGACGACGGCGCCGTCTCGGCGACCATCACCGACCTCGACGACGACAGACTTCCGGCCGGCGAGGTCACCGTCGATGTCGAGTACTCCTCGCTCAACTACAAGGACGGCATGATTCTCCAGGGGATCGGCGGCCTCGTGCGCGACTACCCCCACGTCCCCGGGATCGATCTCGCCGGCACGGTGTCGGCCTCGACGTCGGCCGATGTCGACCCCGGCGACCGGGTCGTCGTCACCGGCTGGCGCATGGGCGAAGTGCACTGGGGTGGGTATGCGCAGCGGGCGCGGATCCCGGCCACCTGGCCGGTGACCCTCCCCGACCACGTCTCGACCCGCCAGGCCATGGCGATCGGCACCGCCGGCTTCACCGCGATGCAGGCCCTCGTCGCGCTCGAGGACCATGGCCTCCGAGCAGGGTCGGACCAGCAGATCCTCGTGACCGGCGCCTCCGGCGGGGTCGGTTCCTCCGCGATCCTGTGGGGCAGCGCGCTCGGGCATCGGATCGTCGCCTCGACCGGCCGCATGGAGAACGCCGACGAGCTCCGCTCACTCGGGGCGTCCGACGTCATCGACCGTGCCGAGATCGAGGATGCGCCCGGCAGGCCGCTGCTCTCGGAGCGTTGGCACGGCTGCATCGACGCGGTGGGCGGCGAGACCCTCGCCCACGTCCTGGCGGAGATGGCGTACGGCGGGAGCGTCGCGGCCTGTGGCCTGGCCGGGGGCAACGGGCTGTCGACGACCGTCATCCCGTTCCTGCTGCGATCGGTCAATCTTCTGGGGATCGACTCGGTCATGGCCTCGCGCGAAGCACGCGCCAGGGTCAACGCCCGGCTCGGCGAGGTGCTCGCGGACGAATCCCACCGAGCGAAGCTCGATGACCTCACCACCGAGGTTCCGCTGGCCGACGTCGCCGCGCTCGCCCCCGAGACCCTCGCCGGCCCGGTCCCGGGCCGCGTCGTCGTCGCCTGTCGCTGCGCGCGCTCCGCGGCCGACGACCCCGCCCGGGTTGGCCGGAAGATGGTCGAACACGCCCGCGGGTCGCGAGCGGCGGTACTCCTGGACGATCGGACGGAGATCTCCCGGGCTGGCACCGTGGAGGATCACCCCGTCGCACCCGAGGTCGAACTGGCCGCGAATGGCCTCCACGCATCGTTGGGGCGTGCCGGTGGCAGCCGGGGCCAGCCACTCGTCGGGGATCAGCGTGGCGACGTGCTCCAGTTCCTCTGTGGTCGCCAGCTGATCGAGCGCTCCCCGGGTGAACGTCGACACGAACTCGTCGTCGCGGAATCTCTGCAACACGCTCGGATCCCATCCGTTCGTCCGGACCATCAGGTCACCGTACGCCTGGAGATACGTCGCCATCCGGCCGACCGTCTTCTTCAGCCGGACGTCTTCGGGGATGTGATCGCCGATGGTGGCAAAGCACGACCAGACGCGGACCGCCGCCGGGTCCCGCCCCGCGCGTTCCGCGGCCTCCTTGACCGCCCGAACCACGCGCTCGGTGGTCTCGTCGGTGAAGAAGGTGTGCAGCACCACTGCGTCGAAGCATCGACCGCCGAGGGCGAGCGAGTTCGGTCCGAACGCGGTCAGCGTCATAGGAATGTGCACCGGATCGACGCCGCGCATCGCGAGTGCCGGATAGGCGCCCATCGGGCCGTCGTGGCCCAGTACGACCTCGCCGTTCCAGACCTTGCGCAGGACCCCGACGAAGTCCTCCATCTGCGCAGTCGTCGTCGGGGCGAGACCGTAGGCCTTCGACACTCGTTCGATGCCTCGGCCGAGGCCGAGGGAGAATCGTCCGTCGGTGAGATGATGCATCGTCATCGCATACGCCGCACTCACCATCGGATGCCTGGTGTTGTGGTTGGTGGCCGCGGTCGCGATCCCGATTCCGTCGGAAATGGCACCGACTGCGCCTGACAGCGTCGCGGCCTCCTTGATGTTGAACCGCTCGCTGATGAAGCACGCGCCGATGCCGAGTTCCTCCGCCTCGCGGACCTCGCCGAGAAGCTCGCGTGGCGATTCGGGTGCTCCCGGCAGGGTGTAGAACCCCAGCTCGTTCATCTGGTCCACGTGCTCCCCCAACGGGCTCTCGGCGTATGAGGCGCCCCGTCGTCGGGGGCGGGCCGGACCCGGCGACCGAGCCGAGCCCGTCCGAACAGTAGCGGCGTCGCCGACGACCCAGCCGATCCCGTATCGTCGGGGCATGACCGGACGGATCCTCTACATCCCCCACGGCGGCGGTCCCCTCCCGCTCATGGGCGAGCCATCCCACGACGAGATCGTTCGCTATCTCGAGGGCATCGACGACTCGCTCGGCCGCCCACGCGCCATCGTGGTCGTCAGCGCGCACTGGGAGTGTCCGGACCCGACCATCACGGCGGCGACCAACCCGGGTCTCTACTTCGACTACTACGGGTTCCCACCCGAGACCTACGAGCTGTCGTACCCGGCACCCGGATCCCCCGAGCTGGCCGACGAGCTCGTGGGGCTGCTCGCCGACGCGGGCTTCTCCCCCCGACTCGACACCGATCGAGACTTCGACCACGGGATGTTCGTACCGCTCATGCTGATGTATCCCGACGCCGGAATCCCCGTGGTGCAGCTGTCGATGCTCGACGACCTCGACCCCGGTCGACACATCGACATGGGTGCCGCCATCTCCTCGATCGCCGACGATGACGTGCTGATCCTCGGGTCCGGACTGAGCTTCCACAACATGCAGGCGTTCGGCCCCGCGAATCCCGCCAACGGGATCGACACCGCCAACGAGGCCTTCGATCGGTGGCTCGACGAGGTGTGCACCGACCCGTCGCTCGACGAGGCCGAGCGCCGCCGCCGGCTCCAGAACTGGGCCGCTGCTCCCGAAGCCCGGTACAACCACCCCCGCGAGGAGCATCTGCTACCGCTGCACGTCTGCTACGGGGCCGGGGGTGGGGCCGCGACCAGGGCGTTCGACGGCCGCGTGCTGGAGAAGCACGTCGCGGCCTACCAGTGGTGAGTCCGGCCGCCCCGGCCGCCGACCTGACCCTGACCCACCTGGCACGAGGCGCCAGGCTGTCCACGGTCTGGACCGACGACTTCCTCACCGCACTCCGTTCCAGAGCGACCCTGACGTCGCTGGAACACACGCGCGACCTGCACGACGCCGAGGCGGCCGACACGATCCGAGCGAGCCGGGTCGCGATCGTGGGGTGGGATGCGCGACCGGTCCCCGTCGAGCTGGCGGACGATCCGGGGCGGCTGCAGTACATCTGCTGCTACTCGGGGTCGGTCCGGGGTCTGGTGCCGCGGGAGTTGGTCCAGGCGGGCATCACCGTGTCGAACTGGGGGGACCTCCCGGCGGCCGGCGTCGCCGAGTCCGCGATGACCCTGCTGCTCACGTGTATCCACGACATGCCGGTCATCCGGCGCGCCCAGATCGACGGAGCCTGGACGTTCGATCGATCCCGAACCGGCACGCTCGACGGCGTGGCAGTCGGCATCGTGGGGCTCGGGGTGATCGGGCGCCGGTTCGTGGAGATGCTGCGACCGTTCGGGGCCGAGATCCTCGTCTACGACCCCTACGTGTCCGAGGTGCCGGATGGGGTCGCGTCGGTGCCGACGCTCTCCGCGCTCTGCGAACGGGCGGAGGCGCTGGTCGTCCACGCCGGCCTGAGCGGCGAGACCACACAGATGGTGCGGGCCGAGCACCTCGCTCGCCTCCCCGACGGCGGGATCGTCGTGAACACCGCTCGGGGGGCGATCCTCGACCAGGAGGCACTCTTCGCCGAGCTCACGGCGGGCCGATTGCGAGCGGGTCTCGACGTGCTCTGCGGGGAGGGACCCGACCACCTGCCGGCGGACCACCCTCTTCGAAGCGCCGACAACGTCACGTTCACCTTTCACCAACTGACCGACGAGGGCGGCGACGCCTGGCCACCGCGCCCCGGACCGACGCCGATGCAGCGACGCGTGATCGACCAGATAGACCGGTTCGCAGCCGGTCAGCGGCCACACTGGGTGTTCGACCTCGACCGCTACGACCGGAGCACCTGATGGGCTGGGAGCCGCGCCGATGACGCGAGTCACCGACGACAAGATCGAGGAACTGCGCAACGTGGGGTTCACGCGCGTCGACGGGTTCCTGACCGACGCGGAGCTGTCGGCGATCGCCGGGCCGCTCGCCGAGGAGCTCCCGACGCGCGAGGTCTACCACGCCGACCCCGAGCGCTACTCCCACCTGGTGGAAACACAGTTCACGGGCAACTTGAAGTTCCCGTACGCGCACCTCGAGCTGAATCGCCTCGCCTATCATCCGGATCTCATCGACGCCGCCGAGCGATTCCACGGCACCACCGACATCGACCTCTACAAGGTCGAACTCTGGGCCAAGTACAGCGGCGCCGTCGACTACGAGCAGCGTCTGCACCGCGACTACGGCAACCACACGCTCCTGGTGCCGAGACAAGACGGTGCCTGGCCCCAGATGACCACGATCCTCCTGCTCTCGGACGTGACCAAGAAGGACGGCCCGACGATGGCCGTGCCGTTGTCCTCGAGCCGCAAGATCCCGATGCATGTCAGGAATGCACTCCGCCGCGACCACCCAGCGCTGTACCTGGCGCAGGTGCCGCTCACCGGCCCCGCAGGGACGCTCTACATCTATCGGACGGATGTCTTTCACCGGGGATCGTCCATGAAGGGCAGCGAACGGGCGCGATTCATCTACATGGCCGACTACAAGGCCCGCGGGACGTCGTGGCAGGGGAAGATGGCCTGGCCCAACAGCGCCAACAACGAACACTGGGGCCCGGTGATGGCGGACGCCTCCCCACGCCAACGCGAGGTCTTCGGCATTCCGGCACCCGGCCACGAGTACTGGAACGAACAGACGATCGCGGACGTCGCCGGGAGATGGCCCGGGTGGGACATGACCCCGTATAGCGACGCGCTCAACTCGAGCTGACGCCACGGCTCAGACCGCTCAGACGGAGTGAAGGCTCCATCGCCACGCCCAGGTGCCCGGGCGAACGAGGTACGGCGGCAGCGTGTCCGGTCCGCAGGCGCCGGTGCCGAGGCCCCGGACGGCTGCGTCGACGTGGACCTCGATGGTCTCGTCGGGCCGCAGCTCGGCCAGCGTGCTGGCGGTGGTGAGTGCAGCGTCGTGGTGGCGCCGCGCCGCGAATGCGAACGGCGCATCGGCCGACACGGCGAAGCCTCGACGGCCCTCGGTGAGGGTGAACCACCTGGCGTCGACGTGCTGGCCGTGGTCCTGGGGCTTCACGAACGGGTGGTACTGGTCGTCGACGGAGGAGGCCCAGCGACCGACGGTGGCTGCGGAGGCCCGGTCGGGGTAGGTCTCGTCGGGGCCCGGCCCGAACCACTGCAAGCGGTCGAGGGAGCCGGGCGCTTCGAACCGCACGCCGACGCGAGGCAGGTCCTCCCAGGAGGTGGGGACGACGATGCGCTCATCGAACCGGATCGAACCGTCGACCACCTGGATGCGCGTCGTGTGCACCGCCTCGTCGTCGGACCCGACCAGTCGCCGTCTCAGCCTGATGTCGGAGCCGTCCCGTCGTGACGTGATGTCGTCCACGACGTTCGTCAGGCGATCGAGACCCCACGCCTGCCACCTCGTCCGGACGCCGGTGGCGACATCACCCCCGAAGAACGAGGCGATGCCGTCGTTGTCGGTGGGAGCCCGCCACAGCGTGGCCGCGACGTCGCCGATGACCGCGGTGCGCTCGCCGAACCTGACCGCGGCGATGCCGTGATCGTCCGTCTCGACGACGGGCGTCGCTGACCGCGTGGGCGGCCGCGACGCGACGGAGTCCGGTGTCAGCTCGACCTGATCCCAGGCGACCACGTGGCCGGCCGGTGACCACGCCGTGGCCCGGCGAGTTCGCCACTCGAATGTGACGTGGGTCTCGACCCCGCGCCGGATGCGATGGCGCGTCGGCAACGTCCAGACGACCGAGGCGCCTGCCGACACCTCGACCCGGGCCTCGCCCCGCGCGACCCGCACCCCGTCCTCGGTCAGCGTCCACCGGAGACGGAGGTCGTCGAGCGATTCGAACACGCGCCGGTTGGTGATCCGCATGCGGCGGCCGCTCAGGCGTTCCACCGTCACCGGCCGGATCGCCCACTGATACTCGCGAAGCTGCGGGTGCGGAAGCAGATCCGGTCCGACCAGACCGTTGATGCAGAAGTTGCCGTCGTGGACGCGCTCGCCGAAGTGGCCGCCATACGCCCAGTAGAAGCGTCCATCCTCGTCGTGCTCGGCGAGGCCCTGGTCCCGCCAGTCCCAGATGAACCCGCCGCCGAGCGCGGGGTGCGTGTGGAAGGCGTCCACGTACTCGACGAGCGATCCATTGGAGTTGCCCATGGCATGGGAGTACTCGCACAGGATCAGTGGTCGGTGGTCGAGCCCGGTGTCTTCGGCCCAGGTGGCCCACGCCCGAATGGTGTCGATCGACGTGTACATCGGGGCGAGGACGTCCGATGCAGTCGTCTCGTCTCGGCGCGGGGCCTCGTGTCGCAGGGCGCGGTCCGCGCCGGCGCGAACATCGCGCACGGTGTTCATGCCCTCGTACTGCACGAACCGCGTGGGATCCACGGCCCGCGTCCAGGCCGCGGCCGCGGGAAACGCCGGACCGTCACCGGCCTCGTTGCCGAGGGACCAGCCGATGATGCACGGGTGGTTCCGGTCCCGAAGCACCATCCGGCGCATCCGCTCGCCGATCGCATGCTGGTACCTGCGGTCGTGTGACACCGAGGCCAGGCGCCCGTGCGACTCCACGTTCGCCTCGTCGATCACGTAGAGCCCGAGCTCGTCACAGAGGTCCAGCAACCGGGGGTCGTTGGGATAGTGCGCCGTCCGCAGCGCGTTGAGGTTGTGGCGCTTCATGGCGAGGACCTCCTCGCGCAGCTCCTCGAGCGTCAGCGTCTTGCCGGTCTCGGGGTGATGATCGTGCCGGTTGACGCCGTAGATCGTGACCGCCCGGCCATTGACGAGGAGCCGCCGGTCCCTGATCTCCACCCGGCGGAATCCGGTGATGGTCGAGTGGGCCTCGATGACGTCGCCTGCTGCGTCGAGCAGCTCGGTCACGACCCGGTACTGGGCGGGGCGCTCGGCGCTCCAGGGCTCGATCCGGAGGTCTTCCAGCCGGGCCACGGCGACCGGTCCACCGTAGATGTACGCGTTGATCACGGTGTTGCGGCCCCCGAGCTCGCGGCTCCGACCGACGGCCGCCGTCGTCGGCCGTCCGATCCGGCGGCCTGACAGGCTCTCGAGCTGGACCCGCACCTCGGCGCCCCGATCCCCCATCACGTGCGCTGCGACCTCGAGGGCTCCACGCCCGTCATCTGGGTCGAAGTCGGCGGTCACCACCAGATCGTCGACCCGATCCCGACCCCGGGCTTCCAGGTGGACCGACCGGTGGATCCCTGCGTGGAACCAATGGTCCTGATCCTCGATCCAGGTCGCGTCGCTCCACCGGACGACCATCACCGCGAGGTGATTCTCGCCCCGCGTCAGGTGCGGCGTGAGGTCGAACTCCGATGCGAGGCGACTGTCCTTGCCCATCCCGACGAACTCGCCGTTGCACCAGACCATCAGCACGCTCTCGGCGCCGCCGACCGACAGCACGACCTGCCGGCGGCGCCAGGCCGCCGGAACCCGGAACGTGGTTCGGTGGAGCCCCGTCGGGTTGTCCTCGGGGACCGCCGGCGGCTCCACGCCGTCCCAGGGCATCTGGACGTTGGTGTAGATCGGGAGGTCGGTCTGACCCTGGCGTGTCCAGACGCCGGGGACGTCGATGGTCTCCCACGAGGAGTCCCGCAGGCCGGGCTGATGCCATCGCGCCGGGGCCGCGTCGGGCCGATCGACCAGCTTGAAGCGCCATCGGCCGTCCAGTGAGCGTCGCCACGGCGAAGGCGTGTCGCCGCGCAGATCGTCGGCGGAACCCCTCGGGTCGAGCGGTGGGCGTGAGGGCAGACGGTTGATCTCGGTCAGCTCGGGGACGAGCACCTGGTCGATCGAAACTGAAACCATCAGTGCTCCCTCGCGCCGGTCAAACGAGTCGCGACGGTAGCCCACGACGGCCGCCGATGAACCGAGCCCGCAGCGATTCAGCGCACCGGCTGATCGGGACGCCAGAGCCGGATCGATCCGTGCTCGATCTCCAGCTCGGCGGCCTCGTATCCCGCCTCCCCCGGCAGGAAGACCTGGTACTGGCCGTCGGGATCGCTGACCCGCAGGCGGGCGGGAGGCGGGCGGCTCGCAGCGCACGACAGGGCATCGGTCGCGGTGGAGAATCGGTCGAGACAGGCGAGCATCCGGTGGGTGACCGCCATCAGTTCGAAGTCGCCGCGACGCCACGCAGCCATGGGGTCGGCGGGCCGCATCCACTGCGTGGCGACGATCTCGCTCTCGTCGTGACGGGGATGCTGGCCTGCCGGTGCGGCGGCCAGGAAGAACCGCGTGTCGAAGCGTCGCGCCGGTCCGACGGGTGTCACGAAGCGGGCGATCTCGTGCACGGTCGACAGATCGATGCGGTGGTCGTGCGCCAGGAGGATGCCGGAGAAGCGCTCGGCACCGCCCGACTCGAGTCCGCGGCGGAGGGCGTCAACCAGATCGGGCTCCACGGGCCGCGCTCCGAGCAACAGGCCGACCTCCTCGACCGTCTCGCGGACGGCGGCGAACCACCAGGCGAGGCCACCTCCGTCGACCTCGAGCATCGAGGACGCCACTCGATCGTCCAGGTTGATCCCGACCCGGGCTGCGTGCTCTGCGTCGGACTGGTCGACGCGCCCGCCCGGGAAGACCCAGGCATTCGCCGCGAATGCGAGACGACCCGCCCGCCGGACCATGAGGACCTCGAGTTCGGGTGCGTCCCGGACGATCAGCACCGTCGCTGCATCTCGTACCGGCACGTCCTCAGGGTTCTCGATGAACGCATTGCGGTGAAAGCTCGAATCGGGCACGGCGAGACCATACGCGCGATGGGGAGCGGGCCTCGCGGAGCGGGCGAAGGCCGCGTCGAACGGACCTAGGGTTGGCGATCAGCCGCCGACATCACCGAGGAGACGTCCATGCCGGTACGCCAGGAGATCGACGACGACATCGTCGTGATCACGCTCGACCGCGAGGCGAAGCGGAACGCGATCAACGGCGAGATGGCGCAGGCGATCGACGAAGCACTGAACGACTTCGAGGACGACGCCAGGCTCCGGGTGGCCGTCCTGACCGGCGGACCGGCGGTCTTCTGCGCCGGAACCGACATCGCGGAGGGATCCGGCGAACCGACCGCGCGAGGTGGCGAGTACGGGATCATCCGCCGTCGTTCGACGAAACCGATCATCGCCGCCGTCGAGGGACTGGCCTACGGGGGTGGATTCGAGATCGCGCTCGCGTGCCATCTCGTGGTCGCCGCGTCGAATGCGACCTTTGCACTCCCCGAGGTGCGGCGAGGGCTCGTGGCCACGAGCGCCGGCTTGTTCCGTGCACCCCGGGCGCTGCCGCTGAACGTCGCGCGTGAACTGCTCCTGACCGGCGACCCGATGTCCGCCGATCGCGCCGAGCGCATCGGCGTCGTCAACGAGGTGACCGAGCCCGGCGGCGCCGTCGCCGCCGCGGTCGACCTCGGCCGCCGGATCGTCCTCAACGCCCCGACGTCCATTCGAGCAACGCTCGAAGCGCTCGACAGCGTCGCGGCCGACCTCGACCGACGAGGCTGGGCCGCCACCGAGGTGGCCCGTGACACGATCCTGGCCAGCGAAGACCGTCGCGAGGGCATCGCGGCGTTCTTCGAGCGACGCCCCCCACGCTGGCCGGGACGTTGAGACCGCGAGCATGAGGGCGAGCACCGAGTTCGGACGTTCCGACCACGTCGCGGTGGCTCTGGCGCCCGGCATCGGATTGGGCCTCGCGTGCCGCGGCGAGCGGTGGGCCATCCCGACATCGGACCCGGTCGCGACGTTCGCCGAGCTCCATGCAGCCCACGAGCCACGATGGGTCTGGTGGGGACGCCAGACGTCCGATCTGGTCGCGCACCGGCGAATCCCGGTCGATCGCTGCTGGGACGTCGCGGCGGTGCACCGCCTGCTGTTCGGCCGCTGGCGCACGCCCACCGGCGAGGTGTGGGCATGCCTCAACGATCTCCCACTCGCCTCCCTCCCGAGGATGGGCCAACTCGGCCTGCTCGATGTCCAGGTCGACCAGGGCGACACCGATGACCCGCTCCAGCCCGACGGCCACCTGCGACCGGAGTGGGCGGACGGCGCGTACACCGCGACGCCGAACCGGCTCGCTGCGTGGGCCGACCTGGCGTTGCAGGCGTCGGACCGGCAGCGGTCCCGCCTGGCCGAACTCCCCGATCCGGATCGCGCGCTCTCGACCGCCAGAAGCGAGTCGGCGGCAGAGCTGCTGTGCGCCGAGATGACCGTCCACGGTCTCCCGATCGACGAGGCCAAGGCCGTGTCGCTGATCGAAGACGCCGCCGGACCGAGGCCAGGCTCCCTCGCCCACGAGGACGAACTCCGTGCCGAGCGCGACCGCGTCGTGCTCGACCTGCTCGAGCCACCGCAGGACGTCAACCTCCGGAACCCCGCCGACGTCAGAGCGATGCTGCGCCGAGCGGGGTTGGAGCTGCCCGACACGCGGGCGTGGCGACTCGAACGCCTCAGGGACGACGAGCCGCTCATCGACGCGCTGCTGACCTGGCGGAAGGCGGAACGGATCGCCACCACGTACGGGTACGCCTGGCTCGACGAACACGTCCACGACGGGCGACTTCGTGGCGGGTGGTCCGGCGCCGACGGAGCTGCGGGCCGGATGACCGCCACGGCCGGTCTGCACAACCTGCCAGCGGTGATGCGCCCCGTCGTCGCAGCCGAAGCCGGGCATCGCCTCGTCCGAGCCGATCTGGGACAGATCGAACCACGCATCCTGGCCGCCGTCTCCGGCGACGAGGCACTGATCGAGGCGACCCAGGGGGACGATCTGTACCTACCGGTCGCCCGCCGCCTGGGCGTCGAGCGAGAGATCGCGAAAGTGGCGGTCTTGGGGGCGATGTACGGCGCGACGACCGGTCAATCGGCCGGAGCGCTCGCTGGCCTGGAACGCAACTACCCAGTGGCCATGGCCCTCCTCGAACGAGCCGCCGAATCCGGCCGCGCCGGCGAGGACGTCTTCACCACCGGCGGTCGACGCGTCCGGATGTGGGTCGACCGATCGACCGAGGGCGACCTCGACCGGGCGATCTCCGCCGCAGCCGCTCGCGGTCGCTACGCCCGCAATGCCCTCATCCAGGGAGCGGCCGCCGAGTTCTTCAAGGTGTGGGCCATCACGGTCCGACGGCGCGCCCGGTCGCTGCGAGCCGAGGTCGTGCTCTGCCTGCACGATGAACTCCTGGTCCACGTGCCGGAGGATGAGGCAGAAGCGGCCGCGGCGATGGTGGTCGAGAGCCTTCGAGAAGCAGCGGGATACTGGTCGCCGCGACAGGACGTCCGCTACCTCGCCGACGTCAGCATCGTCGAGCGGTGGTCGGAGGCGAAGTAGCGCCGGCCAGCACGTCAGAACAGGCCGTCGTAGCTCCCGCCATCGAGCTGGATGCTCTGCCCGCTCAGGTAACCGGCCTGCGCCGAGCACAGGAACGCGAAGGTGTCTCCGAACTCCCCCGCCTGGCCGAGTCGTCCCGCGCGGATCGATGCCACCTGCTCGGCTCTCGCCTCCTCGTAGGTCACACCCTTGGCGCGCATCACCAGCTGTGCCATCTGCTCCTGTCGGTCCGTGTCGAACCGCTCGGGCAGCAGCTGATTGACGGTCACGTTGTGTTTGACGACATCGTTCGACAGCCCCTTGAGGATGCCGGCGAGGCCGAGGCGGGTGCCGTGAGAGAGGCTCATCATCGAGTTGGGCGACTTCACCATCGCCGAACTGACCGCGACGACTCGACCGAATCCACGATCGACCATGCCCGGCACGACGCGTTGGAGGAATCCCACCGGTCCCGTGATCGACTGACGGACCGCCGCGTCCCACTTCTCGTCGTCGAGCCGGGCGAAGGGTGTCGGTGGCGGACCCTGACCGTTGATCAACACGATGTCGGGCTCGCCGCATGCAGCGAGGAGTGCCTCCTGAACCTCAGCCGTGGTGGAGTCTCCGACGACACCTGCCGCCTCGACGCCGTGCGCTGCCTGCAGCTCCTCGGTGGCCAGGTCCACATCGGTGCCGGTCCGGCCGTTCACCACCACGTGGACGCCCTCACGGGCGATCGACTCGGCGCAGGCGCGGCCCAGGCCACGGCTGGAGCCGAGCAGGATGGCGCGCCGGCCGGCGATCCCCAGATCCACGCCCGCTACTCCTGGTAGAAGGTCTTGTCAGGCGTGATCCGGAGCACCGTCCGCTGCTGCTCGTCGAGCATCGGGAGGATCGAGGCCGGGTCTGGTGGCTCGTTGCCGCTCAACGCGGCGAACACCGAGGAGGTGAGCTGGGCGCGAAGCGGATCCTCGTCGATGGCCTCCGCCTCGCCGTAGACGACCAGATGGATGCGTCCGTCCGGGACGGTCACGCTGACACGCGATTGCCGAACCGCGTTCTTCCACTTCGCCGTGTACGACTTCGCCGAGATGACGAGCCGGCCCTCGTCGTCGACCGTGTAACCGATCATCGACTGCTGCGGCGAACCATCGGTCCGACCGGTCGCCAGCACGGCCCAGGTGTGGTTGTCGAGGAACTCTCGTTGGGTCGGATCCCATTCGAAGGTCACGGGTCGCTCACCTCTCGGTCGTGGTGTCTCCGCTGCAGGACCGTAGCGGGGGTCAGGCCGACCAGGGGGGCGGTGAGCCCCACCGATCCCAGTAGGTCGTGGCGCTCGTGGGCAGTCGCTGCGTCGTCCCGAAGTTGCCGCGTGGATGGCCGAGCGGCACGCAGGCGTGGAATCGCATCTGCGCCGGCACGTCGAAGAGGCCGTGGACTCGGTCCATGACCGTTGGATGCAACGTGGTCAGCACCGAGCCGATGCCGAGTGCCCGCGCGGCGAGCAGCATGTTCTGGACCGCCGGGAACACCGAGAAGCCAGGGGCTCCGTGCGAGAAGACCAGCACGATGACAGGAGCACGCCCGATCTCGTCGGCGAGGCCCGCCGCGGGCCGGTACGGCGAGTCCTCCGGAAGCTCCTGGTCGGGGCTCCAGCCGTATGCATCGGCGCGCTTCGCCCACCATGCTTCGTGGTACAGCGGTCCGAAGGCCTCGATCAGCTTGCGGTCCCGGACGACGAGCATCCGAACCGGCTGCTCGTTGCTTCCCGTGGGTGCCTTCGAGGCGGCGTCCAGGATGGTCCGAAGGTCGCGGTCGGCGATCGGGCGGTCGGGATCCAGGCGACGGATGGCGCGTTGGGTGAACATCGCCTCGCCGATCGGCATGGAGAGGTCGGACGGAGGCTCGAGTCGGACGGGTTCGGGCTGCGACATGGCCGGATCGTAGTGCTGTCGCTGGAGGCGGCCCGGAGGTGTGGCTGTTCTCTACAGTGACGCTCCCGCGCCGGCGAGAGGAGCCACCATGAGGATCGAGGGCGCCGTGCTTCGAGAGCTCCGGACACCACTGCGAATCGAGACGCTCGATCTGGCCGCCCCTCGGGAGGGTGAGGTCCTCGTCGAGATGCGGGCCTCCGGCGTCTGCCACAGCGATTGGCACGTCGTGACCGGTGACTCGGTTGTCGAGCTGCCGGTGGTCCTTGGTCACGAGGGCTCGGGTGTGATCGCCGAGCTGGGACCCGCCGTCACCGGCCTCGAGGTCGGTGACCACGTCGCGTTGTCCTGGATCCCCTGTTGTCGCGCCTGCCGGCCTTGCAGGGCCGGCCGACCCCACCTGTGCCAGGTTCACCTGCCTGCCCTGTGGTCGGGCAGGATGCTGGACGGGACGCGACGCCTGTCGGACACGTCCGGCGCCGAGGTGTTCCACCTGAGCGCCCTGTCCACCTGGGCGACGCACACCGTGGTCCCGGCCATCAGCTGCGTTCCGATGCCCGACGTGCCGTTCGAGATCTCTGCGGTGATCGGGTGTGGCGTCACGACGGGCGTCGGTGCGGCGCTGAACAGAGCGCAGATCGAGGAGGGCTCCAGCGTTGCGATCTTCGGCGCCGGTGGCGTGGGCCTGTCGATCCTGATGGGTGCCGTGCTCGCCGGGGCGTCGCAGATCATCGTCGTCGACCGGAATGCCGACAAGGAGGTCCTCGCACGTGGCCTGGGGGCCACCGACTTCGTCGCGGTGGAGCCGCGCACCGACCCGGTTGCCGCCCTCCGACACCTGACCGACGGAGTCGGCGTCGAGTACGCCTTCGACGCCGTCGGTGACACCGAGATCGAGACGCAGCTGATCGCGGCGCTGGCGCAATACGGCACGGCGGTCCTGGTCGGCTTCCCGAGGGCCGGCGACACCTTCTCGCTCGATCCGGCCGACGTGATCCGCGACGAGAAGACCGTGACCGGTTCGATCTTCGGGTCCGCCGACACGCACCGCGACTTCGTCGCCTACGCAGAGCTGTATCAGCAGGGCCTCCTTCCACTCGACCGGCTCATCACCGAGCGCTACGGGCTGGCCGAGATCAACCAGGCCTGTGACGCGCTGCTGACCGGCCGGACGGGTCGAGGCGTGATCGTCTACTGAGCCTCAGTCGACGTCGTCGAGCGCCTCGAGGAACTTCTCGTGCTCGCCCTCGCGCATGCTGATGTTCTGCGCTGGGTACGGGAAGTTGCCTGCAACCGACTCCTCGTGGAACTCCCTCAGTGCCGCGACCCGCTCCTGGTACATCTGCTCGTGCAGCCGAGCGAGGTTGCCGAAGGCATGGGCGTGCTTCGGAGGACTCGCCTCCTCGCTGTCCTCCCCACAGATGTCGGCGACGAACGACATGATGGCGTCGCCGGCCTTCCCCGAACCGAGCGAGAAGGTCACGATCGACGTCTTGTCGTTGACCGCTTCGAGGACCTCCTCCGCGATGCACTCGGCCTCCACGGCGAAGACACCGACGTCCTCCATGCGCTTGAGGGTCCGGTAGATCTCCATCGCCTCGTCGGCCGTGCGGCCATACGCGCGGAGACCGCCTGCCCAGTGCGCGAAGGTCGGGATGAGGCCGATGTGGCTCTGCACCGGGATGCCCTCGTTGGCCAGTGCCTCCATGACGTCGTAGGAGCGGAGCGTGTAGTACATGTCGCCTCCTCGACCCATCGTGTCGATCGCGTGGGCGAGGATCTCGTCGGTCGTCCCGAACTGCTTCCAGGTGCTGCCGATACCCATGAAGTGGTGTGGCGCGATCCGTCGAGCCTCGTCGAGTTGCTCGTCCCAGACGACCATCAGGTCGATGCCTGCGTCGACGCAGGCCTGGATCTCCGTCGGGTTGGCAGGGTTGCTCATCGACAGCTTCGTGCCCGTGCCCTTCAACGCCTTGAGGTCGGCAACGGTGTAGTTGCGTTGCGCCGGCGATCGTCCGAAGTCGTAGATCCGCTTCACCCTGGTCTCCCGGTGGTCGTGGGTCGGCCCGCATGATGCCACCGGCCGCACCGGAACGGGTCGGATCGCGTCAGCGCCGGACCTCGCGCCCGCCCAACCACGTCGACGTGACCGAGATGTGTTCGAGGTCCGTCGGCGAGCTGCGCAACGGGTTCGCCTCGAGGACGGCGAAGTCGGCTCGCTTCCCGGGCTCGATCGAGCCGACCTCGTCGTCCATGCGGAGCTGCCACGCCGCATCGATGGTGACCGCTCGGACCGCTTCCTCGACCGAGATCGCCTGGTGCGCGGCCAGCGGTTCGCCGTGGCGGGTGTGGCGCGACGACGCCGTCCCGGCCAGTCGCAACGGCCCGGGCGGATACATGGGCGAGTCGGCGTGGAGGCTGGGTCGATGGCCGCAGTCCAAGGCGCTCCGGACGGGCATCAGCCCTTCGGCTCGCTCGGGTCCGATGATGTCCGAGGCCAGTTCCGGCCCGTAGTAGCGCACGTGGTCGACATGGAAGCTCGGCGACACGCCGATCCCGGCAGCTCGGGCCAGGTCGGCATCGGTGATGAGGGCGCAGTGCTCGAGTCGCCATCGATGGTCGCCCGCGTCCGGAGGGAGCACCGAGTCGTAGAGGTCGAGGATCTCGCGACACGCTCGATCACCCTGGGCGTGGGTCAGGACCTGCCACCCGCGGCCGTGGAGTTCGCCGAGGATGTCGGTCAACTCGACGGGATCGAAGTTGGCGCGCCCGTTGGTCCCGGGCTCGATGCCGAGCGTGCAGCAGCACAGGTCCGTCTCCAGGTAGGGCTCGTCCAGCAGCATCGTGCCGGTGTACGGCGAGCCGTCGTACCAGAGCTTCACGCCCGCGATCCGAAAGGCGTCGCCGGGAACGGTCGGGCCCCCGCCGGAGCGGAGCGCCTGCTGGTGCCGCAGATAGGCCACCACCCGCAGGGCCACATCCGGCTCTGCGGCCAACTCCGGGAAGACGTCGAACTGATCGGGCCCGCCGAACGCCCCGGCGAGGCCGAGGGTCGTGATGCCGACCTCGGCGTACCGGCGGTACTGCTCGCGGATCTGGTCTCGCACCTCGTTCGGGTCCGGCAGCCCGTGGCGCAGGAACGGCCCCATCGCCGTTTGTTCCTCGACCTTTCCGTTCAGTCGGCCGTTGTGGTCGGTGGCCCAGTGACCACCGCCCGAGGGCTGCGGAGTGGATTCGTCGATGCCGGCTGCGGCGAATGCCGCCGAGTTCACGTAGAGGGTGTGCATCGACTGGATCATCACGACCAGAGGATTCGCGGGCGCAATGGCGTCGAGCCGATCCCGATCCCAGATGCCGAGCGCATCGGTGAGCATGAAGTCCAGCCCGAAGGCGTACACCCACTCCCCCGGATCCGCCGCGGCGATGGCGTCCTCCAGTGCCCGTTGGACCCCGGAGACGTGCGGATGGGTGAAGCCGGACACGTCGACCCAGGCGTACATCTGGGCGCAGAGGTCCGGGTGCGTGTGCGGTTCGATCAGGCCCGGGAGCACGGTCGCCCCGGCGAGGTCGACCACCTCGGTCGTCGACGCACGCGTCGCCAGGACGTCCTCTGCAGAACCGACCGCCGCGATGAGCCCGTCGCCAACGGCCACGGCCTCGGCGGTCTCGCCGACGATCGGTTCGACGACACCGCCGACCAGGATCAGGTCGGGGGCAGGTGTCGTGGTCACGGCCGTCCGATCACGCGACGAGCTGCGATTCGCCCTTCAGCAGCGCGGAGTTCGGGTTCTCCGGCAGCTCGGTCAGCGGCACCTTGAGCTCGTCGACCGTCGGCCCGTGCTCCGCTGCCAGCGCGTTGCACACCTCCATGTCGAAGCCGTAGAGCTTGGCGGCGTTCTCGCCGAGGATGCGTCGCATCGTCGACTCCTCGACATCGCAGAAGACCTGACGGAGGTGTTCTCGGGTGTAGGGGCCGGTGCCCTCGTCGTGGGGATAGTCGCTCCCCCACATGAATCGGTCGTCGCCGAGCAGGTCCATGGCGGCGACGTCGTTCGGGCCGGGGAAGCTGGCGCCGAGCCAGACGCTCTGCCGGAAATACTCGGTGGCGGTCCGTGGGAGGGCGTCTTCGGGGCGGTACTTGAGTTCGCCGATCGATCCGCTCTGCACGCTCTTGATCACGCGGTCGAGATTCTCGAGCAACGGCGGGAAGTTCGATGCACCGATCTCGGTCATCACGTACTTCATCTTCGGGAATCGCTCGAACACGCCCGCGAGGAGCATGTGGGTGAACGCGCGGATGCCGTAGAACGGGACCTCGCTGATCATGATCATCGGCGTGGCCGGGTACCGGCCGTAGTTGGGTGAGCCGGTTCCTCCGTGGAGGTTCACGGGGATGTCGAGGTCCTGCAGCGCGGCCCACAGGCGGTCGTACGCGGGGTCGTACAGCGGCTGGACCCAGGTCACATCGGGCGCGACCGTCGGCAGCAGGACGCCGCCGGTCAGGCCGTTCTCCTTGATCCAGGTCGCGTCCTCGATCGCGTCGTCGATGTCGTTGACGAAGATCTGCCCTACCCCGGCGCGACGGCCGGGACGGCGCGAGCAGAAGTCCGCCAGCCACCGGTTGTGCGCCTGGATCCCGGCGCGTCGACGCGCGT
>JBCCFK010000032.1:0-22188 GCA_039029775.1 Actinomycetota bacterium | reverse complement strand
CGGTGAGCTGGGCTGGGAGCTCCACTTCCCCATCGAGCACATGGTCTCGCTGTACACCGCGTTGTGGGACGCGGGCGCCGAGTTCGGGATCGCCGACTTCGGCTCCTATGCGATGAACGTCATGCGAATCGAGAAGGCCTACAAGGCCTGGGGTGCCGAGCTGACCACCGAGATCACGCCGGTCGAGGCGGACATCGGACGCTTCGTCGACGAGACCAAGGACTTCCAGGGCAAGCAGGCGATGCTGGAGCGCAAGGCGTGCGACCTCGAGTGGATCCTCGTGTACGCCGAGGTCGATGCGACCGACAACGACTGTCGCGGCAACGAGCCCTGCTTCGACGGCGACCGGATCATGGGCATCACCACGAGCGGTGCGTACGGCCACAGCGTCGGCAAGAGCCTGTGCTTCGCCTACGTCGACACGGCGTGTTCGAGCCCCGGGGACACGTTCGAGATCCTGATGATGGGCGAGAAACGGACCGCCACCGTGCTGGCCGACGCGGCCTACGACCCGGCGAACGAGAAGCCTCGGGCCTAGGTCGCACGGTGACTGACGAACCTCGCCGCCGCCGCTCAGGGGGGAGGGCGGCGCGTGTCGCGACCCGACAGGCGCCTCCAGCCGACGACGCACGAGCCGTGTTTCCGGGTACCCCGGGCGGCAAGTTCGCACCGTTGACCGAGAGCGACTGCCAGTCGGTCTACGACACGGCACTCGACCTCCTCGAGAACCTCGGGATGGGCAGTCCGATCAAGGAGTTCGTCGACGTGGTGACCGCGGCCGGCGGGCGTGTCGAGGGCGACCGCCTGCACTACCCTCGACATGTCGTCGAGGGCGCGATCGCCACCGCGGCGAAGGACTGGGTCTGGCACGGGCTCGACGACGACCGCAGCATCGAGCTCAAGGACCGCAAGGTCCACTTCGGCACGGCCGGTGCCGCCGTCCTGATGCTCGACCACGACACCGACGAGTTCCGGCCGAGCACCACGCAGGACCTCTACGACGTCGCCCGCCTCGTCGACACCCTCGACAACATCCACTTCTTCGTCCGCACGGTCGTGACGCGGGACATGGAGACGGCGCGTGAGCTGGACCTCAACACGGCGTACGCCGCGATGATGGGCACCACCAAGCCGATCGGGACGTCGTTCTTCAGGCCGGAGCACGTGTTCGAGGTCGTCGAGATGTTCGACGCCGTCCTCGGTGGCCCCGGCGAGTTCCGCAAGCGACCGTTCGCCGTGGCGAACAACACCTTCGTGGTGCCTCCCCTGCGTTACGCCGAGGAGTCGGCCGAGTGCATGGTGGCCCAGGTCCGGGCCGGGATGCCGATCAACCTCCTGTCGGCCGGGCAGGCGGGTGCCACCTCGCCGGCGGCCCTGGCGGGCTCGCTCGTCCAGGCCCTGGCCGAGTGCCTGGCGGCACTGACCAACGTGAACCTGATGTCGCCCGGCCATCCCTGCGTCATGGGGCTGTGGCCGTTCGTCTCCGATCTGCGGACCGGGGCGATGAGTGGCGGCAGCGGCGAAGAGGGCCTCCTGAATGCGGCCGCCGCCCAGGTGGCCAACTGGGTCGGTCTACCGTCCGGTGTCGCGGCCGGGATGGCGGACTCCAAGTTGCCCGACAACCAGGCCGGCTACGAGAAGGGGGTCACGGTCTCGTTGGCTGCCCACGCCGGGGCGAATCTGATCTACGAGTCGGCCGGGATGCTCGCCTCGCTGCTCGGGTGCTCCCTCGAGGCGCTGGTCATCGACAACGACATGATGGGTTCGATCAACCGGACCATCCGCGGGATCGAGATCGACCCGACCACCCTGTCTGCCGACGTGATCGCCGACGTGATCAGCGGTCCGGGACACTTCCTCGGCCACGAACAGACGCTCGGCCTGATGCAGACCGAGTACACCTACCCCGCCATCGGCGATCGCAACAGCCCCGAGGACTGGAAGGACCTCGGCGCGAAGAACGCCCGCCAGGCGGCCCACGACGTGGTCACCGATGTGCTGGCCACGCACTACCCGAGCCACGTCCCCAAGGCCGTCGACGACGCCCTGCGGGAGGCGCATCCGATCCGGCTGCCCCAGCCCCCCAC
Organism: Actinomycetota bacterium; assembly: GCA_039029775.1. Taxonomy (GTDB): domain Bacteria; phylum Actinomycetota; class Acidimicrobiia; order Acidimicrobiales; family UBA8592; genus JBCCFK01. The sequence goes on along the minus strand of JBCCFK010000032.1, from coordinate 20,101 downwards.
CCTCGTGTGAAAATGAGGGCGTGAGCGACACGAGGGCACGATCATGAGCGAGCGACGCGTGCCGTGGACTCGCATGGAAGACGGCACGAAGGAGCACTACGAGTTCCTCGGGCCGATCTATGAGAGCCACGCGAAGGGCTCGCTGGTCGACAACCTCCTCCGGCTGCTCGACATGCTCGCCGGCCCCAAGCTCGGCTACCAGGTCGACCGGTACCAGCACTCGCTCCAGTCGGCGTCCCGCGCGCTCCGAAACGACGAGCGTCCGGACCTCGTCGCCGGAGCCCTCCTGCACGACCTCGGTGACGTCATCGCCCCCGAGAACCACTCAGCGGTCGCGGCTGCCATGCTCGCGCCGTACGTCGACGACGAGACCGAGTGGGTCGTTCGCCACCACGGCCTCTTCCAGGGCTACTACTACTTCCACCACATGGGCGGCGACCGCGACGCACGTGAGCAGTACCGGCACGCGCCGCACTACGAGGCGTGCGTTCGATTCTGCGCCGAGTACGACCAGAACTGCTTCGACCCCGACTACCCCAACCTCGGCATCGAGTCGTTCCGTCCGATCCTCGACGAGGTCTTCGCGAGGGAGTCGTCGATCCCCGGGGTCGCCCCGCTCCCGGACTGAACGAGCCGCCCGCCGCCACCGATCGAGCGGTGTCAGGCGCCCATGACCACGTCAGTACGCCACCGACCGCGACTTCTGGCACCATGGCGCGGTGATGGGGGACGCGAGGGACTGGACGACCGAGCAGGCCTGGGCCGACACGCGCCGTCCGGTCGATCAGGCCTCCACGCTCCCGGCCGAGGCGTACGCCGACCCCGAGTTCTTCGCCATCGAGCAACGACGGGTGTTCGGGACCAGCTGGGTGGCGATCGGCCTGCTGGACGAGCTGACGCCGGGTCGCCTGCTGGTCCGCCAGATCGCGGACACCTCGATCCTCATCACGCGCAACGCGGATGGTGAGCTCCGAGGCTTCCTCAACAGCTGTCGCCACCGGGGCACCGAGCTGGCAGAACGCGACTGCGACATCGCGGGAACGATCCGGTGTCCGTACCACCGCTGGGGTTACAACCTCGACGGCACACTCGTCGCGACCCCTCGTTTCGACGAGGCCGGCGTCGAGAACTTCGACAAGGCGGACTACCCCCTCCATCGGGTTCGCGTCGCCTCCTTCGGTTGCCTCGTGTTCGCATGCCTGGATCCCACGACCGCGCCCCTCGAGGAGTGGCTCGGCGATCTGGGGGACCGGCTGGCCGGCTACCGACTCGACGGCTGGCGCAGCGTCGAGACCCAGACGATCACCATCGAGGCCAACTGGAAGCTCATCGCCGAGAACTTCCAGGAGTACTACCACCTCACCTGGGTCCACCCCGAGCTCGCCAAGGTCTCGCGCGTCGACGACCACTACCGGTACCAGGGCGCCGGGATGTACTGCGGGCAGACGACCACGCCGGTCTCGGGTGACGATCGCGACGACTGGACGGCCATGCCCGCGGCCGCGGGGCTCGACGCATCAGACGCCGCCAGCGGCCGATTCGTCAGCATCTTCCCCAACGTGTTGCTCTCGGTCCTGCCCAATCACGCCTTCGTGATGGTGCTGCACCCGGTGTCGCCCGGCGTCACGATCGAGACCTGCACGTGGCTCCTGCCGGCATCCACACCGCAGCTGCCCGAGGCCGCCTTCGCCCAGACCAGGCAGTTCTGGCTGGACGTCAACGGCGAGGACATCGAGATCGTCGAACGGAGCCAACGGGGTCTCGCGTCGGGGGGCTTCACACCCGGTCGCCTCTCGCCACGGTTCGAGGAGCCCCTGCACCGTTTCCACAACATGGTGGCCGACCGGTTCGTCGGGGTCGATCGGGTCCCCTCGGGCGATCCCTCGGACTCCGAGCCGATGTACGGCACGGGCGCCAACCCGCTGCCGTACTCGCCGGCCGGCGGTTGAGTCAGCCCGTCGGCGTCTTGACCCGCCGCCGCCTCGGGATCAGGTTCGCGGCCACCGACGACGCCCGGGCGGGGAACGGGACGTAGTCGCGCTGCTGGTCGAACGGCAGCGGATCCTTGGCCACGATCCGGAATGCCAGGTACGCGGCGACCGCGCCCAGCGACCCGACGATCCACCAGAAGAACAGCCGCTCACCGAAGGCCGCCATCAATCCCGCAGCCGCGAGCGGGCCCACGATCGCCCCGGTGCCGTTGATCCGGATCAGGGTGGCGCTCGCTCCCAGGATCTGTTCGACCTTGATCCAGTCGTTCGTGTAGGCGATCGACAGCGAGTACAGCGGGAACAACATCGCTCCCACCAGCCCCATCGCCAGGATCGCCCCCACCGCGCCGTCCTCGAGCGCCAGGGCCACCAGGCCCCCGGCGGCCCCGAGCAACGCGACGACGAACATGACCCCGCGACGCGGGAACCGGTCCGACAACCATCCGATCGGCCATTGCGAGACGATCGCCCCGATCAACGGGGCGGTCAGGAAGACCGAGATCCGCGTCTGAGTCAGGCCCGCTGCCGACGCGTAGACCGCACCCATGCCGATGAGACCGCCCGTCGCGGCGCCGGTGAAGAACGATGACACGATCCCGGTGGGCACCACGCCGAACAGCTTGCGGAGCCCCATCGGTTCGGGGACCGCGAACGGTGGCGCGCTCGACGCTGAGAGCGTGACGGGTACCAGCTAGACCGACACCAGCACCGAAGCCAGCACGAAGAGACGGAACCCGCTCTCGTCGTCGATGTTCAGCATCAGCTGCCCGAGGGACAGCCCGCCCATCGTGACGATCATGTAGATCGACAGCAGCCGTCCGCGCGTCTTGTTGGTGGCGAGGTCGTTCAGCCAGGACTCCACCACCACGTAGAGCCCGGCCATGCAGCCGCCGAAGACGAACCGCATGATCGCCCACGTGACCGGGTTGACCGACAGCGCGTGGATCAGGACCGCGGTCGAGGCCAGGGACGCGAGCGCCGCGAAGACCCTGATGTGTCCCACCGTCTTGAGGGCGAACTCGGCATAGACGGTGCCGGCGAGGAACCCGGCGAAGTACGCCGCCATGACCACGCCGGTGACCGCCAGGCCGAACCCCTCGGCCTCGGATCGGACGCCCAGGACGGAGCCGTTCAGCCCGTTGCCCATCATCACCAGGGCGAGACCCAGGAACAGGGCCCACGTGGCGGCCGCGACCGAGGACGTGGGAATCCAGGGGCCGCCGGTGGTGTGCTCCTCAGCGTCGGTCGAAACGGCGTCCGTCACCGCGCGGCACGCTACCCGACGATCCGGGGATTTCGCGGCATCTTTCGGTGGGGATCAGGCCTGCGACGCGACCTGGATGGTCTCGTCCCGGAAGCCGCCGACCAGCTCGCTCAACAGGCTTCGGACCGCGGCGTCGCGGGACCGGTTCGAACGCCTGGCGACGAGGCTCACCTCGGGAAGATCGGCGGGCAGGACGACGTCCTGCCATCGACGGATCTGCGACGGGGCCGCCGGATGCCGGGTGTTGAGGAGTGCCACACCCAGACCCGCCTCGACCGCTGCCATCACGCCCGAGGAGCTCTCACACTCGATGGTCACCACGTAGTCCAGCCCGGCGTCGCGGAGACGGCGCTCGGCGATGGGCCGGTAGAAGCACTTCGGACCGAACGTGATGAGGGGGATCTTCCCGTCCTCGGGGAGCGCCAGATCGGGGCCCGCATACCAGGCGAGCTGGTCGCTGCGAAGCACGACGTCGTTCTCGTCGACCTCGTCCGCGACGACCTGCACGATGGCGAGGTCGAGCTCCCCGGCCCTGAGCCAGGAGTTCACCACGCTGCTCAACGCGATGCGCGTGTGGACGCGCACCTGTGGGTGGCGGAGCTGGAATGTCCGGATGACCTCGGCGATCCCGGACAGCTCGGGTTCGTCGTTGCAGCCGAGCCGAACCGTGCCCGAGAGCTCGCTCAACTCGAGGCTGGCGACGGCCTCGTCGTGGGCATCGAGGATCCGCTCGGCGTGGGTGAGGAGCTCCTCGCCCATCTCGGTGAGCTCGATCCCCTTGCCCTTGCGGACCAGGAGCGTGTGACCGAGCCGTTCCTCGAGCCGCTTGATCTTCCAGCTCACCGCCGACTGGGTGAGGTACAGGCGCGATGCCGCGCCGGTGAAACTCCCGCTCTCCACGATGGCCCGGAAGGCCCGCAGCGAGTCGATGTCGAGCCGCATCCTCAAACGATGACAGATCCGCGTGGCTGCGACCAGCCCCATCGATGGGTGGTTCCCCCAGCCCGCGATGGACTGTCAGCTGGCGAAGATCTGGCTGTCGTCGGCGAACGCTTTGAACTCCAGAGCGTTGCCGCTGGGGTCGAGGAGGAACATCGTCGACTGTTCGCCCACCTCGCCGGCGAACCGCGTGTGGGGCTCGATCACGAACTCGACACCCGCCGCCGTGGCTCGATCAGCGAGGTCGGCCCACGCATCGGGGCTCAGCAACAGGCCGAAGTGCGGCACGGGGACGTGGTCGCCATCGACCTCGTTGTGGGCGCGAGGCGTGGTGGCATGCGGCGCGAGGTGGGCCACGATCTGGTGACCGTGGAGATCGAAGTCGACCCAGTCCTCGCTCGAACGGCCCTCGGGGCAGCCGAGGATGCCGCCGTAGAAGCGGCGAGCCGCGGCGAGGTCGTGCACGGGAAACGCGAGGTGGAATCGGGGGCGATCGGCCATGTCAGACATCCGTGTCGGCTCGGTCGATGGCCTCGTCGGCCATCACCAGGTGGGTCTCGTCGCCATCGTAGGGATGCGCGCGTGCGACGTCCTCGTTCAGCTCGACCCCGAGGCCGGGCTCGGTCGGCAGGACCATGTAGCCGTCCTCGACGGACAGCCGGTCGACGAGCACGTCGGCGTGGAAGCCGCCCCAGTCCTGGATGCACTCGAGCACCAGGAAGTTGGGAGACGTCGCCGCGAGATGTGCGTTGGCGACGCCGACCACCGGTCCGCAGTAGCAGTGCGGGGCGATCTGGGCGCCGAAGGCCTCGGCGATCGAGGCGATCTTCTTGCCCTCGAGCAATCCGCCGGCGCGACCCAGGTCGGGCTGCACGATCGACGCCGCGCCCGCCTCGAGCACGCGGGCGAACTCGGCTTTGGTCGTGAGTCGCTCGCCGGTGGCGATCGGGATCGAGGTCTGGCGCGCGACCTTCGCCATCTCGCCGATGTTGTCCGGTGGGACGGGCTCCTCGAACCACAGCGGATCGAAGGGCTCCAGACGTCGGGCGAGGCGGATCGCCCCCGACGACGTGAACTGACCGTGGGTGCCGAACAGGAGGTCCGCCCGACGGCCGACGGCTTCCCTGATCGCCGAGGCGAAACGAACCGAGAGCTCGATGCGCTCCAGGCTGGGCTGATGCCCGCCCATCGCCGTGTACGGGCCCGCCGGGTCGAACTTCACCGCGGTGAACCCCTGGTCGACGTACTCGGCGGCCCGTTGCGCCGCGAGCTCGGGGTCGAGATACACGTCGGTGCTGTCGCCCTCGGCGGGATAGAGGTACGTGTAGGCCCGGAGTCCGTCGTGCAGCCGACCGCCGAGCAGCTCGTACACGGGTTTGCCCGTGGCCTTGCCGATGATGTCCCAGCACGCGATCTCGAGCCCGCTCATCGCGCCCTGGAGCGTGGTGTCGGGCCGCTGGGTGAACCCGCGGCTGTACGCCCGGCGCCAGAAGCGTTCGATGTGAAACGGGTCCTCCCCGACCAGGTACTGGTCGGCCAGGTCGATGATGGCCGCCTCCATCACCGGGGCGCGGAGCGTTGCGGCGTACGCCTCCCCGAGGCCTGTGATCCCGTCGTCGGTGGTCAGCTTGACGAAGAGGAAGTAGCGCCCGCCGAACCCTGGTGGCGGATTGCCCACCACGAAGGTCTCGACGGACGCGATCTTCACGTGATGGCCTCGGTCAGAGCGTCGAGGAGCTGGTCGTAGGTGTCCAGCGCAGGGAACTGGGGGAACTCCGCGATGACGTTGGCCGGTGCGTGGAACAGGAAGCCGGCGTCGGCCTGGATGAGCATCGTCGTGTCGTTGTAGGAGTCGCCGGCCGCGACCACGTGGTAGTTCAGCGACTGGAACGCGGCCACCGCGTGGCGCTTCTGATCCGGCATCCGCAGCTGATAATCGACGATGCGATCGTTCTCAACGACCAGGCGGTGACAGAGCAGCGTTGGCTGGTTGAGGTGGCACATCATCGGTGCCCCGAACTGCTCGAACGTGTCGGACAGGATGACGACCTGCGTGCGCGACCGCAGCTCGTCGAGGAACTCGCACGCGCCCGGCAACGGGCCCAGTCCGGCGATCACGTCCTGGATGTAGGACATCGTGATCCCGTGGTCGGCGAGAACGGCGAGGCGGCCCTTCATCAACACGTCGTAGTCGGGCTCGTCGCGCGTGGTCCGGCGCAGCTCGTCGATCCCGGTCGCGTCCGCGACGGCGATCCACACCTCGGGGATGATGACGCCTTCGGCGTCGAGTGCGACGAGAGATTGCGGCCTGCTCACGGGACACCATTGTGGTACCTCGACCCCGCGATCCCACAATGGATACGCGCAAAGTTCACGGAGCGTTCAACGGGCGCGACCACCGTCGACCCGCGCGCGATCGGGCCGAGCCGTCAGGCGAGGGAAGGGCCGGGGTCGGCTACTCGACCCCCGCCGGCGCCGGCTTCTTCGACTGCAGCTCCACCAGCTGTTCGGCCGGGATGTGACACGCCATCTTGTGCCCGGGTGAGATCTCCACCAGCGGCGGGATCTCGGTGTCGCACTTGCCCGGGATCACGCGATGGCAGCGGGTGTGGAACACGCAGCCCGGCGGCGGGTCCTTCGGACTCGGGATCTCGCCGGTGAGCGGGATCCGGTTCTCGGTCTGCCCGTCGACCGACGGCACCGCACTGAGCAGCGCCTCGGTGTACGGGTGGTTGGGCCCTTCGAACATCTTGTCCGTGGTGGCCAGCTCCACGATCCGACCGACGTACATCACGGCGATGCGGTCGGCGAGATACCGGACCACGCCGATGTCGTGGCTGATGAACAGGTAGCTCGTTCGCTCGGTCCGCTGCAGGTTGGCCAAAAGGTTGAGGATGGCCGCCTGCACCGACACGTCGAGCGCCGAGGTCGGCTCGTCGCAGACCACGACCTCGGGGTCGCCGGCGAAGGCGCGGGCGATCGCCACGCGCTGTTTCAGACCACCGGAGAGCTGCCGTGGTCGCATGTCGAGGTGACGAGCGGACAGCCGCATGCCGGTTGCGATCTCGCGCGCACGACGATCCGCCTCGTCGCCCTTGAGGCCGGTGAGCTTGCTCACGGATCTCGTCAGGATGCGACGCACGGTCCATGCGCGATTCAGCGCCGAGTCCGGGTTCTGGAAGACCATCTGCATGGCGCGGATGGACTCCTCGATGCGAGACGTGGCCTTCCCGGCCATGGCCCGGCCGCGGAGGGTGATCTCGCCCCCCTCGTCCGGCGCGTGGACCCCGAGCATGGTCTTGGCCAGGGTGGACTTGCCCGATCCTGACTCGCCGACCAGCCCGAGCGTCTCGCCGTCGGCGAAGCCCAGGTCGACGCTCACCAACGCCGGGACGTCGACGCCGCGCTGATGGAAGGTCTTGGAGACGCCGTGGACCCCGATGATCTCCTCGGTCCCGATCTCGTGCTCCCAGTCGGTTTCCTCGGGATCCGGGACCTCGTCGATCCGCTCCGGATGATGACAGCGCGTCCAGTGACCGCTTTCGGTGCGTTCCACGATCGGGGGCTGCTCGGTGGAGCAGATCTCGGTCGCGATCGGGCACCGGTCGACGTACACGCACGTGGGAAGGGGGTCGCCGATCTGAGGCAGGTTGCCCGGGATGGCGAACAGCTCGCGGTCGGTCTTGCGGAGGCCACGACGCGGGATCGAGTTCAACAGTCCCTTGGTGTAGGGATGACTCGGGTTGTCGAACACCTCGTCGACCGCGCCGGTCTCGACCACGCGGCCGGCATACATCACACCGACCCGGTCGCACATCGTCCGGATCACGCCCAGGTTGTGAGCGATCAACAGGATGGCGGCGTTGAATTCGGCACGAAGCTCGCGCACCAGGTCCAGCACCTCGGCTTCCACCGTGGCGTCGAGGCCCGTCGTGGGCTCGTCGAGCACGAGGAGCTGCGGCTCGGACGCCAACGCCATGGCGATGACGACGCGCTGCAGCATGCCGCCCGACAGCTGGTGCGGGTACCGATCCGCCACGCTGCTGGGGTCGGCGATGCGCACCTGCTCGAGCGCCTCGTACGCGCGGGCCTTGGCCGCAGACTTCGAGTGCCCCACGATCTCGAAGCACTCGGCGACCTGCTGGCCGATCTTGAGGACCGGGTTCACCGCCTGCACCGGGTCCTGGTAGACCATCGAGGCTTCCCGGGCCCGGAACTCGCGGAGCTCCTTGTTGGACATGTCGGTGAGGACGCGCCCGCCGGCGGTCACACGGCCGTTGGTGATCCGACCGTTGCCCGGGAGGTACCGCAGCGCGGCGTACGCCGTGGTCGACTTGCCGCAACCCGACTCACCGACGAGCCCGAAGGCCTCGCCGGGCTGGATTTCGAAGCTGACCCCTCGCAACACCTCGCGCGGCGTGCCGCGCACGATGTAGGACATCTCGAGATCTTCGATCTTGAGGGCCGGCTCGCCTTCGTCTCTCCGGATGCTGCTCACAGTCCTGCCCTCCTGGTGATCTGCCGATTTCGCTTCGTTTCCCTCATGAGCGCAGCGCCTTCTCGATCGAGTCCGCGATCAGGTTGACGCCGATCACCAGCGTGGCGATGGCGACAGCCGGGAAGATCGTCGGCCACCACACATCGGTCACGACCAGCCCCCAGGACTGGGAGACGTCGACCCCCCAGTCGGGATCGGTCACGTCGCCACCGGAGAGACCGAGGAAGGCCAGCGTGGCCAGGGTGAAGATGGCGTAGCCGAGGCGCACGGTGAACTCCACCACGATGACGCCGGTGATGTTCGGGAAGATCTCCCGAGCAATGATGAACAGACTGCGCTCGCCACGCATCTTCGCGGACGTCACGTAGTCGAGCTGAGCCTCGGCGAGCGTCGCTGCTCGCACGGTCCTGGCCACCGGTGGAACGAACAGCAGGGCGATCGTTCCGGTGACGACGGCGTCGGTCCGGCCGAAGGTGAAGATCACCAGGATGGCCATCAGGATCGACGGGATCGAGAGGATGCTCTCGATGATGCGGCTCAGGACCTCGTCGACCCAGCCCAGGAAGTAGCCCATCGTCAGGCCGACCAGCGTGCCCACCCCGATTGCGAGGATGGTGGCGATGGGCGCCACCTGCAGGATCGGGCGGACGCCGTGGATGACCCGGGAGTAGACATCGCGGCCGAGCGCATCCGTGCCGAACCAGGCATCGCCGCTCGGTGAGGTGCGAACCAGGCCGTTGCCCTCGGAGTCGGTCACGAACTCCTTGGGGCCCCATTCGGTCAGCAAACCCGGGAAGAGTGCCGACACAGCCCAGAACAACAGGATCAGGGCACCGATGATGAACCCGGGGCTGGTGAACAGCACCCGTCGCTGCTCACGCCGGATCTGCTTGCGCGTGCCCTGGGCCGCGATTTCGGCTTCGTCGGCCGCGTCGATGGCGTCGGCGTCGAGATCGTCGTGGGTGTCGTCGCTCATGACTCACCTCCTGCCGTCAAGCGGGCTCTCGGGTTCATCCAGGCGATGATCAGGTCGGCCACCAGCGTGGCGGCCATGTAGATGATGGCCACGATCAGCACGCCTCCTCGCAACACCGGGTAGTCGGCGCCGCGCACGGCGTCGAGAATCAGCCGGCCGAGACCGGGGTAGTTGAACACCAGCTCGAGGCCGACCATGCCGCCGAACATGTACCCGAGCTGGGTACCGATCACGGCAACGGTGGGCTGCAACGCGTTCCGCTGCACGTGCTTGCGGAAGACGGACTCGGTGTTGAGGCCCTTCATGAACGCGGTCCGGGCGTAGTCCGACTCCAACGCGGTGATCGTGCCCGCTCGCGTGATGCGGGCGATGTAGCCGAAGTAGACGGTGACGACGGTGAGGGCGGGTAAGAGCAGGTGCTGCAACTGGGTGAAGAACCCGGCTCCGGCGGGTGCGTCGGCACTCACCTTGAAGAAATCGACAGGCACCGCGAGCACCGTGAGCAGGATCACACCCGCCACGAACTCGGGGACCGATGACAACGCCAGGCCCACGTTGACGATCGTCCTGTCGATCCACGTGTCCTTCTTGTAGGCAGCGAGCATGCCGCCGGCGATGGACAGCGGAAGCAGCAAGATCAGTGCGAAGACCACCAGCTTGGTGGACTCCCACAATGCCGAGCCGACGAGACCCATGACGGACTCACCAGGACGGGTGAATGCCTCACCGAAGTCCAGCGTGAACGTGTCCTTGAACAGGTTCCCCAGCTGTGTCGGGACCGAGTCGTTCAATCCCAACGACTCGGTCACCGCTGCCAGTCGCTCCGGTGAAGCGGTGCCACCGGCGATCTTTCGCGCCGGGTCGCCCGGTGCGATGTTCGGAATCAGCGTCACGATCACCAAAATGATCACGAGCGTGATCAGCGACAGCGCGATGCGACGCAAGATGTACTTCGCCACCTATCGCCCCCCTCTCATGTTGTGGCTCTCCCCCGGGCAGTGTTTCACAGCCCGTCGTTGTTGACCCAAACGGGTCGTCACAAGCAGAAAGGCAGGGCCCTGGGGCCCTGCCTTTCTCAGTTCCTCTGGAACGTCAGTCGGTCAGGACTTGGTCGCGTTCTGCAGCAACACGTGCCCAAGGGCCGTGATCTGCACGCCCTGAACGGAGTTGTCGTGACCACCGAGGTAGTTGAAGAAGTACGGGTACAGGGCCGGAGCATCCTCGTGGATCTTCTGCTGGATGCCCGAGATCGCCGCGGTCTGACCCTCGACGTCGATCGAGCCCTGGTACTGGGTCACCAGCGCGTCGTAGTCCGCATCGGCGTAGTTGCTGGAGTTCCAGTCGCCGTCGGTCTGCAGTGCACGGGTGAGGTAGATGTCGGGGATCGGGCGGTGGCCGTAGTCCACGATGCCGATGTCGGCCGACGCACCACAGGGCACGCCGGGACCACCGGTGTCGGGCTGTGCACCCCACGTGGCGCCGGCACACCAGTACTCGCCGTAGAAGTCCGAGTTGTCGGTGACGCCGACCTGGAAGTCGAAGCCGGCCTCGGCGCAGTTCTGCTGCATGATCGCGGCGAGCTCGGGCGACTGGTCGATGTTGCCGACCTGGATCGTGGCCGAGACACCATCGCCGTAGCCCGCGTCGGCGAGCAGCGACCGAGCCATCTCGATGTCGCGCGGGCGGGTGGGTACCGCCGACTCGTCGAAGAACGGGAGGGTCGGGTGGATCGGGTGATCGTTGGCGGCGAGCGCCTGACCGTTGAACAGCGTCGTGATGATCTGCTCGCGGTTGAGGCAGTAGCCCACAGCCTGACGCACACGCGGGTCGGTGAAGGGGCCACCGGCCGGGAGCTGGGTGTTGAACCAGATCTGGCGGTGGTTGGCCGACGGCGGGGTCACCACGGTGAAGTTGCTGTCGTCGATCAGGCTGGCACCGTCGACCACGCCGAAGTTCTGGATGACGTCGATCTCGCGAGCCTGCATGGCCGCCACGGCCGTGCCCTGCGACTCGAAGCCGAGCATGGTGACCGAGTCGAGGTTGACCGAGCCACCCCACCAGTTGGGGTTCGGGGAGAACACCGGGGTGAAGGTGGTGGCGTCGAAGCTGTCGAGCACCCAGGCGCCGGTACCGGCGGGGCGGCCGTCGAGCGTGGTGCCATCGGAATAGTCGGCCGGGGTGACCAGCGACTGCGGGTTGTACGTCGACAGCAGCACCGGGAGGTTGCCGTTGGCAGCCTCGAGGTCGACGACGACGGTCAGATCGTCGGCTGCCTGCGCTCCACCCTCGGCCACGATGCCGGCGAGACCGGCACCGGCCACGACCATGCGGTCGATGGTGGCGGCGACGTCGGCGGCGGTGAATGGCGAGCCGTCCTGCCACTGCACGCCGTCGCGGAGGGTGAAGGTCCACTGGGTGGCGTCCTCGTTGGGCGACCAATCGACGGCGAGGCCGGTGTTGGAGACGTTGTAGTCGGAGCCGACGCCGACCAGGTACTCGAAGCTCTGCGACAGCACGGCGTAGGTGCCGAGGTCGAGCATGTTGAGCGGGTCGAGACCGGAGTTGGCGTCACCGAACTGGATGGCGACGGTCAGGTCACCGCCGGCTGCCGGCTCAGCGGCGGGCTGCTCGGCTGCGGGCTCTTCGGAGCCGCCGCCGTCATCGCCGGTCGCTGCCGTGGGCTCGTCGTCGTCGTCGCCACCGCAGGCGGCGATGATCGCGGCCATGGTGGGAACACCGAGGCCGAGGATCGTGCCCCGCTTGACGAAGTTACGCCGGCTGATGTTGCCGGCGACGTAGTGGTCGATGAGATCGTTCTCGAGCGGGCCCGAGCTCCGACGCACCGCGTCGATCTTCTTCCAGTTCATGTGATCTCCCCCTCCGGAGGTCCGTTGCTGGGGCGCATCCGGTCGGCCCACAACGTTGAGCGACCATAGTTTTGGCCCAACCGCCATTCAACTCACCCCCCTCCAAGCACAGGCTCTTCGGTCCCGGTGCCGCCCGTTTGGGGGTGACCATGTGGTAGTGAAACCGCTTTCAGGGCCCTGACCTGGGCAAACACCCAGAGATGGGCTCAGCGGGGCGTCGCGGCGGCGAGTGAACGTCACTTCGATGTGACAGGACGTCATGCCTGTCACGTGACGAGCGGCACAGATGATTCGTCAGTCGAGACGGGCGCCCTGCCGGATCAGCTCGGCGCGGACGTCGGAGTACCGGGCCTCGCTGGGCGGTCGCCCGGACTTCACCGCGACGGCTGCCGCCGTACCCGCGCCCTGGCCCGAGACCGCGCAGCACATCATGTTGCGCACGGCGGTGTGGCTGTCTCGATCGCCGCCGATGCTCCGCCCGGCGACGAGGAGATGCTCGATCCCGGTCGGGAGCAGCGACCGGAACGGCACATGGAAGTACCGCCCCGTCGTCGGCAGGATGAGGATCCCGTAGCCGTCGAGGAACTCGGGGAAGATGCCGATCGAGTCGTCGAAGCGGCCCTGCTCGCGAACGTCGGCCGCGGTCATGTTGTAGACGGCGTCGATCTTGCGGGTGTCGCGGATGCCGATCGTCATGCCGAAGTTTCGGAGCTTGGCGGTCTCGCAGCCCGGCGTGAACCGTTGCAGCGCCCGGACCGCCATCAGCGCCTGCCGTCGTCCCTCGATCTCGCCCTCGGTCAGCGATCGGACGTCGGTGCCGTCGATGTTCGGCATGTGCACGAGGTTGAGGTACGTGAGGTCACCCTGGTCACTCACCGCCCCCCAGGTGCCGCCGATCGTCTTGAGATCCGCCGGGATGATGCCCTCGGCCTTGGCCTTGTCGAACGGCTTGGAGAGAAACGGCGAGAACATGTCGTCCTCCTTGCCGCTCGTCTCCATCGCCCACTCGTCGGCGTTCGACCAGTCCTTGTAGGTGGAGGGGTCGTCCTTGACCCCCTGGATGAAGGCCGCCTTGTCCACGCCCGTCATGTGGAACATGACCGACGCGGCCATCAGCTCCTCCTTCGGGGCCATCACGGTGGGGGCGCCGGCGCGGAAGGCGACGTCGGCGTCGCCGGACCCGTCGACGATCACCTTGCCCAGCACGGCCTGTCGCCCGGACTTCGACTCGACGATCACGCCCCGGATGCCGTCTCCGTCCATGACCACGTCGACGACGCTGCAGTGCAGGAGCGGCTCGATGCCGGCCTCCTGGACCATGACGTCGGCGACGTACTTGAACAACTCGCCGTCGAGGGCGTGGGAATCCGACTGGGGCTCGGGCTGCGCGGCGCCCATGGCCTTCGCCCGCTCCTCGAACTCGGGCCCGATCCCCTCCGAGTCGACGGTCTGGTCGTGGCGATACCAGGCGAACCCTTCGACCCCGACCGCCGTGATGTTGCCCCCGAAGCACCCGAACCGCTCGATCAACACGACGTGCACCCCGGCCCGAGCGGCAGCGAGCGCAGCCGCCAGCCCGCCGGGCCCCGAACCGACCACGACGACGTCCGCCTCGGCGATGACGGGGACCTCACGCGCGGCTTCGGTGACCGTCTTCATGGCCACGAAGGTAGTGCTCTTCGTGCAAGCGGTGACACGACGAGCGGGCGGGGGTCGGAGGGGCAGAGCTCCGCGGCGCCCCCTGCCCAGCCACGATCCGACTTGCTCGGTCGTGGATGCGAAAGACCGGCGCCGTCAGGCGCTCGAGTCAACTCGCGCTGGAACCTTCGGTTCCAGGCCGATTGTTCACGTACTGGTAGCCGAAGCGGCCCTTGATGCAGAGGTTGCCCATCGTGACGGAGTGGTCGTCGGGCGAGGTCACCTTGACGATCTCGTTGTCCTGGACGTGCAGTTCCAGATTGCAGCCCACGCCGCAGTACGAACAGACCGTGCGCGTGACGGTCTGGTCCTCGGGGCGCCACTCCGCAGCAGCCCGCAGATCGAACTCGGTCTTGAACTGGAGCGCATTGGTCGGGCACACCGCGACGCAGTTCCCGCAGTACACGCACGCGGAATCGGGCAGCGTGACGTCGAACTCGGTCGAGATCCGAGCGCCGTAGCCGCGCCCGGCGATGGAGATCGCGTACGTGTGCTGCGCGTCGTCCCCGCACGCCTCGACGCACTTGTAACAGAGGACGCACTTGTCGTAGTCGCGGATGTAGAGGTTGTCCTGGACCTTGGGCTCCTCGTCCATGGTCTCGAGCTCGACGCCCTCGACGACATAGCGGTCCGGATCGGCGCCGTAGTGGCCGATCCAGCGCTGGAGCTCGTCGGCCTGGCTCAGATCGACGCCGGTGCCGAGGAACTCGAGCACCATCTTGCGGCTGTGCTGCACCCGTTCGGAGTCGGTCTCGACGACCATGCCCTCCTCGGCCGGTCGCGAACACGACGGCACGAGCGTGCGGTTGCCCTCGACCTCGACCACACAGACCCGGCACACGTTCACCGGTGTCAGGGTGTCGTGGTAGCAGATCGTCGGCGTGTCGACACCGGCCGCCTTGCAGGCGTCGAGAATGGTCGAGCCCTGGGGGACGGCGACATCTTCGCCGTCGATGCGGATGGAGACGGTGGTCTCGGTCTTCATGGCCTCACCTTCGCCATCCATGGCGGCGGTTCGCCGGTCGACCTGCGGCGCAGCCGAGACGGTCGACCTGTTCGAACCGTGGTCATCACAACGGTCGGCCATCCTGGCCGTGCCGTACTGAATGCGTCCACGGCCTCAGCCCCTCCCGATCAGGCCGAGCCGAAGGGCGGACTGCACGGCACCGGAGGCCGTGTGGCCGAGACCGCAGATCGACGCGTCGCCCATCGCCCGGGCCATGTCGTCGATCAGCTCGAGACGCTCGGGCGCCAACGTCCCCTGCCGACCGAGCTGCACCATGATCTCGTGCTGGCGGACGGTGCCGACCCGGCACGGGACGCACTGGCCGCACGACTCGTTGCGGAAGAACTCGGCGATGCGGGTGACCACCGGTGTCATGTCGACCGTGTCGTCGAACACCATGATCACGCCGGACCCGAGGGTCGTGCCCGCCTCGCGGGCGTCTTCGAGCGTCAGCGGCAGGCCGAGCGAGTCGGGGCCGACGAAGCTCCCGGCGGCGCCGCCCATCAGGACCGCCTGCAGGTTGCCGGTGACGCCACCGGCCTCTTCCAACACGTCGCCGAGGGGGGTGCCGAACTCGACCTCGTAGAGGCCCGGACGAGCCACGGCGCCGGAGAGGCAGTAGAGCTTGGTGCCGGGCGACCGCTCGGTGCCCCGGCTCCGATAGGCCTCGGCGCCGTGCAGCACGATGCCGAGGACGTTGAGGAGCGTCTCGGGGTTGTTGATCGCGGTCGGCTGGGAGAAGAGCCCGTGGGTGGTGGGGAACGGCGGCTTGTTTCGCGGCTCCCCGCGATAGCCCTCGATGCTGTTGAACCGCGCCGACTCCTCGCCGCAGATGTCGGCGCCGGCGCCACGACGCAGTTCGATGTCGAAGCCGTGGCCGCTGCCCATGACGTCGCTGCCGAGCAGCCCGGCCTCGCGGGCCTGGGCGATCGCGTTCTGCAACCGAGCGGTGGCGAGCGGGTACTCGCCGCGGATGTACAGCCAGCCACGCTGCGCACCCGTGGCGTAGCCGGCGAGGGTCAGGGCCTCGATCACGGCGAAGGGATCGTTCTCCATGAGGATCCGATCCTTGAACGTCCCGGGCTCGGACTCGTCGCAGTTGGCCACGACGTGCTTGGGACCGGACGGTTGATCGGCGACGCCGCGCCACTTGATGCCGGTGGGGAAGGCGGCACCGCCACGCCCGGAGAGGCCGGCCTGAGTGACGGCTTCGATCACGGCGTCTGAGCCGAGCTCGATCGCCCGAGCGAGCGCCGCGTAGCCGCCCGCAGCCCGATACGAATCGAGGTCGTTGGGGTCGGTGGTGCCGAGACGGTCGGTGAGGGGCAGCGCGCCGTTGCCGCGCTTGGCGGACTGGCGGTGAGCGAACAGGTCGGTCTCGTCCGCGGGCACCGAGTCGGGCTCACCGCGGCCCTGGATGAAGAGCGCCGGCGCCCGCTCGCACTGACCCAGGCAGGGGCTGCGGTGCACGTGGCGACCCTCGGCCTCCAAGGCGGCGATGCGATCGTCGGCGCCCGCCACCTGGCAGGCGCCGTCGACGCAGACGTGGGTGACCGACTCGGCATGACCCGGGTCGTCGGTGCGGAACATCTCGTAGAACGTCGCGACCCCGTACGCCTCAGCGGGAGGGACACCGAGGCGCTCGGCCGCGTAGTTGAGGCCGCCGGGACTGATCCACCCCGCCTCGTGCTGCAGCGCGTGGAGGGCCGGGAGCAGGAGGGTGCGCCGCTCGTCTCGCCGCGCCTTTCCTCCCCGGACCAGGCGCTCGGTCTCGGCCACGACGGCACCGTCATCCGCGGCGATCACCGCGTCGACGGCGATGCGCTCGGCGTCCGCCGCCGTGTCCGGGCCGATGTGGAGATCAGTCACCGGCCGGTACCCCCGAAGTTGGCGCGCTTTCCGGTCTGACCGCAGGGCGCGCCAACTTGTCGATGCGGATGGAGGCGGCCTTGAACTCGGCCGTGCCGGATCGACGGTCCCAGGCATCGGAGGTCAAGACGTTGGAGTCGACGAGCTCCGGGAAGTGGAAGGTGGTGAACGTGAGGCCGCGGGGGATGTCGGGCTGGATCCGGATCGCCATCTCCACCGAGCCGCGTGGGGACGAGACGCGGACCCGCTCTCCGTCGGCCACGTCCAGCTGCGCCGCGTCGTCGGGGTTGACGTCGAGTGCGAACCCGTAGCGGATCGGCGACTCGTAGCCGCCGGACTGGACGCCGGTGTTGTACGAATCGAGGGCCCGGCCGGTCGTGAGACGCCACGGGAACTCCTCGGTCAGCTGCTCCTTGGGGCCCTCGTGGCTGACCACCGAAAAGGGCGCCGGACCGCGACCGCCGAGGTCGTCCTCCCAGAGCCACCCGTGGAGGAACGGGCTGCCGGGGTGGTCCTCGTCCGGGCACGGCCACTGGAGGCCGCCCTCGGACTCGAGCCGCTCCCAGGTCATGCCCTTGTGCAGCGGCGAGAGCGAGCGCAGCTCCTCCCACATGTCGGCGGGCTTGCTCGGACCGAGTTCGGATCCCATCGCATCGGCCAGGTCGATGAGGATGTCGGTGTCGTGGCGCGCCTGACCCGGCGGGATCACCGCCGGCCGGACGCGCTGGACTCGACGCTCCGACGACGTGACCGTTCCCTCGGACTCCGCCCACGCGATCGACGCCGGGAAGACCACGTCGGCCATCTCGGCGGTGCGCGTCAGGAAGATGTCCTGGACGATCAGGATGTCGAGGCCCTCCAGCATCTTGCGAGCGTGATGGATGTCGGCCTCGGAGTCGGCGGGGTTCTCGCCGATGACGTACACGGCGCGCAGGTCACCGCGCTCCATCGCCTCGAACATCAGGGTCAGGTGCAGCCCCGGCGTGGGGTTCAGCGCCGTCCCGTAGACCGCCTCGAACTTGGCCCGCGCCTCGGGGTCGACGACGTCCTGGAACCCGGGGAACTTGTTGGGCAGCGCACCCATGTCGCCACCGCCCTGGACGTTGTTCTGGCCGCGCAGCGGCACCAGGCCCGAGCCCCACCGGCCGATGTGGCCGGTCAGCAGCGAGAGGTTGCACAACGACAGGACGTTGTCGACGGCGTTGTGGTGCTCGGTGATGCCCAGCGTCCACAGGATCTGCGCCTTCTCGGCCGTGGCGTAGGCGTGGGCAAGCTCGCGTATGGCTTCGGCGGGCACGCCGGTGATCTCCGCCACGACGTCGAGGGTGTACGGCTCGACCGAGGCCTTGAACTCGTCGTACCCGGTGGTGCTGTGGGCGATGAACTCGTCGTTGGTCAAGCCCGCGTGGATGATCTCCCGGGCGACGCCGTTGGCCAACGCGATGTCGGAGCCAACCTCGATGCCGAGCCACACGTCGGCGAACTTGGCCGACGAGGTGCGGCGCGGATCGACGCAGAACATCTGGGCGCCTTTGTCGATGCCCTTCATCAGGTGGTGGAAGAAGATCGGATGGGCCTCACGCGCGTTGGAGCCCCAGAGGACGATGACGTCCGTCTCCTCGATCTCGGTGTACGAACTCGTCCCACCGCCTGCTCCGAACACTGTCGCCAGACCGACGACCGAAGGAGCGTGTCAAGTTCGGTTGCAGGAGTCGATGTTGTTCGACCCCACCACCGTCCTGGCGAACTTCTGCGCCATGTAGTTCATCTCGTTGGTGGCCTTCGAGCAGCTGAACATGCCGAAGGCCTCGGGGCCCGACTCGTCGACGACGGTGCGGATTCCCGTGGCGGCGCGCTCGAGTGCCTCGTCCCAGCTCGCTTCACGCAGCTCGCCGCCGTCGCGCACCAGCGGCACGGTCAGGCGCTGCTTCCCAACGTTTTTTGAGCCTTTTCGAGCCATGAGACCCCCATCGGTGGCGCGCGGGCGAGTGTAAGCCCGGCTCCATCGGTGGACCAGCAGGCACCCGGTGGGCGAACGCGAGTTTCGGCATGTCGACGTGACGGCCGTGTGTGGTCCGAGGAACGCCCGGGCAATAGCGGATTGGCCACCGCGACCGCTTGGTACCGTGGCGGCCCATGCGATGGTCAACGCTCTTCACACCGACGCTGCGCGACGCCCCCGGCGACGCGGAGGCGGTCAGCCACAAGCTGCTGGTCCGCGGCGGGTTCATCCGCCAGCTCCACGCCGGTCACTACACGTATCTGCCGCTCGGCTACCGGGTGCGGCAGAAGATCATCCGCATCATCCAGGAGGAGCAGGACCGGATCGGCGGCCAGGAGATCCAGGTGCCCACGATGCATCCGGCGTCGGTGTGGCAGGAGTCCGGACGCTGGGAGTCGATGGGCGACGTCATGTTCCGCCTCGACGACCGCCACGGTTCGCCCCAGGCGCTCGGCGTCACCGCCGAGGAGATCTTCGCCACGGTCGGATCGGAGCTGACCTCCTACAAGCAGCTGCCGCAGATGTGGTACCAGATCAACACCAAGTTCCGCGACGAGGCGCGTCCGAAGAGCGGCCTGCTCCGCGTCCGTGAGTTCACCATGAAGGACGCGTACTCCTTCGATCTGGACGAGGCCGGGCTGGACGCGTCCTTCGACCGGCAGCACGAGGCGTACCTGAAGACGTTCGAGCGCTTCGATCTCGACGCCATCCCGGTCGAGGCCTCCAGCGGCAACATGGGCGGCAGCGACTCGATCGAGTTCATGGTCCAGGCCGAGGCGGGCGAGGACGACGTCGTCGTCTGTTCGAACTGTGGCTACGCGGCCAACATCGAGAAGGCGGTGTCCGTCATCCCCGGCGTCACCGATGGTCCGGGCCTCGATGCCCCCGAGCGGTTCCCGACCCCCGGGATCCGGACGATCGCCGCCCTCGAGGAACACGCGACCGCCGAACACCAGATCAAGACCATGGTGTTCGTCGTCGACGGCCAGGT
>JBCCFK010000031.1:0-22230 GCA_039029775.1 Actinomycetota bacterium | reverse complement strand
GCCGTCGTCGGCTCACCGGATGCCGACTTCGGCGAGATGGTCGTCGCCTGGCTGGTCTGTGACGCCGACCCCGATCTGGATGCGATCCGCGCCACGGTGGGCGACCGCCTGGCCAGGTTCAAGCACCCGAAGCGGTACGTCCTCATCGACGAACTCCCGCGCAACACGATGGGCAAGGTCCAGAAGGCCGAACTCCGGACGCGGACGCTGCCCGACTAGCTCGGGTTCAGAGCCGACCGGCCGCCGCTCGGTAGAACACGCCGCCACCGCGGGCGAGATAGCAGCCGTCGGACGCGGGGACCCAGACGGGCTCGCCCGCTTCGACCGCCACCTGCTGGCCCGCCTGGGTGACGAACTCGACGATCCCCTCGGTGACCACCAGGATCTCTGGGCCCTGCACGTTCAGGCGCACATCGTCCGCGACCGTCACGCGAGTCAAGGAGAACTCGGGAACCGGAGCGTCGAACGTGTGGAGGCACCCGACGGCCTGCTGCACCGGTGGCACGATCGGGGTGCAGTCGACCACGTCGAGCAGCTCCTCGATGTCGATGTGCTTCGACGTCAGGCCTCCCCGAACGACGTTGTCGCTGTTGGCCATCAGCTCGATCCCGGCGCCGCGGAGATAGGCGTGCAGGTTGCCCGCGCCCAGGAACACCGCCTGGCCCGGCTCGAGAACCACGTGGTTCAACAGCAGGGCGACCACGACGCCCACGTCGCCGGGGTGGAGTTGGGCGATCTCGGCGGTCCAGCGAAGCTCGGCGCCGTAGGGACCGCCCGCCGGAGCGTCGGCGGCGGCCTGCACCGCGGCCTCGGCCAGGGCCGGGCCCCGGTCGGCGCGACCACGGAGCAGCCAGGCCAGCGTGTCGGCGAACACGGACGCAGCCGGGCCGTCGACGGCGAGGCGTTCGCGAACGGGCGCGAGACCGGACCCGCCGAGCGTGTCGAAGAGCTCTCGCGTCGCGTCCAGGGAGCGGAAGCCGCACTTGGCCTCGAACGGCGTGAGCGCACAGATCAGCTCGGGCTTGTGGTTCGGATCGCGGTAGGTCCGGTCGGGGCTGTCGAGGGGGACGCCCGCCCGGTTCTCCCGCTCCCAGCCGGCACGGGCCTGGGCCAGCGACGGGTGCGCCTGGATCGACAGTGGCCGATCGGCTGCGAGCACCTTGGCGAGAAAGGGCAGCCCGGAGAACCGGCGCGAAACCGCGTCGCCCAGCGTCACATGCGGGTCAGCGGCGATGACGTCGTCCAGCGAGCGCCCGGTCCCGGCCAGAACTGCCGGGGCCGTGGGATGGGCTCCCATCCACAGCTCCGCCTCGGGCAGACCCGACGCGGCGCGCCGCTGGAGCTCGGCGATGAACCGCTCGTCGCCCCAGTCGTAGTGCTGCGTCGTTGCTACCAGACGTTCCACGCTCACCAATCGGCGTCGGCCGATCCTCCTTGAGTCGAGCGACCCGGGCCGCCGGCGTCTCCGGAGCATTGTCGCGCCTGCGGACGACTCTGACGCATTGTCGCGCCTGCCGACGGCCGCCACCACGGCGCGACAGCCGATGGCGGCCGGCGGCTCGTCGCATCGACGTCCAACCGCGGCCATGATGGGCGGATGAGATCAAGCTTCGGACTCGACGACACCGCCTCTGCCTATCTGGTCGACCACTCGGAACGCCCCGACGAGGTGCAGCAGTCCCTGATCGAGCGGACGCGGTCGCTCGGTCGTGCTGCGGCCATGCAGATCGCTCCGGAGCAGGGTGCGTTCCTGACCGTGCTCGTCGGCGCCCTCCAGCCGTGGTTCGCGGTCGAGATCGGCACGTTCACCGGATACTCGTCCATCGCCATCGCCCGTGGGCTCGCACCGGGCGGGCGCCTCCTCTGCTGCGACGTCAGCGAGCAGTGGACCTCGATCGCTCGGGACCACTGGGCAGCCGCCGGCATCGACGACCGCATCGACCTCGTCGTGGCTCCCGCCTCCGACACCCTCGCCGGGCTCGAGCCCGACACGCGCGTCGACTTCGCCTTCATCGACGCCGACAAGACCGGCTATCTCGACTACTACGAGGCCTTGGTGCCGAAGCTGTCCCCTCAGGGCGTGATCGCGGTCGACAACACCTTGTGGAGCGGTCAGGTCCTCGACGACGGCGACCGGTCCGAGGACACGGTGGCCCTGCGCCAGTTCAACCGCCATGTCGCCGACGACGTCAGGACGATCACCGCGCTCACCCCCATCGGGGACGGCGTCACCCTGATTCGCCTCCGCGGAGCCTGATCAGGAGGCGGTGCGGCGGCGCCGCCGGCGCTGCCGGCCTTCGCGCTCGGGTGCGGCCTCGACCGGAGCAGCGGTCTCGACCTCGACCTCGGGCACGGGCACCTCGCCAGCCAGCACCTTCGCGATCATCTCGATGTGCTCGGTCGTCGAGCCGCAGCACCCGCCGATGGCATCGATCCCTGCCGCGCGGACCCGGTGCGCGTGATTCGCCATCACCTCGGGCGTCCCGCTGTAGTGCAGGTGCGTGCCGTGCCACTCGGGGATGCCGGCGTTGGCCTTGGAGATCACAGGGGTGTCCGGGACGAGGCGCTTGATCTCGAGGACCGCGGCCTCCGTGTCGGGGATGTTGTTCCCGCAGTTGGCGCCGATCCCGGCGAGTCCGTAGGGCTCGAGCCGTTCGACGGCCGCCGTTCCCGTGACGCCCATCATCGTCCGTCCGGCCGTGTCGTAGCTCATGGTCGCCACGATCGGCAGATCGCTCACGCGGCGCACCCCGTTGATGGCGGCCTCGACTTCGGTGAGATCGCTCATCGTCTCGAGCCAGAGCAGGTCGGCACCGCCCTCGGCCAAGCCGCGGGCCTGCTCGGCGAACGCCTCTTCGGCCTCGGCGACGGTCAGGGCGCCGAGCGGCTCGATCAGCTCGCCGGTCGGTCCGATCGACCCGGCCACCAGGACCTGCCGGTCCAGCTCATCGGCCGCGATCCGGGCGTTGCGCGCTGCAGCGGCGCTGAGTTCGGCCACGCGGTCCTGCAGGTCGTGCAGCTTGAGGCGATATCGCGTCCCTCCGAAGGAGTTGGTCAGCACGATGTCGCTACCCGCGGCGTAGTACGCGCGGTGGATCTCGGTGATGCGTTCCGGATGCTCGACGTTCCAACGCTCGGGGGCGTCACCCGACGTCAGCCCGGCCGCGAACAGCTGGGTCCCCATGGCGCCGTCGAGCACGACGTGACCCTTGGACTGGATGAGATCTCGGAGCGGATTCACCCCACCTTTGTACCCCGTCGCCGAGCCGACGGGACAGACTTGGAGGTGGAATCACCCAACGGTCGGTCCGATTCCGTCACTCCGGCACGGCGATGTCCGCCAATGCGGTGAGGAATCGGTCGTTCTCGGCCGCCGATCCGATCGTGACGCGCACCCCTTCGCCGGGGAACGGGCGAACGACGACGCCCCGGCGCTCGAGGGCCAGATTGACCTCGTCGGCGCGATCGCCGAGCGGGAGGTAGACGAAGTTCGCCTCCGAGCGAGGCAGGCGCCAGCCGGCCGCGCCGAGCACCCCGGCGACCCGTTCGCGTTCCTCCAGGATCACCGCGACGCGAGCGCGGATCTCGTCGATCGCGCCGATGGCGGCGATCGCCGCGGCCTGCGCCACCCCGTTGACGGCGAACGGGAACAGCGTCTTGTCGATCGAGGCGATCACCTCCGGGTGTCCCACGGCGTACCCGAGGCGGATCGCGGCCATCCCGTGCGCCTTGGAGAACGTCCTGGTGACGACAACGTTGGGATGGTTCGGCAGCAGGTCGGTGACGGGATCGCCGTAGGACGGGTCGACGAACTCGCGGTAGGCCTCGTCGACGACCACGATGGCGGTCTCGGGGATGGCGCCCAGGGCGCTCGCGAGGTCGGCGGTGGACACCGCCGTCCCGGTGGGGTTGTTGGGGGTGGCCAGCAGGACCAGCTTGGTCTTGGGCGTGACGGCGTCGACCACCGCGTCGAGGTCGAATCGATGGTCGACGAGCGGCGTGGTCACGGCCACACCATCGACGAGCTGGGTGTACACCGGGTAGACCTCGAATGACCGCCACGGGTAGACGACCTCGTCGCCCGGATCGACATAGGTGAGGAACAGCTGCTGGAGCAGCCCGACCGACCCACAGCCGGCCGTGACCTGTTCGACGTCGACGCCGAGCCAGTACGCGAGGGTCTCGCGGAGTTCGGTGGCGCGATGGTCGGCGTACCGGTTGGCCCCGGCAGCCGCCTCGCGGATCGCTCGCTGCACCGGTTCGATGGGCGACAGCGGATTCTCGTTGCTCGCCAGCTTGATCGCATCGGAGATGCCGTGCTCTTCCTCGGCCTGCGAGGCGGCCTTGCCCGGCCGGTACGCCGGCAACGCTTCGACGGATGGTCGTGGACGACCGATGGCCATGGCCGCTCCCTTCGGGTGGTGGCGGTGAGCGACGCGCAGTCTAGTGAGGCCGCCGTGGGTCACTCCCAGGTGGCGCCCTCGGGGGCGATCAACGACACGAACGTCTGGCCCGGACCGAGCTCGATGTGTGCGCCGTCGGCGTCGGTGAACGTCGTGGGGTCCTTGAGCCGGGACCTCGTCCACGTCGCCTCGACCACGTGACCGTCGGTGAAGATCAGCGCCGGCCCCTCACCGACCGACACGCCCTCGTAGAGGACCTCGCCGAACTTGTCCGTCATCCCGGCGTCGAGATACTCGACGAACTGCACGACGACGTTGCGCGGCGCGAGCTGCACGCCGTCCGTGTCGACGTGACGCGTCCCGTTCTGCCAGCGGAGCCATCCGCCCACGTCTGCGTCCCAGCGGAACTCGATCGCCGGTCCGGCGCCGGCGAGGTACCGGAGCCTGATCGTCGTCGCCTCGGCGCCGACCGCCGGCGCCGTAGGGGCGTCGGCGTACGCGAAGTGTGGGAGCGGAGCCTCGCCATCACCGCCGGCGGCCTGCTGGTCCGAGGCGCTGGTGTACATGTTGTGCGGAGCGGCCCGAGCACCGCTGCGCCAGTAGCCCCCGGCGACCTCCGCGCCACGATTCACGATCTGTTGCTTGTCGATCAGGCGCTCGAAGATCGAGTTGGCCCCGGAGAACGCGAAGACGGGCGTGTTGAACGAGGCGATGATCCCGATGTCGGTGGACCGCCCGGACCTGACCGGACCCACGACGGTGGGTACGACGCTGTGGAAGACGGCGGCGAATCGACTGACGCCCGACTCCACCAGCTCTTCGTAGAGGACGTCGGCCTGGTTGATGCCCGTCTGCGGGCGAGCCCGCGGCACGTTGTCGATCTTCACGACGACGGCGCGGCCGGTCAGCTCGTCGGCGGCGAGTCCGGTGAGTGGAGCGATGCCCTCGACGGCTTCGATGCGGTCGGCGGCGGCGACGACCACCCGCTGATTCGGCCCCAATCGACCCAGGACGGCGCCGTACTGCCACCGGCTCGGGTTTGGCACCACGGGGCCGACGATCCCCCCGGCGGGCGGCTCCGCGCTGTTCGCGGACGAGAGGTCGACCACGAGCTCACCGGTCCAGCCGTCGGGCAGCCTCGCGGCGAGCTCCGGCTTGATCTCGAAGACGGGCGTCGGGGTGGGGGTGGGCGTGGCCGTGGGACTCGGGGTCGGGATCGGCGTGGCCGTCGGCACGGCGGTCGCGGTGGGCACCGGTGTCGGGCTCGGGGTCGGCTCCGGTGTCGGTACCGCAGCCGTCTCGACCTCGGGGATCGACGTCCCGCAGGCCGCGGCCACGAGGGCGCCGACGAGCACGAGGGAGGCGACGCGGGGGCGGACGGTCACGGGGTCGCACCGTAGCCCCCGCCCCGGACGACATCCCACCGCCGCCGATCTCGACCCCGGGCTCAGACCCGCGCGGAATCGGCCGATTGAACAGCAGATCAGCTATGCGACTCACCAACGAACGCGGACTCGTTCTCCTGCTCTTCGCCTTCGCCGTGGCGGCCTCGGTCGGCACCGCGACCGATCCCGACCTCTGGTGGCACCTGCGCACCGGTGAGGTGATCGTCGAGGACGGCATCCCCCGAACCGACATCTTCTCCTACACGGTCGCCGGGACCGACTGGATCACCCACGAATGGGGGTCCCAGGTCCTGATGTGGCTCCTGTGGTCCGCCGGCGGATCGAGCGCCCTGATCGTCGTCTTCACCGCAGTCGTCGGCTGGTCGCTCGCCCTCGCCTTCCGGACGAGTCGTGCCCGCCCGCTCGTCACCGTGGGCATGGTGGTGCTCGCGGCCCTCGTCGCCCGCATCGCGACGGCCCCGCGCCCGCAGATGTTCAACCTGCTCTTCCTCGCCGGCCTGATCCTGCTGCTCGAACGGATCCGCCAGGACCGCCTGGGTCCGCGTTGGGTCTGGGCGGCCGCCCCGCTGATCGTGGTCTGGGCGAACCTGCACTCCGGCTACCTCCTCGGCATCGTGACCCTCGCCGTCTACGCCGTGGGCGAACGCCTCGAAGCGCGTCGACACGACGGTCGCCCGATGCCGGTGGAGGCGACGCGTGTCCTTCCGGCGGTCGCCGGCGCATCCTTCGTCGGCGCCGCGCTCAACCCCAGCGGACTGGCGCTGTGGACCTACCCCCTGGAAACCCTCCGCTCCGACGCCATGCGCGAGTACATCCAGGAATGGCACTCACCCGACTTCCACAGCACGTGGTTCTGGCCGTTCGCCCTGATGCTGGTCGTCTCGGTCGTGGCCGTGGTGGCGAGCCCCCGACGTCCCGGTGCCACCCAGATGCTGCTGCTCGTCGGCACCGGCCTCGCGGGCCTGCAGTCGATGCGCCACATCCCGCTGTTCGCGATCGTCGCCGTGCCGATCGTCGCCGAGCAGATCGAGGTCGCGATCGACGCACAGCGCGTCCGACAGCGCACCAGCGCACCGATGCGAGCCTCGATCGTGGCGCCACTCCTCGCCGTGCTGGCGATGGTGGTGGCCGTCGGCGGGGTGGCAGCTGCGATCTCGTCGAACGACGACGCGGTGGCGGCCGAGTACCCCGTGGCCGCGGTCGACGCCATCCTGGCGAGCGACCTGGCGGACGCCCGGGGCTACAACGCCTACGGGTGGGGCGGGTACCTGATCTGGCGGGACATCGACGTGTTCATCGACGGGCGCGCCGATGTCTACGGCGACGAGTTCATGCGCCTGCACTTCCAGGCGGAGAAGCTCGAAGCCGACTGGCGCGAGCCTCTCGATGCGTTCGACGTCGAGTACGTGTTGCTGGCGCCCGACGCCGAGTTCGGGCTCGTCCTCGACGAAGCCGTCGACTGGACCGAGGTCTACAGCGACGATGTCGCGTCGGTGTGGGCCCGCTGCACGGTCGACTGCCCCGTGGTGTCAGGGGCGTAGACACCGCCCCGCTTCGGCCGGAAGATCGCCGGCGCCGGCGACGAGGGCGGGTATCTCGAGCGCCGAGACTGCGTAGGCGACGTCGGCCTGCGTCCTCGACGCGCTGAACACGATGCCCACGATCGAACCATCGGGTCCGAGGATCGCCCCACCGCTGTCGCCGGCATCGATGTCGGCCACCAACTCGAGCCCACGGCGGCGATGTTCACCCAGCCCGAAGATGTCCGTGGAGATGATGTTGATCGTCCGCTCGATCCGTACCTCGGCCACCTCGACGTCCTCGTCGCTGCGGACGAGGGCGATGGCGTCGGTCCCGCCCACCGGTGCGTCGGTGCCGAGCGGGGCCACATCGAGGCCGTCGACCTCGAGCAACGCGAGGTCGCGGACCGGGTCGAACGCGCGCACGAGGGCCCGGAGGCGGTCCCCGGCGTCGGTGGTCACCGTGATGTCGGTCGCACCCGCGACGACGTGTGCGTTCGTGACGACGCCCTCGGCGATGACGACGCCGCTGCCCTGATTGTCGAGCGAGCAGCCGAAGGCATCCACGAGCACCGCCGACTCCCGGGCCACCTCCACGGGCACGGTGACGGGTCCCGCGGGCGTGGGCTCGGGTGCGGTCGCCGGTTCGTCTCCCCGATCGACGGCGACGATCGCAGCGATCGTCCCGCCGACGAAGATCGCGACCACGAGGCATGTGGCCGCGACGCCGGTGCCCACGCGGTCGCGGCGAGCCATGGTACAAACCTACCTGGGCGCGGCGAATTACCTGGACACGGCCGCCGTGGGTCATCGGGTTCAACCCCCTTCAGTGGGGTGGGGCGCCTTCCGATGGCACTCACGGACATTCTCACCAGTGGGCCGGAAAGAGAAGCCAGACAATGCCGCTGTCCCCAGCACAAGCCAGACACTTCTGTCGTCGCGTCGGTTTCGGCGGGAAACCGGGCGAGATCAACCTGTTCGAGACGATGGAGCGAGCCGAGGCCGTGGACTACGTCCTCGCGCAGGCACCCGACGCCCCGTCGCAACCGCCGGGCGTCAACACCACCGACTGGTGGGAGATCCTCGGCGACGTCCAGCACATGTGGCTGAACCGGATGGCCGACTCGAAGTGGCATGACCGCACCTCGGTGACCCCGTCGCCCCTCGAGGAGAAGATGACGCTGTTCTGGCACAGCCACTTCGCCACCGGGATCCGCAAGGTCGGCGACATGGGGGTCATGTGGGATCAGCACCGCATCCTCCGCAACCGGTCGCTGGGCAGCTTCCACACGCTGCTCGAGCGCATCTGCACCAACGGCGCCATCCTGACCTACCTCGACAACGACCAGAACACCCGCTGGGACCCACAGGAGAACTTCGCCCGCGAGCTCATGGAGCTCTACACGATCGGTCCCCACGAGTTCGTCGAGAACGACGTCATCGAGATGACACGGGCCTGGACCGGCCACGGTGTCGTCGGCTGGGTCGGCCACTGGGTCGGCGACTACGAGTACCACCCCGAAGATCACGACAACGGCTCGAAGACGATCTTCGGCCACACCGCGACCTGGAACGGCCCCGACACCCTCCCGCTGTTCACCTCCGGCGTGAAGCGCGACGCGACCGCCCGGTTCATCTCTCGCAAGCTGTGGCAGTTCTTCGTGAACGACGAGCCCACCGAGCCCGAGCTCCAGACGGTCGTGGACGCCTTCCTTCCCGGCCTCGACATCTCCGACGCCCTGCGCGCCCTGCTGATGCACGACACGTTCTGGGCTTCGCAGACGCGCTTCGCACTCACCCGGTCCCCGGTGGAGTTCGTCGTCGATCTGCTCCGCCGGCTCAACATCGACGCGGAGGACACCGGCATCCGCTGGAGCATGCAGAACCTCCGCCAGGAGATCTTCGAGCCGCCGTCGGTCGCGGGCTGGGGAACCGGCGGCCACTGGATCTCCACGCAGGACAGCTGGGCCAGGGCGGGCTTCCTGGGCTCACTCCGGTGGGACCAGCAGGTCCACGGCAAGTTCGCCCACCTCGAGGACATGGACACCCCGGCAGAAGCGGCTCAGGAGATCATCGACATCCTCCGCATCCCCAGCGTGTCGGCCACGTCGCGCGCCGCGCTCGAGACGTTCTGCAACAGCCACATGAACATCCGAGACCGCTGGGCGCTCAAGCACAACGCCGTGATCGTCGGCGGCATGATGCCCGAGATGCACGTGGCGTGAGGAGACCGACGATGCAGAAGCCCTCCCTCACCCCCGCCTCGTCCTTCCGCCGCATGGGCGAGAGCACCGATCCCGAGCTCGTCGAGGCGTCACATCTGTTGCACGCTCCGCTGGACGAGGCGGGCGTCGAACGGCGTCACTTCCTCCAGGGCATGCTCGCCGTCGGCGGTGTGACCGCCCTGGGCATGCCGCTGCTCTCGAGCCGCCATGCCGAAGCGGGACCACCGCTCGGACCGAACGAACGCATCCTGATCACCCTCGTGCTCGACGGCGGCAACGACGGGCTCAACACCCTGTGCCCGCTCGACGACGGCCGATACTTCGACCTCAGGCCGACCCTCGCGATCGACCCGGCGGGCACCCACCCCGTCGGCGACGGGCTGTATCTGCACCCCAATCTGAGCCGCCTCGCCGACCGTTTCGCCGGCGGCCAAGTGGCGATCATTCGAGGGGTCGGCGAACCGAGCGACGACCACTCGCACTTCCAGAGCATGGCTCGCTGGATGGCCGGCACCGCAGCTCCGGCACCGTGGTACACGGGCTACCTGGGCCGCTACGTCGACGGCATCGGCGGCGACGAGCTGGCTTCGATCACGATCGGCCACTCCGGCATCCCGTTGCACATGCAGCGCGCCAACGGACCGGCATCGGCCATCCCGGGCTGGGGCGGCCTCTTCGGCCTCGACTACGACGAGAACAACTACAACCGCCCGATGTACCAGGCGCTGCTGGACATCAACTCCGGCAGTCTGAGCGCCGATCGCCTCCGCGAGGTGGCGGCCACCAATGGCCGCTCGGTGGCCACCGCCGACCAGGTGGGCGCCATCTTCTCGCCCGAGATCACCATCGAGAACAACATCATCCGGGACGCCGAGTTGGTCGCCCGACTCGTCAACCTCGACATCGGCGCCCGCGTCATCAGCCTCAGCATGGGCGGATACGACCACCACGCCGACCAGCGCCCCGATCACGACGACTTCATGGACTCGATCGACCGCGCGATCAACCGGATCCTGAACACGATCGAGCCGCAATACCGCAGCCGGGTCGTGATCATGACGATGTCGGAGTTCGGACGACGCCCGGAGCAGAACGGCACGGGCACCGACCACGGCACCGCCAATGCGATGTTCGTGGTCGGCGACTCGGTGTCGGGTGGCCTGTACGGCGCCCAGCCGTCGCTGCGCCAGCTGGACCAGCGTGGCGACCTCCGCCACGAGGTCGACTTCCGGTCGATGTACGCCACCCTGCTCGAGGGGTGGCTGGGCGCCGACGCCACCGAGATCCTCGGCGCCTCCTACGAGACGCTGCCGTTGTTCACCACGACCTGCGGCGGCGAGGAGGCGACCATCATCGGGACCGGTGCCGGCGAGACGATCCACGGGACGTCCGGTCGCGACGTGATCTTCGCCGGCGGCGGGGCCGACACGATCTACGGCAACGGTGGTGACGACGTCATCTGCGGCGGCGCCGGAAACGACACGGTCTTCGCCGGCGACGGGAACGACGACGTCTGGGGCGGCTCGGGCAGCGACGACATCCGCGGCGGGCGCGGCAACGACTACCTCCGCGGCGACGACGGTCACGACCAGCTCCACGGCGACATGGGCGCCGACACGCTTCGAGGCAACGCCGGAGCCGATCAACTCTTCGGCAAACGCACCGAGGACACCTTCATCAGCGGGCTGGCCGACACCGTTTTGAGGGGGCAGTGATGGCGGTACATGCGACGCACCAGGACCTGGCCCGCCTCCGCCGGCGCCGACGCACCGCCATCGCGGCGGTCGCCGCGGCCGCGATGCTCGCCGGGGCGACCACCGTGGCCGCCATCAGCAGCAAGGGCTCCGAGGAGTTCTCGCAGGGCCCGGGGATCAAGGGTTCGGTCGAGGTCGGCGACTTCTTCGGCGGCGCGCTCGCCATCGGCGACTTCGACAACGACGGCCGCGGCGATCTCGTCGCGGGCGCGGCCTACGAGAACTTCGGGTCCCGACCCGACGTCGGACAGATCCACGTCGTCTACGGCACCCGCTCGGGCCTGTCGACCGACGACGACATCACGATCCACCAGGGCACCAGCAAGGTGAAGGGCAAGGGCGAGGCCGACGACCGATGGGGCTCTGCGGTCGCGGTCGGCGACTTCGACGGCGACGGCTACGACGACGCGGTGGTCGGCGCTGCGGGCGAGGACACCAAGAAGCACGTCGACGCCGGCGGCTTCACCGTGCTCTACGGCTCGTCGAGCGGCCTCCGGGGGAACGGCTCCAAGACGCTGACCGCCGCATCCAAGGGGGTGCGCGGCCCGGCCGAACCGCACGCGAATCTCGGCCACGCGCTCGCGGTCGGCGACTTCGACGGCGACGGCTACGACGACGTGGCGGTCGGCGCGCCAGGGGCCGGCAAGGGCACCCAACTCGGTGCCGGTGCGGTCCACGTCTTCTACGGCAGCGCTCGAGGCATTCGGGTGTCCGACGACGAGCGCATCCACCAGAACACCGCCGGCATCGCCGACGCACGCGAGGCGGGCGACTCCTTCGGTGCCGCGCTGACCGCGGGCGACTTCGATCGTGACGGTCGGGACGACCTCGCCGTGGGCGTGCCCGGCGAGAGCGTCGACGGCCACATGATGGCCGGCGCGGTCCACATCATCCCCGGCGGCGCCAACGGGCTGCGGCCCGGCGCCTCGACGTTCATCACCCAGGCCAGCGGCGACCTCCGCTCCCAGCCCGGCCCCGACGAACTGTTCGGCGCCAGCCTGGCCTCGGGCGACTTCGACGGAAACCGGCGGGCAGACCTCGCGATCGGGTCGCCCGGCGAGACGGTCGACGGCCGTCCCGCCGTCGGCATGGTGCACGTGCTCTACGGCAAGAAGAGCGGCCTGAAGGTCACGGGGAGCGACGGGTTCAACGAGGCCAGCACCGGCATCGACGGCGCGACCGAGGCCGGCGACGAGTTCGGCCTGACACTCGCGGTCGGGGACTTCAACGACAACGGACGCGACGATCTGGCGGTCGGCGCACCGGGCGAGGGCATCGGCGAGGCGAGCGGCGCGGGCAAGGTCCACGTGCTGTTCGGCGGAGCCAACGGCATCCGGCTCTCCAAGCACGAGGGCTACCGCCTCGGGCTCGGCCGCATGCCGGGTGAGCCGGGCGCGAACGGCGGCTTCTCCCGAGCGATCGCCGTGGGCGACATCGACGGTGACGACCGAGCGGACATGGTCGTCGGCGCACCGGGTCAGACGGTCGGCAACGACGGCGGAGCCGGGATGGTGGTGCTCCTCTTCGGCTGAGCTGCCTCGGTCTCCTAGGGTCCCACCCATGACTGTGCGTTCCGAAGCTCGCGGCAGGACCGCCGTGATCACGATCGACCGACCCGACGTCCGCAACGCTGTCGACGGCCCCACCGCGGCCGCGCTCCAGGAGGCGTTCGACGCCGTCGATTCCGACGACGGCGTCGACGTCGCGATCCTGACGGGCGCCGCGGGCACCTTCTGCGCCGGCGCCGACCTCAAAGCGATCTCGGCAGGTACCGGCAACCGAGTCGAAGAACTCGGCGCCCGCGAGATCGTCGACAGCGACGGCCCGATGGGCCCGAGCCGTCGGGTTCTCACGACCCCGGTGATCGCCGCCGTCGAGGGTCACGCGGTGGACGGTGGCCTCGAGCTCGCGTTGTGGTGCGACCTGCGGGTCGCCGCCGCCGACGCAGTCTTCGGTGTCTATTGCCGGCGGTGGGGTGTTCCGCTGATCGACGGCGGCACCGTTCGCCTCCCACGCCTGATCGGCCACAGCCATGCCATGGATCTGATCCTGACCGGGCGCCCCGTGAGCGGCGACGAGGCGCTCCGCATGGGGCTGGCCAACCGGCTGACCGAACCCGGTGGGGCGCTCGAAGGTGCGCTGGAGCTCGCCGCCGACCTCAGCGCCTTCCCGCAGCGTTGCCTGCGCTCGGATCGGCGGTCGGCGATCGAACAGTGGGGCATGGAGCTCGGCGAGGCCCTGACGCACGAGGTCGAGCTGGGCATGGCCACGATCCGCAGCGGCGAGACCAGAGACGGTGCGACCCGATTCAAGGACGGTGCGGGCCGTCACGGATCCTTCACAGACTTCTCACCCCCTTCTTGAATTCGTTCGATATCACCTTTACGTGGCGCCGGGAGCCTCTCCGGTAACCCCCACCACGAAAGGCACACCATGCGAAAAGTCATTGCGTCCACCACGATCGCCGCGTCGATGCTCGGCGCCGGATTCGGCGCCGCGGCGCTGGGCCCGGCGATCGCCGGTGCCCAGGACGCCGACGAAGCCGAGGTCACCGACGCCCCGGCCCCCGGCTCGCGACTGGACGAGGTGCTGGACGGTCTCGTCGCCGACGGCACCCTCACCCAGGCCCAGCGCGACACGGTCGAGGAGCGTCTCCGCGAGGCCCGACCCGAACGGCATGGCCACCGTGGCGGCTTCGGCCGCCTCGGCGGTGGCGGTGAGATCCTCGAGGGTCTCGGGCTCGACTCCGAGACGGTCAGGGAAGGCCTGGCCGACGGCCTGAGCCTGGGCGAGATCGCGGATGCCAACGGATCCAGCGCAGACGCATTGGCCGACGCACTCGTCGAGCAGGCGGAGTCGAGGATCGACGAGGCCATCGAGGCCGGTCGGATCGATGATGAGCGCGCCGCCGAGCTCCGTACCCGGATCGAGGAGCGCGTCGACGACATCGTGAGCGGCGAGGCCGATTTCGGCCGCCGCGGCTTCAAGGGCCGCTTCGGCGGCCCGCGCGGCTGAGCCTCAGTCGCCCGCCTCGAGCCAGATCTCGCCCATCTCCCGGAAGAGGGCCATCACGTCGTCGACCACCTGTGCCGATCCGAACTCGCGGTAGAGGGTGTTGACGTTGATGAACACCCGCTCCGCCTCACCCCAGTCGGCGAACGGGCCCAGGTCGATGTCTCGTGCTGCGTCCACGACGCTCATCCCCGCCTCGAACCGAGCCCGCGACTCTCGCTCCAGCAGGCGCCAGTAGTCCGCCACGGCCTCGACGCCGGCCGCGTCGGTGATGGGGCCGTGGCCGGGCACGACCGTGGGTGCATCCAGTTCGACGATCAGATCACAGGCGGCGATCCAGTTGGCGACCGGACCGGTCCACATGATCGGTGTGCCCTCGATGAACAGGATGTCGCCCGTGAAGACCGTGCCGTCGTCGGGCGAGTGCACGATGACGTCGCCACCCGTGTGTGCCGGTCCGACCTCGATCAACTCCACCCGCTTGTCCCCGACGCCGACCGACATCCGATCGGTGAAGGTCTCCGTCGGTGGGGTGTGGGTGATCCCGTCGAAGGTGAACGCACCGAACGCATGCCGCACGTAGCGTCCGAGCGCCGACTGGTCCTCGGCGACCACGTGCATCATCGCGGCCAGCGCCGACGGCGGGAGGTCGTCCATCTCCTGGGCCGCGGTCACCGACGCGATGATGCGATCGGTCGGGACCAGCTCGTTGCCGTGGCAGTGATCGCCGTTGGCGTGGGTGTTCACGAGCACGTCGACGTGTGCGGTGGCGGCCGGGGCGACGGCTGCGACCGACTCGAGCATCTCGCGGGTCAGCGCGAGGTCGAACAGGGTGTCGACGAGCATCGACTCGTCGCCCGACACGATCAGCCCCGCGTTGCTCCATCCCCAGGACCCGTCGGGCGCGAGCCACGCATAGGCGCCCTCGTCGAGTTCGGTCATGCCCTTGACGAAAGGT
Organism: Actinomycetota bacterium; assembly: GCA_039029775.1. Classification (GTDB taxonomy): domain Bacteria; phylum Actinomycetota; class Acidimicrobiia; order Acidimicrobiales; family UBA8592; genus JBCCFK01. The sequence goes on along the minus strand of JBCCFK010000031.1, from coordinate 6,952 downwards.
CGCGTTCCCAATCCCATGTCGGGAGACTAGGGCGTCGGGGCCCACCGGGCCCCAAAACGCATGAGGGCGTAGGGAGCCAGACACCCACCCGGTCTGGCTCCCTACGCAACTCAGGCTCCCGCCAGATTCGACGACTGAGCGGGGTCGGCGGGCGAGCCGACCTGCTCGGTCTCGTCGAACGTGTCACGCACTCTGCCACAACCACTTGCAGCTCGCAGCACACAATGCGAGAGTGACCTACACGATCTGTGCAGGCGAGCTCGGCGACAGCCTCGGGACACAACGGCGTAGGTCGGGGGAAGGGGACACCAGTGCCGGAGGTACCGACGCGCGACGAGGTCGCCGACATCGCGGATCCGGCCGAGCGCCTGATTCAGGCCGGAGCCCGTCTGCTGATCGACGACGGCTTCAAGGTGCTGGCGAACGGGCTGAGCCCGGAGTTGGTGACGGGCGTCGCCGGCAGGACGCGGCGGGTCTTCTACGACCACTTCGAGACGAAGGAGGACTACGCGCGCTCGGTGCTCGACGGCTACCTGGCGATCGCCGAGCAGGGCGAGCTGACCGAGGAGTTCGCCAGGGCATTCGACGAGCTGATCTTCGAGGCCCGCGGCGACATCATCGACGCCGTCTCCGCCATCAGCCACGCCCTGTTCTCCACCACCGCGACATCGACCGAACCCGTCATGCATGCGATCGCATGGGGCATCGGCGCCTCCGATGCCCGGGTGCGGACCAGCGTCAGCCGGCAGTTCGCCGTTGTCGACGACCTCTATGAACACATGGTCTCCCAGGCCCTGGTCGAGTGGGGCCAGAAGCTCCGGCCACCATGGGACGCGCGCAGCCTGACCGTCGTCATCCGAGCCCTGTCGGATGGATTCAACGTGCGGAATCGCGTGAGCGACGACGCGATCCGACCGGAGTTCTTCGCCACCTGCATCCTGGCGGTCATCTCGGGGATCATGCAGCCGCTGCACGAGGCCGAGCGGGCGTTCGGCGACGAGCTTCGGGGCCTCTCGCGCCAGAACGCCACACAGTGGCGCGAGCGGAACGACCCGGCCCTCATCGCCAACACCCGCCAGCGCGTCCTCGACAGCGTGGTGCCCGCCTTGCGCGATCAGGGGCTCGACCGCCTGACGATGGAAGGCGTCGCAGCATGGGCCGATGTGGGCATCGCCTCGCTGAAGCAGGCGTTCGCCGGCTCGGACGAGGTCGTGTGCAGCGCCGTCCTCGAAACGCTGCCGGCGTTCGACCGCGAGATCGACTTCGACCTGGCGACCGACACGATGGGGATCCGCAAGGTGCTCCATCGTCACCTGCTGCGCCTGGCGCAGTGGACGAACGATCAGCCCGAGTTGGCCCACGCGGCGCTGACACTCCCCTTGCTCCGACCGGGCCGCCATCCCGACGAACCGGCCGCGCGCCTGATGGTGACGCTCTCGCGGCCGGCGACGCGGATCCTCGAGGTGGCGAGAGACGAACAGCCCACGAGAGCTGGCGACGAGCCCGAGCGACTCGCCGTGATGCTGACGAGGGCGGTCCTCGATCGCAGCGTCAGGCCGCAGGGCACCCAACACACGCTGGTCACCTGGCTTGCGGATCTCGCCCTCGGCGCAGAGGAGTCCTGATGGATCGCGTCCACTCCCGCGAGGAGATCGACGGCATCGCCGACCCGAAGGCGCGCCTCGCCATGGCCGGCGCCCGAGCCCTGATGGACCACGCCTTCGAGATCCTCAGCGCCGGGGTCTCGCCCGATCTGGTGACCTCGGTGGCCGGACGGACACGGCGCGTCTTCTACGACCACTTCGAGGACAAGGAGACATTCCTCAGAGAGGTGTTCGCCGACGTCTACGACGCAGGGCTGCACCACCTCGTCACCCAGGCGACGCCCGAGGAGGTGTCCGCGCTCCTTCAGTTGACCCAGGGCGACCTGTTCGACGCCGTCGAGCGACTGGCGGCCCTGGCCTTCAGCGGCGTACTCGACTCCGAGGCCGACCGCATGCAGATCCTGGGCTGGGCGATGGCGCAGGACGACCCCGAGATCGGCCGAATGCTCGCGGACTACTACCACGGGGTCGACGCAGCCTCGATTCACGTGATCGTCGAGCTGATGGACGCGTGGGGTCTGGAGTTCCGACCGCCGTGGACGGCGGAACGACTCGCGTGCGTCCTGCACGCGATCGGCGAGGGGCTGTACATGCGGGCCGCGGTCGATCCCGAACTGGCCGATCTCGACCTCTTCGAGCTCACCTGCCTGAGCCTGATGCCGATCGCCGCCGCACCGGCCGGCCAGACGGGCGACGACGTGCGCCGGTATCTCGATGCCTTCGCCATGGAGGTCGCCGAATCGTGGCGTCGCCACGCGGCCGACCCCTACGAGGAGGCCAGCTACGAACGGCTCGCGGCGGGGTTCCGCGACGAACTGCGCGCCAGCGGCTTCTCGGCCGCGACCATCACCTCGGTCGCGCGACGATGCCGGATCTCGCCCGCGCTCATCGAACGCAACTTCCCCACGGCCACGTCGCTGCTGCGTTCGGTGGTCGATGACAGCCTGCCCAGCCTGCAGAGCGAGGCCGACTTCGACCTCGCCGATGGCGACATCACCATTCGGGAGGCGCTCGGACGCCACCTCCGCCGCATCGGGACGTGGGTCACGGGCAACCCGGAGCTCGGGACGGCGATCCTGGCCTGCGGCGGCTCGAACCCCCACGACGCGGAGCGAGGGCTCCTGACCCTCGAGGTCGTGCGCGAGCTGTCGGCACCGGCGGTGAGCATCCTGGTCGCCGGCATCGCTCGGGGGGAGATCAGGGAGGACGCGATGATCGTGGAACTGGCGAGCATGACCACGGAAATCGTCCTGGGTCGTGGGAGCGCGATGCCCGACTTCTCGATCGAACCCACGGTCGAGTTCGTGCAGGAGGTCGTGTTCGACGGCGCCGGCGTCCCGGTCACCCGGCCACCGGCACCGCACTAGGGTGCCGCCATGCGCGCATGGCAACTCCACGAACTCGGCGACCCGATCGACAAGCTCGCGATCCACGAGCTCCCCGACCCGGACGCGCCCGGCCCGGGCGCGGTCACGATCGCCATCGAGTCGGTCGGCATCGCGTTCCCCGACGTCCTGCAATGCCGGGGTGAGTACCAGGTCAAGACCACCTTCCCGCACACGCCTGGTGGCGAGAGTGCCGGCCGCATCACCGACGTGGGCGACGGCGTGACCGACCTCGCCGTCGGCGACCGGGTGATGATGCTCGGCGGCGGCCTGGTCGAACAGGTCGTGATGCCGGCGGCCTCGCTCTGGAAGCTCCCGGACAACTTCGCCAGCGACAAGGCGGCCGCGGTGCCGATCAACTACGGCACCACGTGGTTCGCCCTGCACGACCGGGCGAACATCCAGGAGGGCGAGACCCTGCTCGTCAGCGGGGCCGCCGGCGGAACCGGTTCGGCGGCCATCCAGCTGGGCAAGGCCGCCGGGGCCAGGGTCATCGCGGTGGCAGGTGGCGAGGTGAAGGTCGAACAAGCTCGCCAGCTCGGCGCCGACGTCGTCATCGACCACCACGCGACCCCGGACTGGGTCGACGCCGTCCGTGAGGCCAGCGGCGGCGGCGTCGACGTCGCCTACGACCCCGTCGGCGGCGACACGATGCACCAGATGCGCCGGTGCATGGCCTGGGACGGGCGACTCCTCGTGATCGGATTCGTGGCCGGCATCCCGGACATCCCCGCCAACCACATCCTCCTCAAGAACTACAGCGTCGTCGGCGTCCACTGGGGCGCATCGCTCGGGCGCGACCCCGAGTCGATCAACCGTCAGATGCACTCGATCCTCGAGCTCGCCGGAACCGGCGCCGTCGACCCGCTGATCTATCCGCCGTACGCCTTCGAGGACGGCGCGCGGTCCATTCAGGACATGGCGGAACGCAAGACCTGGGGCAAGGTGATCGTCCAGGTCGGCTCGTGAGCTACGAAACCGTCACCGTCACGACCGAGGGGCGTGTCGCGACACTGACGATGGACAACCCGCCGGTCAACGTGATCACACGCGAGCTGCTGATCGACCTCCTGAAGGCCACCGAGGAGCTGGCCGCCGACGACTCCACGACGGTCCTCGTGCTCGCGAGCGCGAACCCCGAGTTCTTCATCGCCCACTTCGATGTGGCCGCGCTGCTCAGCACGGACCGGACCGCCCCGACCGAGCCTCCCGACGACCTCAACGTCTTCGATCAGCTGTGCGAGCGATTCAGGACGATGTCGAAGGTGACCATCTGCAAGATCGCCGGCCGGGTCGGTGGTGGCGGGAGTGAGATCGCGATGGCGTGCGACATGCGCTACGGGGCCCTGGGGCGGGCGATCGTGAACCAGATGGAGGTGCCCATCGGCATCCTCCCCGGCGGCGGCGGCACCCAACGACTCCCACGGTTGATCGGTTGGGGGCGGGCCTGCGAGATCATCCTGGGCGGCGTCGACCTCGACGCCGAGACCGGAGAGCGCTGGGGATACTTCGATCGGGCCCTCCCACCGGACGAACTCGACGGCTTCGTCGACGACCTCGCGCACCGGATCGGGTCGTTTCCTCCGGGCGCCGTCCGGCACGCGAAGACCGCCATGCTCGAGGGGGCCCCGGACCCGACCCACGGGCTCCTACGGGAGAGCTTCCGGTTCAACCAGCTGATGGCCACCGACGCCGCGACGGCGGGAATGCAACGATTCCTCGACCTCGGGGGTCAGACTCCGGAGGGCGAGCGGCGCGTCGACGAGCTGAGTGCGCAGGCCGCCCGAGACATCGACTCCTGATCGCCCGAGGCACGCCCGCAGCACCATGACCATGACCATGCCCACCCGGACCCAATGGGCCGAACGCCCGAACACCCAGGAGATCCCCCACGCGGACTACATGCTCCGCCACTCGCGGCGCATGCACCGGCTCTGCCGCGTCATCGCCCGCGTCGAACTTCCGGAGGCGCCGGTCTTCCCCCACGACAAGCCGCTGGTGTTCGCGGCAAACCATCGGAGCTTCCTCGACATCGCCGCCGCGATGGCGGTCTTCGGCAAGCTGTCGCTGACGTGCCGCATGCAGGTCCGGGCAGATCTGTTCGACAAGCCCGTCGTCGGCGGCTGGCTCCACCGCATCGGGTGCATCCCCACCTCCACCGCGGTTCGCGAGCAGGCCGAGGACACCGCAGTGGAGACGCTCGGGGCCGGGTCGACGGTGGCGATCATGCCCGAGGGGCGGCTGGTGCCGCCGAAGGACCGCCCCGACGGTGTCGGCCAGGCCCGGACCGGGGTCTCGCGCATCGCCGAGCGGACCGGTGCCCACATCGTTCCCGTCGCCATCCACGGCAGCGACCGGATCTGGCCCGTCGGGAGGCCGGTCCCGAAGCTCGGGCTCTTCCGCCGACGCGACCTGATCATCCGGCTCGGCGCCCCGATGGAGTTCCCGCACGAGGACCACCAGGACAACGCCAACCATCTGATGGACACGATCGCCGAGATGCTGCGCGAGATCGAGCGCGATCTCGCAGCCGGTACCCGGACCTAGCGGTCGGCCTCCACGACCCGGAGGTGGTGGGTCAGCTCGTCGAGCGCGGTCTTGAGGTCATCGTCGAGCGGCGACGCTTCGGCCGCGATCGCATCATCGAGCTGGTCGGGGCGCGTCGCCCCCACGATCGGCGAGGTCACGGTGGGATTGGCCAGCACCCAGCCGACGGCCAGCTCCGCCATCGAGCGCCCGGACTCGGCCGCCAGTGGGCGGATCGCCTCGACCACGTCGTGGAGCTGATCCTGCCAGTACCGCTCCATGTACCGGTCACCCTGGCCACCCGCGATGGTGAAGCGGCTCCCGCTGTCGGGCGCTTCGCGCTTGTGCTTGCCCGTCAGCAGGCCGCCCGCCAGGGGGTTGTAGGGGATGACGGCGATCTCGTCCGTTTCACACAAGGGGAAGAGATCGCGCTCGAAGCTGCGGAACAACAGGTTGTAGCGAGGCTGCACGCAGTCGTAGCGGACCAGCCCCAGAGCCTCGCTGCGGCCGATCGACCGGGCCAGGACCCAGGCGGGGAAGTTCGAGCACCCGACGTAGTGGACCTTCCCCTGCCGTACCAGGTCGTCGAAGGCCTGGAGGATCTCGTCGGTCGGCGAGACCTGATCGGGAAAGTGGATCTGGTAGAGGTCGATGGTGTCGGTCCCGAGTCGGCGCAGCGACGCCTCGACGGCCTCCATGATGTGTCGACGGCTCGCGCCGCGGTTCCACGGCGCCGGGCCGGTCGGGCCCCAGAACTTCGTGGCCAACACGACCTCGTGACGCCGCCCCTTCATCCACCGACCGATGATCTCCTCGGTCAGACCGACCTCGTCGGGCCCCGTGGCCGGGTACATGTCGGCGGTGTCGATGAACGTGATGCCGTTGTCGACGGCGTGATCGAGGATCGCGTGCGATGTCGGCTCGTCGCACTGGTTCCCGAACGTCATCGTGCCGAGACACAGGCGGGACACGGGCAGGCCGGTCCGGCCCAACGTCGCGTGGTTCATGAGACGTCGACCGGCTTGCAGTCCGAATCGCAATCGCCATCGGTCGGAGCGGACGCCGCGCGATGCAGGATCGCGTGTGTGACGGTGATGACGCCTGCGGCGTCCTCCCCCGGCGTCCCCGTGACCTCGATGTCACCGTCGACGATCAGGCTGTAGTCGCCTTCCTCGTTCGGGGACCAGAGCAACGAGACGGCGGGGCGCGCCGACGCGTTGCGCGCCGTGCGGCGGCCGATCCCGCAGCGGATGGTCCCCTGCTCGACCTCCACCACGACATGGGTGGCGTGTGGGCGCATGTCATCGCCCGTGGTCAGGAGATACGCCACCGGCCCGTAGCGGGCGACGGCATCGGCTAGCTCTTCGACTGGCACCGGAACGCTCATGACCGGACGGTACCCGCGAGGCGACGCTCCTGTCGTCCGGGGCTGCGGTC